>NZ_JBFAMH010000034.1:0-58829 GCF_040656475.1 Streptomyces sp. NPDC049915
GGGGGGGGGGGGGGGGGGGGGGCCGGGGGGGTGGGTTCGCCCGCGGTGGTTTTTTCCCCCCCCCCGGCGTCGCGGGGTGATCCAAACGACAGGGCCTAGTGGCCGGGGTCCGGCCGGAGAGAGCTGTCGCTCTCGCTCCACGTGCTCAGCCGGCCGTCAGCCCCCAGGTGAGCGCGAGGCGGTAACCGGCGCACAGCTTGACGTCGAGCAGATACGCGCCGGCGCTCCCGCAGCCGGTGGCGGGGTCGACGGGCTGGCCGTGTCCCATGCCGGTGATGCTGTAGGTCTCGACGACGGCCCGTCCGGCGCCGTCCCGGTACACCCGGTGCGGATATCCGGCGACGGTGTCGGAGACGTCGGCGGCCTGGTCGGCGCCCTGCACATCGGTCCACTGCTCGACCAGGTCGGCCATGTTGACGGGCTTGACGGTGTAGTCGGCGGTGCCCTGGAAGACGGTGAGCGTGGGCCACGGCCCGCCGTACCCGGGCCGGGCGGCACGCACCCGGTCGCCCCACTGGCGCGGGGTCTGCGTGGCGCCGACGTACATGCAGACATACGGCGAACCGGCGGCCTGCGCGCACCCGTACGGCAGCCCCGCGACCACACCGCCACCGGCGAACTTCTCGGGGTAGGCCGCCATCATCACGGCGGTCATGCCACCGCCGGCGGACAGCCCGGTGACGTACACCCGCGCCGGGTCTCCCCCGGTGTCGGCGAGTTGCCGGTCGACCATCTGGGCGATGGACGCGGCCTCGCCCTGACCGCGCTGGATGTCGCCGGTCTGGAACCAGTCGAAGCAGCTTGAGGGGTTGTTGCCGCTCTGCTGCTGCGGCAGCACGACGGAGAAGCGGTACCGGTCGGCCAGTTGGAGCCACCCGCTGCCGGTGCCGTAGCCGGCGGCGTCCTGGGTGCATCCGTGCAGCGCGACGACGACGGGCCGCCCGGCGGGGAGTCCGTCGGGGTCGTAGCGGAACATGCGCAGGTTGCCGGGGTTGGAGCCGAAGCCGGTGACTTCCTGAAGGCCCGGCGCGGCGGCGGCCCGGCCGGGGGTGAGGGAGGTGAGGCCCAGGGCGACCAGCAAGGTCGCCAGGAGGGCGGCGATACGGTGTGCGGCTCTGGTCACAGTCATGGGCAGGGACGGTAAGAGCCGGGCCGCCGGGCCGACATGGGGCGGGCCACCACAATCGGGCGGCCGTCGTGTGGGTGTGTCGTACGTCTTGACAGGGACCCTCCGGCAACGATTCCCTTCGTTGCCCATAGGGCAAGGTATTGCGCGATACGAAACCCGAAGACCCGAAGAGAGGGGCCGACATGGCCGTCACCCGGCGTCGTCTGCTCAGTGCCGTATCGGTCGTGGGTGCGGTGACGGCCGTTCCGGTTCCGGCGCGGGCATCGGACGGGCCCGCGCCCGGCCACCGAGGCGGAGGACGGGCGCGGCTGACGCACTGGCCCGCGGAGCAGGCGCGCCGGCTCGAGCGGCTCATCGCCGAGCACGCCGGGCGCGACGCGTACGCCGTGTTCGACGCCGACAACACCATCTGGCGCCACGACCTCGAAGAGGCTCTGCTCCCCTACCTGGAGATGAAGGGCGCGCTGAGCCCGGAGTCGATCGACCCGTCACTGCGGCTCATTCCGTTCCGGGACGGCGAGAGCCTGTACTCGTACTACGTGCGGCTCTGCGAGATCGACGACAAGGTCGGCTACCCCTGGATCGCGCAGGTGTTCGCCGGTTTCAGCCTGCGGCAGCTCAAGACCTTCGTCGACGAACTCTTCGCCCGCACCGACCCCATCCCGGTCACGTACTACGACGGCGACACCCTCGTGCACGACACCGTCGACGCGCCGCGGATCTACCCCGGCCAGCGCGAACTCCTCAACGCGCTGCGGGAGCACGGGATCACGCCGTACGTCATGACCGCCGCGCACGAGGAGCTGGTGCGCATGGTCGTGTCCGACCCCCGCTACGGCCTCGGTGTCGAGCCGCAGAACGTCATCGGCGTCACGACGCTGCTGCGCGACCCCGCGACGGGTGAACTGACCACCGCCCGCAAGCAGATCGAGCAGGGGCACTTCCTGGACGCGGAGTACCCGGCGAGCCGGCACGCCGGCATGGTCGTGACGCCGTACCTGTGGACGCCGGCCACGTGGTACGTGGGCAAGCTCGCCGGCATCAAGGAGTACATCGACCCCTACCGGCGGCCCGCCCTCGTGGCCGGGGACTCCCCGTCGGACTGGTTCATGCTCTTCGACACCGATGTGCGCTCCGGGGGCCTGCGGCTGTGGGTCAACCGCAAGCAGAAGTACACCGACGCGCTGGAGACAGAGAAGGCCGGGCGCACCGACCAGCAGAAGGCAGCCGGCGTACCGGTGGACGCCGACCGGGGCTGGGTGGTCGTGAAGCCCGCTGAGATCGGCGGCTGACGGCGGACGCCGGGCCCGGGGGGCGTCTCGCTAGTGCTGTGACCGGAAAGCTCGCGGCGTCCGGTGCGGTGCATCGCAAGGCGGAGCATCGCCCGCGTACTGGATGTACTCGGGTGATGCGACAACGCGGCGAGGTGCCGTGCCGGGCGTCGCGAGCCGGTGGACCTTTCCGGTCACAGCACTAGGCGCCCGGATCCCGCTTCCACGGCCCCACGCCCAGCTTGCCCGTCGTGCCCAGGTCGAGTTCCGGGGTCACCGTGATCGGCTCGGCGCCCGGCTTCGCCCGTACACGGACGTACGGGGCGTTCACCGCCTCGCCGAAGCCGGTGGTGTTGCGCCAGGTCATGACGGCCGCCGCCCGCTGTCCGGGGGTCAGGGCGAGCGGCGCCGGGGCTCCGTCCGCGCCGGTGCCGGAGGCGATCTCGTCGCCGCCGTGCAGGACGCGGACCGTGTCCACCGGCTTGTGGTCCTCGTCGAGGAGCTGGAGCAGGGGGTAGCCGTCGAGGTGGTAGGTGCCGGTGCCGCAGTTCTCCAGGTGCAGCCCCACGACCCTCAGGCCCATCGCCGCGTCGCCCCGGTCGGCGTACACCCGCACCCCGGAGGGCGGACACGGGCCGCTCTGCGAGGGCGCCTCGGCGGAGGGGACGCTGCGCACCTTCAGGACCTTCGCGCCCGTCACATCGCCCGTCCCGTACGGCGGCCCGGCCGTACGGCGGACCGTCGCACCCGGGGCCACCCGCTCCACCGTCTGTGTCACGTCGGCGAGCGCGCCGGCGGAGCCCGCAAGGAAGCTGAGCGTGACCGTGTACGTCATCTCGGCACCGGTGCGGTTGGTGACCTCGTACGCGACCGTGGAACCGGTGCGACCGCAGGCACCGCCTCGGCCGGAGGCCGTGAGCGCGGTGATCCGCACCCCGTCCTTCTCCTCTGCCGCGCCGGTCGCCGGTGAGGGCGAGGGGCAGGGGGGTGCGCCGGCCGAACCGTCCGCCGTCCGGGTGCCGCACGACGAGAGCAGCAGGGCGGCGGCGAGGGCGGCCGGGGCGGCGAGGTGGGTGGTCCGCATCCGGTCACCCCATCAGGGCCCCGGCCGGGTGGCTGTGGCGGAAGCCACTGCTCCGGTCACAGGCGTGTCACAGACCGGCGTCCGTCACCGCTCCGGCGTCAGGACGGGTTTGATGTCCAGGATGGGGGTGCCGTCGATGGCCTCCAGGTTGCGCACATGGATGCGCGTGCCGGACACGGTGAGGACGCGGACGGTGTGCAGGCCGATCGGGTTGGGGCGGTCCGGCGAGCGGGTGGCGAAGACACCGGTGAGCGGCCGGGCGGCGTCGTCACGCGGCCGCACCATGAGCGTGTCGCGGTCGGCGCGGTCGAGCCAGGTCAGCAGCACGACGTCGGCGCCCTCGGTGAGACCGTCGAGCGCGGCGGCGTACCGCTCGTCGACGACGAGCCAGGCGTCGGGCGCTCCCTCGTCGGGCTGGCGGGGCGCCGCGGCCCGGTCCGTGAGCCGGGACTCGACGCGCCCGATCGGGCGCAGTGTGTATGCGGTCACGATGCTCGACCCCTTCCGTACCCGTACAGGTCTGCACAGGTACATGTACACATGACGAAGGCCCCGCCGCTCGAAGCGACGGGGCCTTCGCCCACATGGGGTGATCCCCGGAGGGACCTCGTGGAGATGGCGGGAATCGAACCCGCGTCCAACGGTGCGGAATCAGGGCTTCTCCGTGTGCAGTCCGCTGTGCTTTTCTCGGCCCCGGAGATCACGCGGACAAGTCTCCGACGGGCTCAGTCACTGTTTGATTTCCCTCTTCACCCCGTGACCGGGATCAAGGTTTAGTTCCCTAGCTGATGCCAGGATCCGGGTCGGGAACAGCCCCGGGCTGACACTTCGCAAGTCGCTACTTAGGCAGCGAGGGCGAAGGAATCGCGCTTGGTGTTGGCGATTATTTTTTTCGGCCTGTGGTTTACGAGATCATGGCCGCTTCCTCGACACGCTTCCCCTGCTTCGACAGCCGCTGTCGAAACCGATCATCCCCATGTTGATTTTTCAATGAGCACACCGGGCATCACGTCCGGTGCTACCTGCCATCGTACGTGACCAACGCCGGTGGATGCCAGCGTATTCCCCGGCCAGGGCCGACCCGCCGGACAGGCCCTACGCCCGCTCCTTGCGCCGTACCGCCGAGATCGCGCGCTCGGTCTCGCGGCGGTCCTGCTTCTCGCGCAGCGTCTGCCGCTTGTCGTACTCCTTCTTGCCCTTCGCCAGCGCGATCTCGATCTTGGCCCGGCCGTCCTTGAAGTACAGGGCGAGGGGCACGATCGTGTGACCCGTCTCCTGGGACTTCGACTCCAGCTTGGCGATCTCCTCGCGGTGCAGCAGCAGCTTGCGCTTGCGGCGGGCGCTGTGGTTGGTCCAGGTGCCCTGGCTGTACTCCGGGACGTGCACGTTGTGCAGCCACGCCTCGTGCTGGTCCAGCTGCACGAAGCCGTCGACCAGCGACGCCCGCCCCTGGCGCAGTGACTTCACCTCGGTCCCGGTGAGGACCAGACCGGCCTCGTAGGTGTCGATGATGAGGTAGTCGTGCCGCGCCTTCTTGTTCTGCGCGATCAGCTTGCGCCCTTTTTCCTTAGCCATAGTGCCCACCATTTTCGCACCACACCGGGGGTGCGCGGGAAGTGGATTAACCCGGCCCGCACGATCTACGTGGTGTCGCCCAGCCCGCTGAGCACCGTCCGGGCCCGCTTCAGCGCCTCGCCGTCGGCCTCCAGGTCCGGCGTGATGCCGGCGCCGTCGACGCCGCGGCCCGAGGGCGTGCGGTAGTGCCCGACGGTCAGCTCGGCCACGGAGCCGTCCGGCAGCCGGCTCGGCATCTGCACCGAGCCCTTGCCGAAGGTGCGCGACCCGACGACGACGGCGCGGCCGCGGTCCTTCAGGGCGCCGGTGAGCAGCTCGGCCGCGCTCATCGTCCCGCCGTCGACGACCGTGACCAGGGGCCTGGCCGTGTCGCCGCCGGGCGTGGCGTGCAGGACGCGCGGGGCGCCGTCCACGTCGTAGGTGGCGACCAAGCCGCCGTCGAGGAAGACGGACGCGGTGTCCACGGCCTCGGTGACCAGGCCGCCGGAGTTGCCGCGCAGGTCGAGCACGATCCCGGCGTCGGCCGGCGCCCGCCGTACCGCGGCGCGGACCTTGTCGCCGACGCCCTTGGTGAAGGAGGCGATCCTGATCACGGTGATGCCGCCGGGGAGCGTGTGGACCGTCACCGAGTTCGTCGACAGCCGGGCGCGGCGCAGGGTGAGCGTCCACGCACGCGTGCCGCGCTCCAGGCCGAGCCGGACCGGCGTACCGGCTCCGGCGTCGGTGGCGTCGCCGCGCAGCAACGAGACGACGTCGGTGACGGGGCGGCCGTCGACCGCGTGCCCGTCGATGCTGCGCAGCCGGTCGCCCGCGCGGATGCCGGCCTCTGCCGCCGGCGACCCGGCGCTGACCTTCGTCACCTCGATACGGCCGCCCCGCTCGCGCCGCGCCCACAGGCCGACGCCGGTGTAGCGGCCGTCGAGGGCCTCCTGGAACTCCTCGTACTCGCCCTGGGAGTAGACGGCGCCCCAGCGGTCACCGCTGCGGCTGACGGCCCGTTCGGCGGCCTCCGTCGGGGACTTGCCGTCGGCCATCGCCTCGGCGGCGGCCCGGGCGACCTCCTCGTGGCGCCCGCCGGGATCACCGGCCGTGCGGACCCTGTCCGCCGTGGTCACGCGGTCGGTGCCGGGCAGCGACCCGGTCGCGGCGCCGGCGGCGAGCACGCTCGCGAACACCAATGCCAGGGTGGCCCCGCGGCCGATGCGGCGGGGCTGACAGAACAGGTCACGACCTGACATGGCGGTGAGTCTAGGACAACGACGAAGGGCCGCAGGGGCTCTTGCCCCCGCGACCCTCTTGGCGTGCGTCACACCTTCAGATACTTGCGCAGCGCGAAGAACGCGGCCAACGCGGGCATCAGGAAGCTCGCGGCGAGGATGAGCGGCAGCTTGGTCAAGACCGCGTCCCAGCCGACGAAGTTGATGAGCGGCAGCTTCTGCGCCAGCGCCACTCCGTGATCGATGACGAAGTACTGGCCGAGGACCAGGAACGTACAGGCGACGGTGCCGCCGATCACCCCGGCGACGGCCGCCTCCATGATGAACGGCGCCTGGATGTAGAGGCCGGACGCGCCGACCAGCCGCATGATCCCGGTCTCCCGCCGGCGGCTGAACGCCGAGACGCGGACGGTGTTGACGATCAGCAGCAGCGCCACCGAGAGCATCACCAGCATCACGCCGCGCGCGCCGAGGTTGAGATAGCCGAGCAGCGTGAACAGGTTGTCCAGGATGCCCTTCTGGTCCTGCACCGACTGCACGCCGTCACGCCCGTTGAAGGCGGTCGCGATGACCTGGTACTTCTCCGGGTCCTTCAGCTTGATCCGGTACGACTCCTGCATCTGGTCCGGCGTCAGGGAGCTGGCCAGCGGGGAGTTTCCGAACTGCTCCTTGTAGTGCTTGTAGGCGTCGTCCTGCGACTCGTACACGACCTTGTCGACGACCGACATCTTCTTCAGGTCGTCGAGGATCTGCTTCTTCTGGTCCGCGGTCACCGCGCCCTTGGCACAGTTGGGGTCGGACTCGGCGTCGCTCTTGTTGCAGAGGAAGATCGAGACGTTGACCTTGTCGTACCAGAAGCCCTTCATCTGGCTCACCTGGTCGCTCATCAGGAGCGAGGCGCCGAACAGGGCGAGCGAGAGGGCGACGGAGACGATGACCGCGAGGGTCATCGTCAGGTTGCGGCGGAGACCCACACGGATCTCCGACAGGACGAACTGGGCGCGCATGGCGGCTGGTTATGCCTTTCCGTGGCTTGGATGCGGTCTCGTACGCGTCGGTCAGTGCTGGTAGCCGTAGACGCCGCGGGCCTGGTCTCGGACGAGGCGTCCCTTCTCCAGCTCGATGACGCGCTTGCGCATCTGGTCCACGATGTTCTGGTCGTGCGTCGCCATCACGACGGTCGTGCCGGTCCGGTTGATCCGGTCGAGCAGCTTCATGATGCCGACGGAGGTCTGCGGGTCGAGGTTGCCGGTGGGCTCGTCGGCGATCAGCAGCTTGGGCCGGTTGACGAACGCCCGCGCGATGGCGACGCGCTGCTGCTCACCACCGGACAGCTCGCCCGGCATGCGGTCCTCCTTGCCGCCGAGGCCGACCAGTTCCAGTACCTGCGGCACGGACTTGCGGATCTCGCCACGGGACTTGCCGATGACCTCCTGCGCGAAGGCGACGTTCTCGGCGACCGTCTTGTTCGGCAGCAGGCGGAAGTCCTGGAAGACGGTCCCCAGCTGGCGGCGCATCTGCGGCACCTTCCAGTTGGAGAGGCGCGCGAGGTCCTTGCCGAGGACGTGCACCTGTCCGTGGCTGCACCGCTCCTCGCGGAGGATCAGCCGCAGGAAGGTGGACTTTCCGGAGCCGGAGGACCCCACGAGGAACACGAACTCGCCCTTCTCGACCTCCAGGGAGACATCCCTGAGGGCGGGGCGGGTCTGCTTGGGGTAGACCTTGGAGACGTTGTCGAATCGGATCACGGATGCACCACGGGTCGCCGGGGGTAGATGAGCGTGACCATACGCGAAGCGAGTGTGGCGGCGCAGTCACCGGTAACGCTTGAGCGCGGCTTGTCCGTTTTTGTGCGGAACATTGCAACGCGGCGTCCCCGGCGCACCCTCCGCGGGAACCTGGCACAGTGGTAGGGGAACGTTCGCGTTTCCGTATGCGTTGTACGGGACAGAAACCGGTTCAAGGAGGGCGAGCGCATGACGTACGACCGGCTGGTGTGCGCGAGCTGCGCGGCGCCCGTGAGCGAGGGCCGGTGCCCCGTGTGCCGTGCGAACCGCCAGCGGCTGCAGCAGGAGAACTTCTTCGCCGGGCTCAACCCCGTGGCGCTGATCGCACTGCTGGCCGCGCTGATCGCGGCGGTGGCGCTGCTGGCGCACCAGACCGTGTAGCAGGCGGTCACCGAACGCCAGGACGACGACTGAGGGCCCGGAGCTGGATGCTCCGGGCCCTTCGTCGTGCGTGTACGGCCGGCTGCGTTACCGCCGGTGCCGGTGCCGCTACCGACAGGCTGCGGCAGCGCCGCGGCCCGCGGCGAGACGCGGCAGGACGCGGAAGCCGATACCGCCGGCGATCATCGTGGCGGCGCCGATGACCAGGAACGCGGTCTGACCGGCACCGGTCTCGGCGAGCTGGCCGCCCTTGCCCTGGGCGGAGGCGGCGGAACCGCCGGTGGAGGAGGTGGCCTCACCGGTGTCGGTCAGGGCCGAGGAGCCCTCTTCCTGGGTGGAGCTGCCACCGTTGGGGTCGGTGTGGTCGCCACCGGTGGTGGAGCCGCCGGTGGTGGAGCCACCGCCCGTGGAACCGCCGGTGGTGGAGCCACCGCCCGTGGAACCGCCGGTGGTGGAACCGCCGGTGGTGGTGGAGCCGCCGCCGGTGGTGGAGCCGCCGCCGGTGGTGGAGCCGCCGGAAGCGCTGCCACCGCCGCTGCCGGACCCACCGGAGTTGCCGGAGCCGCCGTCGGAGGAGCCACCGCTGTTGGCGCCGCCGTTGGAGGAGCCACCGCCGTCGGTCGTGCCACCGTCGGTCGTGCCGCCATCGGTGGTGCCGCCATCGGTCGTGCCACCGTCGGTCGTGCCGCCGTCCGTCGCACCACCGTCGGTCGTGCCACCGTCCGTGGTCCCACCGTCCGTGGTGCCACCATCGGTGGTGCCACCGTCGGTCGTGCCACCGTCCGTGGTGCCACCGTCCGTGGTGCCACCATCGGTGGTGCCGCCATCGGTCGTGCCACCATCGCCGCCGCCGATGACGCCGCCGATGACGCCGCCGTCGGTGGTGCCACCGTCCGTCGACCCGCCGTCCGAGCCGGTGCCTGCGACGTTGACGCCGATGTTGAGTTCGAGTGCGGAGGCGGCGCCCGCCGCCGTCAGGGACGCACCGGCCGCGATCACGGCGCCGGCGGCTATCCGCGCGACGCGGATCCGCGTCTTCTTGGTCATGTGGTTGCTACCCCCAGTAGCTGATCGTCAGTGAGGCGGCGCTCGGGACGGTGATCGACGGAGGAGGCAGCACGTTTGCTCACGTTCCCCCGGTTCACATGCGCCCCAGAAATACGCATGCCGCGCCCAACCCTTCCCATTTTTCAAAGCAACGTCAAGGCCGTTGCGGGCGCGATGTCCGAATAAGGGGATCTTTGCAGTGAGTTGGCGAGTGTGAGCGTGCTGTAAAAGCTGGACAAACGACAACCGCCCCTACGCGAGGGGCGGTTGTCTTTGTCGATAAACTTACTTCTCCTGCTGCTTGCGCCAGCGAATTCCGGCCTCGAGGAAGCCGTCGATCTCGCCGTTGAAGACGGCCTCGGGGTTGCCGACCTCGTGCTCGGTCCGCAGGTCCTTCACCATCTGGTACGGGTGCAGGACGTACGAACGCATCTGGTTGCCCCAGGAGTTTCCGCCGTCGCCCTTGAGGGCGTCCATCTTGGCCTGCTCCTCCTGACGGCGCCGCTCGAGCAGCTTGGCCTGGAGGACGTTCATCGCGGTGGCCTTGTTCTGGATCTGCGAGCGCTCGTTCTGGCAGGAGACCACGATGCCGGTCGGCAGGTGCGTGATGCGCACCGCGGAGTCGGTGGTGTTGACGCCCTGGCCGCCGGGGCCGGAGGACCGGTACACGTCGATGCGCAGCTCGGACTCGTCGATGTCGACGTGGTCGGACTGCTCGACGACGGGGAGCACCTCGACACCCGCGAAGGAGGTCTGGCGGCGGCCCTGGTTGTCGAAGGGCGAGATGCGCACGAGGCGGTGCGTGCCCTGCTCGACGGAGAGGGTGCCGTAGGCGTACGGGACGTGCACCGCGAAGGTGGTCGACTTGATGCCGGCCTCTTCGGCGTACGACGTCTCGATGAGCTCGGTCTTGTAGCCCTTCTGCTCCGCCCACCGCAGGTACATCCGCTGCAGCTTCTCCGCGAAGTCGGCGGCGTCGACGCCGCCCGCCTCGGCGCGGATGTTGACGAGCGCCTCGCGGGAGTCGTACTCGCCGCTGAGCAGCGTGCGGACCTCCATCTCGTCCAGCGACTTCTTGACGGACACGAGCTCGGACTCGGCCTCGGCGCGGGTGTCCGGGTCGTCCTCCTCCTCGGCCATCTCGAAGAGCACGGCGAGATCGTCGATCCGCGAGCGCAGGGCCTCGGCCTTCCGCACCTCGGCCTGGAGGTGGGAGAGCTTGCTGGTGATCTTCTGCGCCTCGTCCGGGTTGTCCCACAGGGACGGCGCGGCCGCCTGCTCCTCGAGCACGGCGATGTCTGCCCTCAGCTTGTCGAGGTCCAGGACGGCCTCGATCGACTCCATGGTCGAGGAGAGGGACTTCAGCTCTTCGGATACATCGACGACTGCCACGCCTCCAGCGTAACGGCTCCACCGTCCGACCTACGCCGGTCGACCACCCCGGCCCACGAGGGACGACCGTCACCGCCGGTCAGAGCGCCTTACGGGTGCGGGGCGAAGGGGCCGGGGGGTAGAAGGGTCCGGGGCGGAGCCCCCGGCTGGGGCGGGACACCGCGCCGGGACCGGGGCAGATCGCTGCCCGGGTCGGGGCAAAGCCCCTGGCATGGGCCGGGCCGCCACACCGGGGCCCGGGACGGAGCCCCACCGGGTACCGGGCAGACCCGCACCGGGGAGCGGGACGGAGCCCCGCCGGGGTCCGGGGCGGAGCCCCGTGGGGGTGGCTCTTGTGCAAGAGAGTCGGGTGGGTGGGTGGGAAACGCCCTGGGGTTCAGGGGCGGAGCCCCGGGCGGGGTCCGGGGCTCCGTCCCGGGGCGGTCACAGCGGCGCACGGGCCGGGGGCAGCCCAGGTCACGGCGGCGCGCCGGCCGGGGGCGGATGAGGTCACGGCGTCACCGGCGCCGAGTTCTTCGTGTCCGGCGACGAGGTGCCGTCGTCGTCGGAGACGGCCGCCCACGCCCCGACACCCACCGCGGCAGCGACCAGCACCCCCACCACACCCAACGTCACCCGGCGCCGCCGTACCGCCGTCGCGCGGTTGCGGGCGGAACCGGGGCGGGGGGCGCCCGCGGCACGGGGCGCGCGGGCCGTGCCCAGGGCGCCGCCGGCCAGTTCGTCGGGGCCCGGCACCCTCATCGACGTATGCGTGTCCCGGTTCGAGTCCGGCGCCGCGCCCCGGACCAGGGGGACGGCCCCGCGGCGAGTCCGGACGGCGGCCCCTTCCGGCTCCGCCGTACCGTCGCCGTCCTCGGTCTCCTCGTCGCCCTCCGCGTCCGCGTCCGGCTCGTCGACGTCCAGCGGCGGCAGGCCGGCCAGTATCGGCAGCTGCTCCCGCAGCCGTACCGCCAGCTCGGAGGCGCGCAGGCGGGACGCCGGGGCCTTGGCCAGGCACTGGACGAGCAGCTGCCACAGCTCCTCCGGGATGCCGGGCAGCGGCACCACCGTCTCGGTGACATGGCGCCGCAGCACCGCCCCCGGATGCCCGCCGCCGAACGGCGTGAAGCCCGCCAGCAGCTCGTACAGGACCGTCGCGAGCGCGTAGATGTCCACCGCCGCCCGCGGCGGCAGTCCCTCCACGATCTCGGGGGCGAGATAGTCCGGCGTACCGATGATCTTCGTGGCGCGGGTCCGCTTCGGGGTGTCGATCAGCTTCGCGATCCCGAAGTCCGTCAGCAGGGCCCGGTGCGAGCCGCCGGGGCCGAGCGGGCCCTGCATGTCGAGCAGCACGTTCTCCGGCTTGACGTCCCGGTGGACGACCCCCGCCGCGTGCGCGGCGGCGAGCCCCTCGGCGACGTCCGCCACGATCGACACGGCCGCCGCCGGCGCGAGGCGCCGCTCGCGCTCCAGCCGCGTCCGCAGGTCCGTGCCGCGCACGAGGTCCATGACCAGCGCGAGATCGTTGCCGTCGACGACGAGGTCCCGCACCGACACCACGTTCGGGTGCTCCAGGCCGAGCAGCGCCGTGCGCTCCTGCACGAAGCGGCCCACGAGCTCCTCGTCGGACGCGAGGTCCTCACGCAGCAGCTTGATGGCGACGGGCCCGTCGGGGCCCTCGCCCAGCCACACCGTTCCGGCGCTGCCCCGGCCGAGGATCTGGTGGGCGGTGTACCGGCTGCCGATCTTCCGTGCCAAGACTGCTCCTACAGACGCGTGTTGTCGCTAAAACTACGCGTCCGAGGAGCCGGCGTTCACCGCGGAGACGGAAATCACCCGTCCGTTGTCGACAAATCCCCAGACTCGTGCCGACGGGTCAGCTGCCGCTGCCACCGGACGGACCGCCGGAGGAACCGCCCAGATCGCCGATCCAGCCGGTCACGGTGTCGTACCAGTGCTTCAGCTCGCCCCAGTAGGTCCGACCGGTCCCGATCCAGTCCTGCAGCGGGGTGAATTCCCAGATCATCCACCCGGCGACGAAGAGGATGACGATCACGAACAGGCACCCCTTCAGGCAGCCGAGCCCGGGGATCTTCATCGGGTTGGCGCTGCGCTGGCGCGCCGGCCGAGGCTCGCGCACCGGCCGCTGCGGCTGCTGGGGCGGGGTCGGCGGGGCGTACTGCTGCGGCTGCTGGCCCTGCGGGTAGCCGTAACCCTGCTGGTAGCGCGGCTGACGGCCCTGCGGGGCGTACTGCTGCTGCGGGCGCGGCGCCGGCTGCTGGGGCCGGGCGACCTGCCGCTGGGGGCGGCGGCGCAGCGGGTCGTCGTTCGGGTCGAGGTACTGGATCTGCGTCTGCTCGTTGCGGTCGCGGGCGGCGCGCAGCTGGGTCTGCCAGGGGTGCGGCTGGTCCGGGCCCTGCTGGCCGTACTGCCCCGGTCCCTGCTGCCCCTGCTGTCCGGGCTGGTGCGGCGGGACAGGCGGCAGGACGGCCGTCGGGTCTGCCGCTCCGGCGCCCGGGCCGGTGTTCGGCAGGACGGCGGTGGGGTCGGCGGCGCCGGCCGGGCCGGCGGTGTGCGGCAGGACGCTGGTCGCGCCGTTCGGGTCGTACGCCCCGGCGCCGTGCGGCAGCACCTGCGTGGGGTCGGCGGCCCTGGGCACGCCCGGTACGGCGGTGGGCGCGGGGTCGGGAGCGAGCAGGGCGCCGACGCCCTCGGCGGCGGCGATCTGCGCGGAGCTCGCGTGCACGCCGACGCCCTCGGCGACGACCCGCAGTGCGCGGGCGAGGTTGACGGCGCTGGGCCGCTCGTCGGGGTTCTTGCGCAGGCAGCGCTCGATGACCGTCCACAGCGGGTCGGGGACAGTGGAGGGGCGGCGCGGCTCGGCGCTCAGGTGCTGGTGGAGGACCTCCAGCGCGCTGGAGCCGGAGAACGGCGGGCGTCCGGTGACCAGCTCGTACAGCAGGATGCCGGCGCCGTAGATGTCGACGGCGGAGGTCTGCGGGCGTCCCTCGGCGGACTCGGGGGCGACGTACGCGGGCGTGCCGACGAACTCGTGGGTGCGGGTGAGGCCGGGCGAGTCGGCCAGACGGGCGATGCCGAAGTCGGTCAGCATCGGGTGCATCTGGTCGCCGTCCTGCTTGAGCAGGACGTTCGCGGGCTTCAGGTCGCGGTGGACGACGCCGTCGGCGTGGCTGGCGGCGAGCGCGTCGGCGATCTGCGCGGTGAGCAGGGCGGCGGCGACGGGTGTGAGGGGGCCGTTCTCGCGCAGGTAGCGGTGCAGGTCGGGGCCCTCGACGAGGTCCATGACGAGCGCCAGCAGATCGCCCTCGACGACCAGGTCGCGCACCCGGACGATGTTCGGGTGGGTCAGCCGGAGCAGAACGGATCGCTCCCGCAGGAACCGCATCACG
Organism: Streptomyces sp. NPDC049915; assembly: GCF_040656475.1. NCBI lineage: Bacteria > Bacillati > Actinomycetota > Actinomycetes > Kitasatosporales > Streptomycetaceae > Streptomyces > Streptomyces sp. NPDC049915. The sequence goes on from NZ_JBFAMH010000034.1 coordinate 14,273, forward strand.
ACATCGGCGTCGTTCGCCAGCTCCTCCTTGAGGACCTTGATGGCGACGGTCTCGCCGGGCTGGCCCGCCACGGCCGCCTCGGCGCCCGCGGTCTGACGCTGGCTGGCTCGCCAGACGGTGCCCGTGGCGCCGCGTCCGAGCGGCTCCTCGAGCAGGTACTTGCTGCCGACTGGCCGCACGTCACGCGCTCCCTGCTGCTTGCCTTGCCTACGTTCCGACCCACTGTAGTGCCGCGGTGCCGGGCACCGGCGGAGTCGGAGATCCGTACCTCTTGCGTACGAAAGACGCACGAGGTGGTCTCACAGGTTGCCGAAAGCGGACGTGACCGATCTCAAGCGGTCGCCGCTGCCGCCCCGGTCCAGCACTTTTGCGGGCAGAGCCGACCAATCAAGATCACTTGTTCCGGACGCGTGGGCGTGTTGTCAGTGGCAGGTGCGAGGATGCCTGCAAGCAACTGGCCGTCGTGCTCGTGTGGGGTGGGGGGAGTCCGCGCCCGCGCAGAAGGGACCGCTGACGCCGATGCAGATCCGGCTGACCGTCGTAGATCCGCAGGCCCCGCACCCCGGGGCGCGCGGCCGCGCCGCGAGCTGCGACGTGCTGGTGACGGCCCCCGCGGGCACGGCGCTGGCCGCGGTGGCGTCGGCGCTCGCCGGGGCGGTCCAGGCCGGTGACGGCCCGGTGGTGCTGTACGCGGGCGCCGACCGGCTCGACGCGCAGCGCTGCACGCTGGGCGAGCCCCCGCTCACCGACGGCGCCGTGCTCTCCCTGGGCGCGCCCGCCGACCCCGAACCCCACCCCGAGCTGGACGACGCCCCGGCGCAGCTGCAGGTCGTCGCCGGCCCCGACGCGGGCGGCGTCCATCTGCTGCACGGCGGCGAGGTTCGGGTGGGCCGCTCCGCCGACGCCGACGTCCCGCTCGACGACCCGGACGTCTCCCGGCTGCACTGCGCGGTGACCCTGTCCGCCGACGGCCGCGTCACGGTCGCCGACCTGAACTCCACCAACGGCACCACGCTGGACGGCACGCGCGTGGGCGAGCGCGCGGTGCGCTTCGCGCCGGGCCCCCTGCTCCGCATCGGCGAGTCGGCCCTGCGGCTGGCTCCGCCCGGCGGCCCGGGCACGCGCGTGCCGACCGCGCCGGACGGCGAGGGGCATGTGCGCGTGCGCGCGGCGGGGGGCGGGCAGCCGCCCGGTCCTCACCCGCACACGGGCGGCCCCCGCCCGCCCGTCCTCACGGAACCCGCGACGGTGCCGGGCCAGGGCGGCGCACCCCGTGCCGAGAGCTACGGCAGCGCTGCGGCAGCCCACGCCGGCCCTTCCCGTACGACGGTCACGGGTCCACCGGTCTCCGGTACGCCGGTTCCGCGCGCCCCCCTGCCCGCCCCGGCCGACCACCCTCGCGCCCTGGACACCCATGGCGGCGGGGTCCCGTTCGGCGCGCTCACCGACACCCAGGAGCCCGCGCCCGCGCCTTCGCACCCGCATGCCCACACCGAGGGCGTCGACGCCGACGGCGACGGCCGCAGGGGCGGCGGGCGGCGGCGCGGCGGGCTCTCGGCGTGGGCCCGCAGGCTGACCGGCGGACGCGGCGAGCCGGAGGGGGCGCCGGTGCCGGTGGAGGCCGACGGGTCGGCCTACGCCGAGCCGGACGGCGAGCGCCCCGCCCCGGTGCCACCCGTGACGGCCGACATCGCGAGCGCTCGTGCGGAGACGTGGCCGGACCCGGCGGCGCTGCTGCTCACCGCGCTCGGTCCCGGCCCCCGGCTGTGGGAGCGCGGCCCGGGCCACCCGGAGGCGCTCGCCGTCCGGCTGGGCACGGCCGACCGCACCACGCCCGACGGTTCCGCCCTGCTGCCCGCCGTCCCCGTGACCGCCGGTCTGCGCGAGGCCGGGGCGCTGGGGCTGGCCGGGCCGCGCCCGCGGTTGTCCGGGCTGGCCCGCGCGGTGGTCGCCCAGCTCGCCGCGCTGCACTCCCCGGACCTGCTGGAGATCGTGCTGATCAGCGTCGACCGCGCGCGCACGCTCGAGGAGCGCACCGCGGAGTGGGGATGGCTCGGCTGGCTGCCCCATGTCCGGCCCGGGCACGGCCAGGACTGCCGCCTGCTGCTCGCCTACGACCGCGAGCAGGCCGCCGCCCGCACCGACGAACTGCTGCGCCGTCTGGCGGACCACCTCGCCGACCAGCCACCGTCCCGGCCGGGCGCCGGGCCCGCCGTATCGGTGACGCCGGACGCTCCGGGGGGCCTTCAGACACTTCCGCGACGCCCCTCCTGGGCCCGCCCCGACGACGACGCCCCGGAAGACGCCCGGGAAGGCGCCCGGGACGACGGCGCCCAGGGCGGGACGACCGCCTTCCCCGGTCCGTACACCGTGGTCGTCGTGGACGGCGATCCGGGCGGGGCCGGGCTGCGGGAGACGGTGGCGCGGCTCGCGCTGGAGGGCCCGCGCGCGGGCATCCACGTCGTGTGCCTGGCCGAGACGGCCCCGGCCTCCCCCGCCTCCCCGGTGACCGACACGTACGAGGCGGCCTGCGCGGTCGCGCCGACGTTCCGTCAGTGCGGTGCCGTCGCCCTGCTCAGCGGTGACGTGGCGAGCGCGCTGCGCCTGCTGCGGGTGGCGCCCGCACCGCACCCGGCGCCCGTCGGGCACGGCACGGTCGCGGTGGTGGACGCGGTCTCCACGGCCTGGGCCGAGCGGTTCGCGCGGGCGCTGGCGCCGCTGCGGCCGGACGGGTCCGGGGAGAAGCACGCCCGCGTGTCGGCTCCGCTGCCGTCGTCGGCGCGGCTGCTGGACGAGCTGGGTCTGGCCCGCGCCACGCCGACGTCGCTGATGGCGCGGTGGGCGGACGCGGCCGACGACGCCGAGGCGCTCGGCGGGCGGGCGTGGGCGGTGCTGGGAGCGGGCCCGCGCGGCCCGGTCACCGTGGATCTGGTCGCCGAGGGCCCGCATCTGGTCGTCGAGGGCCCGCCCGGCAGCGGCCGCACCGAGCTGCTGCGGGCCCTGGTCGCCTCGCTGGCGGCGGCCGAGCGGCCCGACCGGCTCGGCATCGTGCTGATGGACGGCCGGGACCGGGTGGCCGGCGCGGGCGGCGACGGCCTGCACGTGTGCCGGGACGTGCCGCACGTCACGACCCACCTGACCGCCAACGACCCGGTGCTGATGCGGGAGTTCGCGCAGTCGCTGAGCGCGGAGCTGAAGCGGCGGGCCGAGTTGCTGGGCCGCTCGGACTTCGCCGAGTGGCACCGGCACCGCGAGGTCTCCGGCCGTCTGTTCGCCCAGCGCACCGCACCGGGCGCCCGCACCGCGCAGGGCCTCGCGGGCACCACGAACCCCACCGGCGGCTCCCCCGGCACCCCTGACGGGACGCCCGGCACGCCGACCGGCACGCCCGGCGCCGCCGACCTCGACGCCCCGTCCAGCGCCACCCTGCGGCTGCGCCCGTCCGCCGCCGCCCGCCGGCCGACGGAAGCCGCTCCCCCGCTTCCCCGCCTCGTGGTGGTCGTCGACGACCTGGACGCCCTGGTCTCGCCCCCGCTGGGCGCGCCGGGCAGGCCCGCCGCCGGTTCGGTGATGCGGGCGCTGGAGGCTGTGGCCCGGGAGGGCGAGCGGCTCGGCGTGCACCTGGTGGCGGCGTCCCACCCCGGGGGCCGTACGGCGGAGTCGGAGCCGGTGCGGGGGGCGGCGCTGCGGATCGTGCTGGAGGCGCCCCAGGCCGGACCGGACGCCCCGTCACCCGGCCGGGGCCGGCTGGCCGGGGCGCGCGGGCGGACCACGACGTTCCAAACCGGGCGCGTCACGGGCCGCATCCCGCGGACGGCGACGCTGCGCCCCACGGTCGTCCCGCTGGAGTGGCACCGGATGGGCGACCCGCCGGCCCGCCGCCCGGTGCGCGAGCTGGGCAACGGCCCGACGGACCTGGCGCTGCTCGCCAGTGCGTTGCAGAGAGCGGCGAAGGAGGTGTCGGCGGCGCAGGTCCCGTCACTCCTTTAGCCCACGCGCACGGCGCGGCCGAAGAAACACGGGGCCGGAGGGCGAGGGTTTCCTCGACCACGGCCTCAGCAACGCTGGAGACCCATCACGACGCGGTCACGATCCTCCGGTTGACACCCGTCGCGCTCTTGCCGACCCCTTTGACCCGGCGTAGACCAGACGGCACGGGGCAAACACTCGATCGTTCGACGACGGGCGAAAGAACGGGGAAGTGATGCGCACCACGAGCAGGAGCACCACCCGGAACACCAGGGGAGCGAGGGCCGCAGCGGCCGTTGCCGCGGGCGCCCTGGCCTTCTCCCTCGCCGCGTGCGGGGGCGGCGGCGACAAGGACGGCACCAAGGCGGCCGGGTCCACCCCCAGCGCCGGCGACAGCGGCCTGAACCTGCCGAAGCTGAACGGCACGCACCTTGAGGTCGCGGCCGTGTGGACCGGCGCCGAGCAGGCGAACTTCAAGAAGGTTCTCGCGGAGTTCGAGAAGCGCACCGGCGCGAGCGTGACGTTCGTACCCGCGCAGGACCCGATCATCAACTTCCTCGGTTCCAAGATCGCGGGCGGGCAGCCGCCGGACGTGGCGATGCTGCCGCAGCCCGGCGCCATCAAGCAGGCCGTGGACAAGGGCTGGGCCAAGCCGGTCAACGCCGACGCCCTCTCCGAGTTGAGCAAGAACTACTCGCAGGGCTGGCAGAACATCGGCAAGGTGAACGGCAAGCAGTACGGCGTGTACTACAAGGCCGCGAACAAGTCGCTGATCTGGTACAACGCCAAGGTCTTCGAGAACGCGGGCGCGAAAGAGCCCAAGACGTGGAAGGACCTGCTGAACACCGCGCAGACGGTGTCCGACTCGGGTGTCACGCCGTTCTCCATCGGCGGCGCGGACGGCTGGACGCTCACCGACTGGTTCGAGAACGTGTATCTGTCGCAGGCCGGTCCGCAGAAGTACGACCAGCTCGCCCAGCACAAGATCAAGTGGACGGACCCGTCCGTGAAGGACGCGCTGACCACGCTGGCGCAGATCTGGGGCAAGCAGGACTGGATCGCCGGCGGCCCGAACGGCGCGCTGCAGACGGAGTTCCCCGCGTCGGTGACGCAGACGTTCACCGGCGGTGACCAGCCGAAGGCCGCCATGGTCTACGAGGGCGACTTCGCGCAGGTCAACATCACCGAGACCAAGGCGAAGGTGGGCACGGACGCCAAGGTGTTCCCGTTCCCGACCGTGGGCGGCACCGCGCCGGTGGTCTCCGGCGGTGACGCGGCGGTGATCCTGAAGGACTCCAAGGGCGCCCAGGCGCTGGCTAAGTGGCTGGCCTCGCCGGACGCGGCGACCATCCAGGCCAAGTTGGGCGGCTACCTGTCGCCGAACAAGAGCGTGCCCAACTCGGCGTACCCGAACGAGGTGCAGCGCAAGATCGCCAAGGCGCTGATCGACTCCGGTGACGTCTTCCGGTTCGACATGTCCGACCAGGCCCCGCAGTCCTTCGGCGGCACGCCCGGCAAGGGCGAGTGGAAGGAGCTGCAGGACTTCCTGAAGAACCCGACCGACGTCGCGGGCACGCAGCGGAAGCTGGAGGCGGACGCGGCCGCCGCCTACGGGAGCTGACGCCATGGCGTCGGCCACCGCGGCAGGGGTCTCCAAGACCCCTGCCGCTCCTCGCAGGCGCAAGAGCGTGACCGGCACCCGCAAGACCGTGGCGGCGCTGTTCCTGCTGCCCGCGCTGGTGCTGCTGGGCGCGCTCGTGGTCTACCCGATCGGGTACTCGGTCGTGCGCAGCTTCTACGACCAGTCCGGCAACTCCTTCGCCGGCATCGACAACTACAAGGCCCTGTTCACGGACGAGGGCATCCGCACCGCGCTGAAGAACAACATCATCTGGGTGGTGTTCGCGCCGACGATCGCCACCGCCCTGGGGCTGATCTTCGCGGTGCTGACCGAACGGGTGCGCTGGGGAACGGCGTTCAAGCTGGTCGTCTTCATGCCGATGGCGATCTCCATGCTCGCGGCCGGCATCATCTTCCGCCTGGTGTACGACCAGGACCCGGACAAGGGTGTGGCGAACGCGGTGTGGGTGGGCGTGCACGACACGTTCGTGCAGTCGTCGGCGTTCCCGAAGGCCCACCCGGGCCGCACCTCGCCGCTGGTGCCGGAGGGCGGCGGCTTCGTCACGAAGACGCCGGTGCAGGCGGGGCAGCCGGTCCTGCTGCCGCTGGTCGGTGTCGCGCCCGACCAGATGCCCGGCAGCGCCACGAAGGCCGTCGCGCCCAAGGCCGAGCCGGGGAAGATCACCGGCACGACCTGGCAGGACTTCACGCGCGGCAAGGGCGTCGGCAGGCTGGGCTCACCCGACCCGTCCGAGCTCGGGTACGCCGGGATGCGGATCGAGGCGGTCAAGGACGGCAAGGTGGTGGCGTCCACGACGGCCGGCGACGACGGCACGTTCACGCTGCCGGACAAGGCCGCCGGGGCGCAGCTGAGGCTTCCGGCGAGCAACTTCAAGGAGGCGTACAACGGCCTGGACTGGCTCGGCCCGTCACTGGTCACGCCGGCGATCATCGGGTCGTACATCTGGATGTGGGCGGGCTTCGCGATGGTGCTGATCGCGGCCGGGCTCGCCGGGGTGCCGCGCGAGCTGCTGGAGGCGGCGCGGGTCGACGGGGCCAACGAGTGGCAGGTGTTCCGGCGGGTCACGGTGCCGCTGCTGGCGCCTGTGCTCGCGGTCGTGGCCGTCACGCTGATGATCAATGTGCTGAAGATCTTCGACCTGGTCTTCATCATCGCCCCGGGCTCCTCGCAGGACGACGCGAACGTGCTGGCGCTGGAGCTGTACCGCAAGGGCTTCTCCGAGGACCAGCCGGGCATCGCGAGCGCGATCGCGGTGTTCCTGCTGCTGCTCGTGATCCCGGTGATGTGGTTCAACATTCGCAGGCTGCGGCGGGAGGTGCGGCGATGACGGCGGACGCCGGCAGGCTGACGCAGGCGGTGCCGCCGCCGGCCGGGGCCGTGAAGGTGAAGCGGTCTCCGGCCTCCCGGCTCGCGGGCTGGGTCAGCGGCGGCGCGGTGCGCGTGTTCCTGATCGTCGTCGGCCTGTTCTGGCTGGTGCCGACGATCGGTCTGCTGATCTCCTCGCTGCGCACGCCCGAGGACATGAACGCCAGCGGCTGGTGGACGGTGTTCAGCAAGCCGTCCCAGCTGACCTTCGCCAGCTACACCAAGCTGCTGGAGAACCCGGACATCACCAACTCGCTGGTCAACACCGTGCTCATCACGGTCCCGGCGACGGTGCTGGTCGTGGTGATCGGCTCGCTCGCGGGCTACGCGTTCGCGTGGATGGAGTTCCCGGGCCGCGACTGGTGGTTCCTCGGCGTGGTCGGGCTGCTGGTGGTTCCGGTGCAGGTGGCGCTGATCCCGATCGCCGAACTGTTCGGCAAGCTCGGCCTGTTCGGCACGATCTTCGGGGTGATCCTGTTCCACGTCGGGTTCGGCCTGCCGTTCGCGGTGTTCCTGCTGCGCAACTTCTTCGCGGAGATCCCGCGCGAGCTGCTGGAGGCGGCCCGGCTGGACGGCGCGGGTGAGCTGCGGCTGTTCACACGGGTCGTGATGCCGCTGGGCGGGCCGGCGATCGCCTCACTGGGCATCTTCCAGTTCCTGTGGGTGTGGAACGACATGCTGGTGGCGCTGGTGTTCACCAAGTCCGGCACCCAGCCGATCACGGTCGCGCTGCAGACGCAGGTACGGCAGTTCGGCAACAACATCGACGTGCTGGCACCCGGCGCGTTCATCTCGATGGTGGTCCCGCTGGCCGTGTTCTTCGCGTTCCAGCGGCAGTTCGTGTCCGGGGTGATGGCGGGCGCGGTCAAGTAGCCGTCCTGTCCGGCCGGTTGGGGACGGCGAGGGGTGCGCCCTTCGCCGTTCCCCCGGATGCCGTACGGGCCGTAACCCCTCCCCCACCTGGTCCGTTGCCGGGCAAACGCCCGTGCCGAGACCATGGATGCCCGTTGCCCAGGTTCAGTGTCATCGTCCCCGCGTTCCAGGTCCAGGCGTATCTGCCCGCGTGCCTGGAGTCGGTGCTGTCGCAGTCGTACACCGACTGGGAGCTGATCGCGGTCGACGACGGTTCACCGGACGCGTGCGGAGCGCTGATCGACGAGGCGGCGGCAGGCGATCCGCGGGTGCGGGCCGTGCACCTGCCGGAGAACTCCGTCGCGGGCCCCGCCCGCACCACGGGACTGGCCCGCACCGGCGGCGACTACCTGCTCTTCCTGGACGGTGACGACACCCTCGCGCCGGGCGCACTGCGCGCGATCGCCGACCGGGTCAAGGAGGCCGGCGAGCCGGACGTGCTGGTGTACGGGCACACGCGCGTGTCTCTCGACGGGCGGGTGGTGCGGGCGACGCGGGGCCGCCTGCTCACCGAGCGCGGTCCCGCGCCCTTCCGGCTCGAGGACCGTGCGGGGCTGCTGGGCCTGCCGCCGGCGGCGTGGGACAAGGTGTGCCGCCGGGAGCGGGTGGGCCTCGCCCTCCCGCAGGGGCGGCACGCGGAGGTGCCGTGGTCGTATCCGCTGATGCTTTCGGCGCAGTCGCTCGCCACGCTGGACCGGGTCTGCGTGCAGCGCCGGGAGCGGCTCCACCACCGCGGCCGTGGCGACGGCGGCCGCGCCGGGCGTGCCGACGTCGTCGGGCAGGACGGCCGTCTCTTCGGGGTCGTCGAGCAGTACGGCCGCCTCTTCGGGGTCGTCGAGCAGTACGACCGTCTCTTCGGGGTCGTCGAGCAGTACGGCCGTCTCTTCGCGTTCGTCGAGCGGCACCCGGAGCTTCGGCGGTGGCGGCCGGTGCTGTCGCGCCGGATGTCCGGCCATCTCGCCACGCTCGCCGCCCGCCCGGCGCGGCTGCCGCGCAGCGCCCGCGCGGAGTTCGCCCGCCTGGTCCGCGCCCTGCACCGACGCCACGGGACGGCCGGTTTCTCGGCGCCCCTGGTCCGGTTCGGGCTGCTGCGCACCGTCCGGGCGCTGCGGCTGACGGCGGCCGCGGCGCGCCGCACCGGCCGGCTCGCCGTACGACTGGCCCGGGGACTGCGGGTGGCCGCGCTGCGGCTGCACTACCGCGTCCAGCGGTGCCTGCCGCTGCGCGCCGACCGGGCCGTGTTCACGGCCGAGGACGAGCGCGGGTACGGCGGTGACCCGGGCGCGCTGGAGGCCGCGTTCCGCACCCACGCCCCGCACATCCGTACGGCGTGGATCACGCGCCCCGAACACGGGCACACCGTGCCGCCGGGCCCGCACCGCCTCGCCCCCGGCACCGCGGCCTACTGGACGGCACTCGCCCGCTCCCTCTACCTCGTCGCGGGCGGCGAGCCGCTCTCGACCCCCGCTGAGCGTCCCCCGCCGGCCGATCCCCACCGACAGATCACCCACTGAACGTCCTTGAGGCTCCCGGGAGTTCCCATGCCGTCCAGTCCCTCACGGCCCACGCCGACCCGGCCGCCCGTCTGGCGCCCGGCCGGCCGACCCGGCGGCGGCCGCGGCCGGGGAACGCGGGTGCGCCCGCGACTCCCCTGAAGGAGTGCGGGCGCGGGACCGCTCGATGAGACGCGCGGGCGCGCGCGGGACTACTCGATGACCAGGTCGACGGGGATGTTGCCGCGGGTGGCGTTGGAGTAGGGGCAGACCTGGTGGGCGGTCTCGACCAGCTTGCGGCCGGTGGCCTCGTCGACGTGGTCCGGAAGCTCGATGCGCAGGGTGACGGCGAGCCCGAAGCCCTCGCCCTGCTTGCCGATGCCCACCTCGCCGGTCACGGCGGCGTCGCTGACGTCCACCTTGGCCTGCCGGCCGACCAGTCCGAGGGCGCTGGCGAAACAGGCGGCGTAACCGGCGGCGAAGAGCTGCTCGGGGTTGGTGCCCTGACCGTTGCCGCCCATCTCCGCCGGGATGGCCAGCTGCAGGTCGAGCCGCCCGTCGGAGCTGACGGCGCGGCCCTCGCGGCCGTGGGTGGCGGTGGCGACGGCGGTGTAGAGCGTGTCCATGGCGGACCTTCCCTCTCGGTGTCGGGGTGACGGCCACCAGTAGAGCACGAAAATTAGTTGTGCACAACTAAGTAATGCGCAACTTCATAGGGTCGCGCTCTGCTGTCCGCAACTCAATGTCCCGACGGAGCTACCCTGGACCCATGACCTCGACCACCCCGCCCCCCGCCGAGCAGGAGGACTGGCTCCGCCTGGACCGCCAGATCTGCTTCTCCCTGCACGCCGCGTCCCGCGCCTTCAACGGCGTCTACCGCGTGATCCTCAAGGACCTGGGCCTCACCTACCCGCAGTACCTGGCGATGCTCGTGCTGTGGGAGCGGGGCGAGCTGCCCGTCAAGAAGCTCGGCGAACACCTGCGCCTGGACTCCGGCACGCTCTCGCCGCTGCTGAAGCGGCTGGAGGCGGCCGGCCTGGTCCGGCGCGAGCGCGACGCCCAGGACGAGCGGTCGGTCCGGGTGCGGCTCACCGAGGAGGGCGCGGCACTGCGCGAGCGTGCCCTTCAGGTGCCGCGCAGGATCATGGCCTCCACCGGCTTCGACCTCGACGAGATCCGGGAGCTGCGCAGCCGTCTCGACCGCCTGACGACGGCGCTGGACGAGGCGGCGCACGAGTAGAGCGCGCCTCTGGGCTAGTCGGCCCGAACTGCCCCCGACAGGCGCCGGACCCCGGACCGCGCGCTGGGCAACGCGTCCTAGCCGCCTAGCCGGCTGCCTCCTCGGCTCCGGCGGCCCGCAGCACGGCGGCCGTCTCGTCATGTCCCCCGGCAAGGGCCCACCGCAGGGGCGAGTGACCGGTCCCGCCGTCCTCGCGGAGTCCGGGGCCGGCACCGCCGTCGAGCAGGGCACGCACCGTCTCAGTATGTCCCCAGCAGGCGGCCCCGCACAGGGGCGTGCCCTCACTGCCCCGCCCTCCGGCGGCGCACCGGCCGCGAGCAGCAGCCGCACGGCACCGGCCTCGCCGTTGACCGCCGCGGCGTACAGGGGCGTGGTGCCGTCGGCATCGGGCAGCTCCGGTGAGGCACCGGCCCGCAACGGCTCCGGCCCCGGCCACGTCCCCCAGCATGGCGGCCGCCACGAGCCGCCTGGTGAGCTTCTTCTGCCGTCGCCTGTTCACGAGCGGGGACGCTAGGCGAGGGCGGAGCGCGTCGTCGACTGTATTCTCCGCCGATGCCCCACGACACAGCCCGCGCGGAGCGTGCTCTCGGCGCCGTCCTCGGTTCCGCTGTCGGCGACGCCCTGGGTGCGCCCTTCGAGTTCGGACCGGAGGGCGCCTTCTCGGCGCGCTTCCCGCACGCCGGGCACGGCGCGGAGATGTGCGGGGGAGGCGGCTGGGACCCCGGGGAGGCGACCGACGACACGCAGATGGCGGTGCTGACCGGGCAGTCCCTGCTGGAGTGCGGCGGGCTCGACCTGCCGGACCTCTTCTGCCGCTTCCGGCGCTGGGCGGCGGCCGACCCGAAGGACATCGGCCTGCAGACGGAGGCGGTGCTGAGCAGCGGCGACCCGTGGGACACCGCCGCAGCCCTGCATTTCCGGATGAACGGGCGCGCGGCGGGCAACGGCGCGCTGATGCGGGCCGCCCCGCCGGCCGTGTACTTCGCATCCCGGGGCCGCGAGGCCACCTGGGACGCTGCCCGCCGCATCGCCGCCCTCACCCACGGGGACCGGGCGGCGTGGGAGGGCACAGCCGTCTTTCACGAGCTCGTCCGCGTCGCCCTGGCCGGCGGCGACCCGCTCACCGCCGTGCCGGACACGCTGGACGCCGTACACCCCGATCACCGGGAGCGCTACGCCGTCGTACTCGCCCCCGACTGGCACCCCGACGACGCCACGGAGTTCAACGGCGCGGTCTGGCCCTGTCTCGGGTCCGCCGTCTGGGCGCTGCGGACCACCTCCGGGTACGAGGACGCCGTCCGCGCCGCCGTGGACCTCGGCGGCGACACCGACACCGTCGCCGCGGTGACCGGTGGCATCGCCGGAGCCGTGTACGGCCGTGCCGCGATCCCCGAGCGCTGGCTGGAGCCGCTGCACGTGCCGCTGCCCGGATTCGGCGACCGCGTGCTGCGCACGCCGGAGCTGACCGAACTCGCCCTCGGGCTGAACGCGGGAACCGGGTCCTGACGCTTGGAGCGCCCCGGCGTCGCGGGCCGATGCGCTCGGCCGAGTTCTTCGGGCGGGGTGGGTGACCCGGACCCCGGCCACTGGGCCCTGTCGTTTGGATCAGGCCGGCTGTGAGGTGCGGTGCGTTGCGGCCGACCCGAGCGGGGTCTGGTGCGTGCAGCTGCAAGGCGGAGGAGGGCGCCAACGCGGTGGGGGTCCCCCCTGCTCGAAGAGCTCGGGGGAGTTGGCAACCGACGACAACGCGGCTGGGGGTCCCCCCTGCTCGAAGAGCTCGGGGGAATGCGTGCCAGACCCCGCGACGCCGGGATGATCCAAACGACAGGGCCTAGCTGCGAGCGGCGGAGCCTACAGCGCCCGCAGTGCTCCCGCCGTGCTGCGGGCCAGGGCGTCCAGGTAGCCCTTGGGCAGCTGGGGGCTGCGGATGACGACCGAGCGCCAGTACAGGGGGCCGGAGATCAGGTCGAGGGCCAGGTCCTCGTCGATGTCGTCGCGGATCTCGCCGCGCCGCTGGGCCGCCGCGACGATTCCGCTGGCCACGCCCTCCTGGCCCTCCCGCAGGGTCTTCTGCATGGCCTCGGCGATGTCCGGATTGCGTGCCGCCTCCGCCTGGAGGTCGGGGATGATCTGCGAGGCCACCGGGTGGCGCAGGGCGCGCGAGGTCACCTGGTACAGCAGCCGCAGATCGCCCTCCAGCGTGCCCGTGTCCGGCACCGGCAGGCCCATCACCGCGAGCGCCGACACCACGTCGAGGACCAGGTGCAGCTTGGAGCGCCAGCGCCGGTAGACCGCCGTCTTTCCGACGCCCGCCCGCCGGGCGATGCCCTCGATGGACATGCGCGCGTAGCCGACGGCCGCGAGCTCCTCGAAGACGGCCGCCCTGATGGCCTCCGTCACGTCCTCACGGAGTACGGCGGCGCCGGCGGGTGCCCGGCGGCGCGCAGGCGTCTGGGGCCCGTCGGCGTTCGTCGTCATACGACCAGCATAGGCCGTCACGACGAAACGGTTGCGTCCCGACGTCGAATGGGCCTACGCTCGCGTTACGACGCTACGGTCTCGTCCCGACGTAAGAAGCGGGATAGAGAACCGTAAGGAACGACGGGAAGACCCCCGCCCCGAACGAAAGCAGCGGATGTGAGCCAGGCCCTCGACACACCGCCCCCGACCTCGAAGCCGGCCGCCCCACCCGACCTCGCGGCGCTCGCCGCCCGCCACGGCCTGTCGGTCAGCGGCGCGCGCCCCTCCCTGCCGGAGTACGTCCGCCAGCTGTGGGCGCGCCGCCACTTCATCACCGCCTTCGCCACCGCCAAGCTCACCGCCCAGTACAGCCAGGCGAAGCTGGGCCAGGTGTGGCAGGTGATGACCCCGCTGCTGAACGCGGCGGTCTACTACTTCATCTTCGGCGTGCTGCTCGGCACCAAGCACGGCGTCGCGGACTACATCCCGTTCCTGGTCACCGGCGTGTTCGTGTGGACCTTCACGCAGAGCTCGATCATGGCCGGCACCCGTGCCATCTCCGGCAACCTCGGCCTGGTGCGCGCCCTGCACTTCCCGCGCGCCGCGCTGCCGATCTCCTTCTGCCTCCAGCAGCTCCAGCAGCTGATGTTCTCCATGGCCGCGCTGCTGGTCATCCTGCTGTGCTGCGGCGTCCCTGTCACCCTGTCCTGGGTCCTGCTGATCCCGGCGCTCGTCCTGCAGTTCGCGTTCAACGCGGGCGTGTCGATGATCATGGCGCGGATGGGCGCGAAGACCCCGGACATCGCCCAGCTGATGCCGTTCCTGCTGCGCACCTGGATGTACGTGTCCGGCGTGATGTGGAGCATTCAGAAGACGGTCGGGAACAACGACGTACCGCACTGGGCCGTGACCGCCCTGCAGTGCAACCCGGCCGCCGTCTACATCGACCTGATCCGCTTCGCCCTCATCGACACCTTCCACGCGAACCAGCTGCCGCCGCACGTGTGGGCGGTCGCGGCGGGCTGGGCGCTGCTCGCCGGCGTCGGCGGCTTCATCTACTTCTGGAAGGCAGAGGAGACCTACGGCCGTGGCTGACACCCTCCTGAACGGCACCCTGGCCGACGACCTCCTGCGCGACGCCGTGGCCGGCGGCTTCCCGAGCGCCGGCGAACCGGCCCCCACCGTCGTCGTCGACCACGTCGACATCGTCTACCGGGTCAACGGCACCGGTGCCGGCCGCGGCAGCGCCACCGCCGCGCTCAACCGCATCCTGCGCCGCGGCAAGGCCGAGAAGGCGTCGGGCGTGCGCCGGGTGCACGCCGTGAAGAACGTCTCCTTCGTCGCGTACAAGGGCGAGGCGATCGGCCTCGTCGGCACCAACGGCTCCGGCAAGTCCACCCTGCTCAAGGCCGTCGCGGGCCTGCTGCCGGTGGAGCGGGGCCGGATCTACACCGACGGCCAGCCCTCCCTGCTCGGCGTCAACGCCGCCCTGATGAGCGACCTGACCGGGGAACGCAACGTCTACCTCGGCGGCCTCGCCATGGGCATGTCCCGCGAGCAGATCAAGGCCCGCTACCAGGAGATCGTCGACTTCTCCGGGATCAACGACAAGGGCGACTTCATCTCCCTGCCGATGCGCACCTACTCCTCCGGCATGGGCTCCAGGCTGCGCTTCTCCATCGCCGCCGCCAAGGACCACGACGTCCTCCTCATCGACGAGGCCCTGGCCACCGGTGACGCCCACTTCCAGAAGCGTTCGGCCGAACGCATCCAGGAGATGCGCAGGCAGGCCGGCACGGTCTTCCTCGTCAGCCACAGCAACGCCTCGATCCGTGAGACCTGCGGCCGCGTGCTGTGGCTGGAGCGCGGCGAACTCCTCATGGACGGCCCCACGGAGGAGGTCCTGAAGGAGTACGAGGCCTTCACCAAGGGCGGCAAGAAACCGAAGCCCGCCTAGGCCAACGGCACCAGGCCCCCCGGCACTTGAAACCCCGCGCGGTGCCGGGCCGCCCTCCGCTACCCTCGCCGCACACGACGATCAAGGGAACGGGGGGCGCGGTCGGCATGGCGGCGGACGTGACAGGTGAACGGCTGCGGGCCGAGGACCCGCGGGAGATCGCCGGGTACCGGCTGCTCGCCCGGATCGGCGAGGGCGGCATGGGCACCGTCTACCTCTCCCGCACCCGCGGCGGCCAGCCCGTCGCGCTGAAGGTGATCCGGCGTGACTTCGGCGGCGACCCGGGCTTCCGTGCCCGCTTCGAGCAGGAGGTCCAGGCGGCCCGCAGGGTCCAGGGCTACCACGTCGTCCCGGTCGTCGACCACGACACCACCGGCGAACGGCCCTGGCTCGCCTCCGTGTTCGTCCCCGGCCTGCCCCTGCACGAGGCCCTCGCGGCACACGGCCCGCTGCCGCTGCCGGCCGTCCTTCAGCTCGTCGGCGCCACCGCGCGGGCGCTGACCGCGATCCACTCCGCCGGCATCGTGCACCGCGACCTCAAGCCCAGCAACATCCTGCTCAAGACGCCCTGGGGCAAGAGCGCCGGCACCACGCCGGAGCAGTGCCTGGAGGGCGCCCGCGACGATGTCCTGCCCGCTCAGATCGAGGCCGAGGACCTGCGCACCACCATCCCGGTCGGCACCGTCCTGTGCACCGAGACCGACGAGGGCAACCTCGCCATGCTGAAGGTCACCGACATCACCACGGGCGCGGGTGACCTCCCCGACTACGCCACCAAGCTCACCCTCTTCAAGCAGCGCTAGGCCCTGTCGTTTGGATCATCCCGGCGTCGCGGGGTCTGGCACGCACTCCCCCGAGCTCTTCGAGCAGGGGGGGACCCCCACCGCGTTGGCGCCCTCCTCCGCCTTGCAGCTGCACGCACCAGACCCCGCTCGGGTCGGCCCGAAAGGCACCGCACCTCACAGCCGGCCTGATCCAAACGACAGGACCTAGCCGGGGCGCGTACACGAACGGGGGCGCCCCGGGCCGAACCGGCCCGGGGCGCCCCCTTCGGCGCAGATGTCCCTACGCGTGCGTGCGCAGCAGCGTCCGCATCGTGCGCATCGCCACCGACAGGTTGGCGAGGTCGAAGGCGTCCGAGCCCTGGATCTCCTCCAGCGTGGTGCGCGCCCGCCCCAGGATCGGCGCGTTCTTCTGCTCCCACAGCTCGAAACGCTGCTCCGGCGTGGACGTGCCGTTGCCGACGGCCAGGACGTCCGCGGTGAGCGCCGCGTGCGCCGCGAAGAGGTCCTCGCGGATCGCCGCACGGGCCATCGACTGCCAGCGGTCGTTGCGCGGCAGCTCGATGATGCGGTCCATCAGCTGCGTGATGCCGAGCCGGTCGGCGAGGTCGTAGTACACCTCGGCGACGTCCAGCGGCTCCTTGCCCATGCGGTCGGCGATCGAGACGATGTCCAGCGTCGGGAACGCCGAGGAGAACCCGGCGACCCGCGTGGCCAGCTCGTCCGGCACGCCGGCGCGGGTCAGCTCGTCGTAGATCTGCTCGTACCACTCGAGGTCGTCGCCCCGCAGCAGCTTCGGCAGCTCCTGCCACACGTGCTCGACACGCTCGGCGAAGAAGTCCACCGTCTCGCGCAGCTGCAGCGGCTGCGGCCGGTTGTTCAGCAGCCAGCGCGTGCCGCGCTCGACCAGGCGGCGCGAGTGCAGCCGGATA
Source organism: Streptomyces sp. NPDC049915 (assembly GCF_040656475.1). Taxonomy (NCBI): domain Bacteria; kingdom Bacillati; phylum Actinomycetota; class Actinomycetes; order Kitasatosporales; family Streptomycetaceae; genus Streptomyces; species Streptomyces sp. NPDC049915. The sequence goes on from NZ_JBFAMH010000034.1 coordinate 31,025, forward strand.
CGGGTCTGCACCGCGGCGTCGACCTTGTTGTCCAGCTCCTCCACCGCGTCCCACACGATCCCGGAGCGGAAGATCACGCGAGCCGCGGTCTGCGCCCGGACGATCTCCTCCAGCGACGCGCCGGTCTCCTCGCGCAGACGGTGCAGATACGTCGTACCGCCCGTGTTGACGGTGTCGTTGACCAGCACGGTCGTGGTGATCTCGCGGCGCAGCGGGTGGCCGTCGATGCGGTCGGCGAACTTCTCGCGCAGCGCGGTCGGGAAGTAGCAGTGCAGCAGCTCGCGCAAGTACGGGTCGTCCGGCAGCGAGGTCGCCAGCAACTCCTCGGACACCGTGATCTTCGTGTACGCCAGCAGCACGGCCGTCTCCGGGCCGGTCAGGCCCTGGCCCTGCGCGAGGCGCTCGCGGATCTGCCGGTCGGTGGGCAGGAACTCCAGCGCCCGGTCCAGGTGGCCCTCGCGCACCAGGTGGCGCAGGAAGCGCTGCTGGGCGTGGAGCATGTCCTTGGACTGGGCAAGGGCGTTGGCGATCGCCGTGTTCTGCGCGTAGTTGTTGCGCAGCACGAGGTGGCCGACCTCGTCGGTCATTTCCGCGAGCAGCTTGTTGCGCTGCTTGACGGTCATGTCGCCGTCCGCGACCAGGCCGTTGAGCAGGATCTTGATGTTCACCTCGTGGTCGGAGGTGTCCACGCCCGCGCTGTTGTCGATGGCGTCGGTGTTCACCTTGCCGCCGAGGTGCGCGAACTCGATCCGGCCCAGCTGGGTCAGACCCAGGTTGCCGCCCTCGCCGACGACCTTGACCCGCAGGTCCGCGCCGTCGACACGGATCGCGTCGTTGGCCTTGTCGCCGACGTCGGCGTGCGACTCCGTGGAAGCCTTGACGTAGGTGCCGATGCCGCCGTTCCACAGCAGGTCCACCGGCGCCTGGAGGATCGCCTTCATCAGCTCGGCCGGGGTCAGCTTGGTGACGCCCGCCTCGATGCCGAGGGCCTCGCGGATGTGCGCGTTGACCGGGATCGACTTGGCGCTGCGCGGGAAGATGCCGCCGCCCGGGGACAGCAGCTCCTTGTTGTAGTCCTCCCAGCTGGAGCGCGGCAGGTCGAACAGACGGCGCCGCTCGGCGTAGGAGGTCGCCGCGTCGGGGTGCGGGTCGATGAAGATGTGCCGGTGGTCGAACGCGGCGACCAGGCGGATGTGCTCGCTCAGCAGCATGCCGTTGCCGAACACGTCACCGGACATGTCACCGATGCCGACGACCGTGAAGTCCTCGCTCTGCGTGTCCACGCCCAGCTCGCGGAAGTGCCGCTTGACCGACTCCCAGGCACCGCGGGCGGTGATGCCCATGCCCTTGTGGTCGTAGCCCGCGCTGCCGCCGGAGGCGAAGGCGTCACCGAGCCAGAAGTTGTACGACTGCGCGACGTCGTTGGCGATGTCGGAGAACGTCGCCGTGCCCTTGTCGGCGGCGACCACCAGGTAGGTGTCGTCCTCGTCGTGGCGCACCACGTCCTTGGGCGGGACGACCTCGCCCGCGACCATGTTGTCGGTGATGTCGAGCAGCGCCGAGATGAACGTCTTGTAGCTGGCGACGCCCTCGGCCAGCCACGCGTCGCGGTCCTCGGCCGGGTCGGGCAGCTGCTTGGCGACGAACCCGCCCTTGGCGCCGACCGGCACGATGACGGTGTTCTTCACCATCTGCGCCTTGACCAGGCCGAGGATCTCCGTGCGGAAGTCCTCACGCCGGTCGGACCAGCGCAGACCACCGCGGGCGACCTTGCCGAAGCGCAGGTGCACGCCCTCCACACGCGGCGAGTACACCCAGATCTCGAACGCCGGGCGCGGCGCCGGGAGATCCGGGATCGCCTGCGGGTCGAACTTCATCGACACGTACGTGTGCGGCGTGCCCGCGTCCGTCTTCTGGAAGAAGTTGGTGCGCAGGGTCGCCTTGATGACCGTGAGGAAGGAACGCAGGATGCGGTCCTCGTCCAGGCTGGCCACCTGGTCGAGAGCGGCGTCGACCTCCTCCAGCAGGGCGTCGATCAGCTCGAGACCGGCCTTCTGCCGCTCCGGCGCCATCCGCGCCTCGAACAGCGAGACGAGCAGCCGCGTGGTGTGGACGTTGTTGCGGAGGGTGTCCTCCATGTAGTCCTGGCTGAAGGTGGAACCGGCCTGCCGCAGGTACTTCGCGTACGCCCGCAGCACCATCGCCTGCCGCCAGGTCAGCCCGGCGCTGAGCACGAGGGCGTTGAAGCCGTCGTTCTCCGCCTTGCCGGTCCAGGTGGCGGCGAAGGCGTCCTGGAAGCGCTCACGGGCGTCGTCGCCGAGGTAGTCGGCGCCGCTCACCGCCTTCGGCATGCGCAGACCGAAGTCGTAGATCCACGCCACGGACCGGTCCGCGCAGCGCAGTTCGTACGGTCGCTCGTCCATCACCTCGACGCCGAGCTGCGCCAGCACGGGCAGCACCTTCGACAGCGAGATGGACTCGCCCTTGCGGTAGATCTTGAAGCGGCGCTCGTCCTGCGCTGCGCCCACCGGCTCGTACAGGCTGAGCGAGAAGTCCTTCTCCTTGTCCAGCGCTTCGAGGTGGACGAGGTCGGCGACCGCGGAGCGCGGGCTGTGGTCGGCCTTGTAGCCCTCGGGGAAGGCGTTGTTGTAGCGGCGCAGCAGCTCGGCGGCGTGCTCCTCGCCGAACTCGGCGTTCAGCGCCTCCGCGAACCCGTCCGCCCAGGAGCGGGCCGCCTCCACCAGGCGGGTCTCGATGCGCTCCTTGTCGCTGTCGCTCAGCTCCGGCAGCTCGGTGCCCGGCGCGACACGGACGACGAAGTGCAGGCGGGACAGGATCGACTCGGTGTTCCAGGCGGTGAAGTCGACGCTGATACCGCCGAGCTCCTCCTTGAGGATGTCGATGATCCGCAGCCGCACCCCGGTGGTGTAGCGGTCGCGGGGCAGGTAGACCAGGGCCGAGTAGTAGCGGCCGTACTCGTCCTGCCGCAGGTACAGCCGCAGCCGGCGGCGCTCCTGCAGGTACAGCACCGACGTGACGATGGGCTGGAGTTCCTCCGCCGGCATCTGGAACAGCTCGTCGCGCGGGTAGGTCTCCATGATCTGGAGCAGGTCGCGCCCGTCGTGGCTGTTCGGAGAGAAGCCGGCGCGCTGCAGCACCTCGTCCACCTTGCGGCGGATGACCGGGACACGCAGCACGGACTCGGTGTAGGCGGCCGAGGAGAACAGGCCGAGGAAGCGGCGCTCACCGACGACGTTGCCGTCCGCGTCGAACTTCTTCACACCGATGTAGTCGAGATACGACGGCCGGTGCACGGTCGCGCGGCTGTTGGCCTTGGTCAGCACGAGCAGCTTGTGCTCGCGCGCCTTGGCGCGGGCGTCGGCGGGCAGCCGCTCGAAGGAAGGGCTGACCGGGTGCTGGTCGTCGTCGGCGTGGTGCGGGTCGGAGCGCAGGATGCCGAGCCCGGTGCCGGGGACGGCGGCCAGGGAGTCGTCCTCGCGCAGCTGGTACTCGCGGTAGCCGAGGAAGGTGAAGTGGTTCTCGGACAGCCAGCGCAGCAGCTCGCGGGCTTCCTCGACCTGCTGCTCGGGCAGGTCGGCGGGGCGGGGCTCGTCGGCCAGGCCGTCGGCGAGGCGGGCCGAGGCGTCCCGCATCTTCTCCCAGTCCTCGACGGCCTCACGCACGTCGGACAGCACCCGCAGCAGGTCCGTGGTGATCTGCTTGAGGTCGGCGCGGTCGGTCTCACGGTCGATCTCGACGTGGATCCAGGACTCGATGTGCGCGTCGTGCGGCAGGTCACCGGACGGCGGGGTGGTGAGGACCTCGATCAGCTTGCCGGTGACGTCGCGGCGCACCAAGACCTGCGGGTGGATCACGACGTGGATGCCGCGGCCCTGCCGGGTGAGCTCGTTGGTGACCGAGTCGACGAGGAAGGGCATGTCGTCGGTGACGACCTCGACGACGGAGTGGCTGCACGTCCAGCCGTTCTCGTCGACCGTCGGCGTGTGCACGCGGACGCTCGCCGTGCCCTGGGGGCGATTCTCGGCCAGGCGGTAGTGCGAGTAGGCGGCACCGAAGACGTCGACCGGGTCGCGGTCGACGAGGTCCTCGGGCGCGGTGTGCAGGTAGTAACGCTGGAGGAACGCGAGTACGGTCTCCCGGTCCGTGGTGCCCGTGCCCGGGGTGTCCGGGGAGCCCTCGGCCGTGGTCCCGGTCGGAAGGTGCCCCCCGACCGGGCTGTTCTCAGCGACCCGGGCCGCCCGTTCGAGCAGCTCGGCCTTGGCTTCGTCCAGCTTGGTCTGCATTGTCCTCTGGCTCCTGTCGCGCGCCGTTGCGTGACGTAGAAGGAAGTACGGTCTCCGCCCTTCCGACGTGACGCCGAGACGCGGGGTGTCCGGTCTGTTCCGACGCTATGCCGCAAGGTGAGATGAGTGGGGGGATATCGGCCATGTTCAACACACCCGCAACACGGGACGCCGTTTCGCGTGCCGCCTGCTTCGGGGATGTGTCCGGCGTCCTGGGAGCCCTTGGGGCCCCGACCCGCCCGTGAAGACCAGCGACCGCCGCCCGGTCACGGATGTCGTCCGTGCTCGCCGGGCGCAGGGCAGGGGCAACACTGCCCCCGCGAGCTATCGCGCTGATCACGCCACCAAGGCTATCGCTCCTTACCGGGGGCCCGTCATGAGCCGTATGTGTACAAATCCAGGGGTGGAAGTTTGACGTTCTGCACAGGGGCCGGAGGCTGACGGGTGACGTAGGTACGAAATCCGCAGCGACCCGCCTTGCGGCAACCGCCCCGCCGGCACCAACCGACACAACGGCCCCGCCGACGCCGGGCAGCGCCACGCACCGCGTGCACCGACCCCGCGTTCATCCGGCAGCACCAGACACCTCGTCCGCCGGTCAGCGCCACGCACGGCGTCCACCGACCCCACCGAGGCCCCGCAGCTCCACGCACCGCGTCCACCGACCCCACCGAGGCCCCGCAGCTCCACGCACCGCGTGAACCCGCCACGGCCCGGAAATCCGCGCTGCCCGAATCCGCCATGGCATCCGGGACGGAATCCGCACGGAATCCGGCGCGTCCCCCTTGGCAAGGCCGCGCCGGCGAGGCACGTTGCCCTTGGAAGCCACTGCCCCGAGGGGAGCGCAGCCGACATGCCCGCGAAAATCCTCATCGTCACCGGCGACGCAGCAGAGTCCCTGGAAGTCCTCTACCCCTACCAGCGCCTCATCGAGGAGGGCTACGAGGTCCACATCGCGGCTCCGACCCGCAAGAAGCTGCAGTTCGTCGTCCACGACTTCGAACCCGGCTTCGACACCTACACCGAAAAGCCCGGCTACACCTGGCCCGCCGACCTCGCCTTCTCGGAGGTCGACCCCGGCGACTACGCCGCCGTCGTCATCCCCGGCGGACGCGCCCCGGAGTATCTCCGCAACGATCCCGAACTCCGCAAGATCCTCAAATCCTTCTTCGACACCGACAAGCCGGTCGCCCAGATCTGCCACGGCCCGCTCGTCACCGCAGCCATCGACGGCCTCCGTGGCCGCCGCGTCACCGCGTACCCCGCCCTGGAGCTGGACATGCAGTCCGCCGGCGCGACCTTCCAGGACGCCGAGGCGGTCGTCGACGGCACCCTCGTCTCCTCACGGGCCTGGCCGGACCACCCGACCTGGATGCGCGAGTTCCTCACCGTGCTGCGCGCGAAGGCCCCCGTGACCTGATCCTCACTGACCCTCACGCCGCTATGCGCCGGGCCTCCTCGACGGCCTCTTCGAGCGTGTCCACGACCGGCACCCCGACCCCCTCGAGGCTGGCCCGGCTGTGCGACCCGCCGGTGTACAGCACCGCCTGCGCACCCGCGTGCCGCGCGGCCAGCGCGTCGTCGGCGGCGTCCCCGATCACCACCGTGCGCGCCGGGTCCACGCCGGTCAGCAGACTCAGATGCCGCACCATGTGCTCGGCCTTGCTGCCGCCGGACGGCCCCGTACGCCCGTCCACCCGCAGGAAGTGCTCCTCGATCCCGAAGGTCCGCACCAGCGGGACGAGGTCCTCGTGCCCGTACATGCTCAGGATCGACTGGCTGTGCCCCGCCGACCGCCACCCGGTTAGCAGCTGGGCCGCACCCACGGTCAGCTCGCACCGTACGCGGTGCTCGGCGTAGTACCGGTGGAAGATGCCGTCCATCAGCTCCCACTCGGCGTCCGTGGGCAGTCTCCCCAGCAGCCGCTCGTAGAACTTCGGCACCGGCACGCAGTACAGCGCGCGGTACTGCTCCAGCGTGATCGGCTCGAGTCCCAGCTCGCCGAACGCCGCGTTCGTCGCCCCGATGATCGCCTCATTGTCGTGGAACAGCGTGCCGTTCCAGTCCCAGACAATGTGCGACGCTCCTCGCATCCCCATGCCAAAAAGGTACCCGCCCCCACTGACAATCGGGGACTGACGATGATCACCGCAGGTCAGATGCCCTGCACCAGATTCGGGATCTCCTGCGTCGCGTACCACAGCAGCTCATGGTCCTCGGCGCCGTCCACCACGAACTGCGCGTCGTCGTCCCCGTCCTCCGCCGTCGGCAGCGCCTGCGCGGCGGCCGCCACATCCGCCTCGGCGTCGTCCGCGTCCATGTGCACCGCGGCCGCCTTGCCCAGCCGCACCGGGCCGCTCACCCGCACCTCGCCGAGCGCCACCGGGTCCAGCGCCCGGCCGGGGTCGGCGCTCGCCGCACCGTCGGGCACGTCCACGGCGACGACCACCCGGCGGCGCGCCGCGCCCGGATCCGCCGCGAGCAGCCGCAGCGAGGCCAGCGCGGCCCGGCTCAGCGCCGCGTACTCCAGCTCCTCGATGTCGTCGGAGACGTACCACTCGCGCAGCCCGGGCGTGACGGCGTACGCCGTCACCGGCCCGTCGGCCCCCAGCTCACCCGACTTGTACGCCTCGGCGAGCGCGGGGAGGGTCAGGGGGACGTAGACGCGCATGGCCGGCACCGCTTTCTCATGGTCAAAGGGACTTCAGGATACGACGCGGGGCGGTCCCCTTTCGGGTTCCTGTCCCCACCCTGCAAGGCGTCCACCGCGGTCCGCCGGTTCACCCCCCACCGCCCGCCGCACGGCGGGGCCGGACGCGCCACGTCACCCGGATAAGTGAACTTCCGCCCGCCGCTCCCCGGCGCGTTCCCTGCTTGCCCGACCCTCACCAGCCGTACAAGATCCGTGACGAGAAGTTACCGACCGGTATCGACCGGCTCGCCGTGAAACGGGGACACGTATGAACAAGGTCATGACCAGGCTGCAGCGCCGCTCCGGCACCCGCCCGACCGGCCGCCGCGACACCACCCGGCCGGGCGGCTCTCCCCCGCGCACCCCGGGCGGCACCCCACCCCGCACCACGTCGGGTGCCCGCCCTCCGGCCGGCCCGGGCCGCACCCCCCGCGCCCGCACCAGGCCCACGGACACCCGCCCACCGACCACCACGCCGGCCCTCGTCCCGACGGACTTCTTCGCCGAACGCCTCCTGGCCGTCCTCACCGGCCGGCGCCCCGTCCACTTCATGCTCGGCCACACCCGCGGCCGCGCCTACGACGAGCTGGCCTGGCTCGCCGAACGCGGCCCCCTGCGCACCGCCCGCGGCCCCCAACCGGTCGTCCACGACCTCGGCTACTACGAGGTCCACCCCGGCGCGCTGGAGGTCTTCGCCCGCATCACCACGGGCACCCGCCTCAGCGCCCTCGCCTTCCGCCTGGAACGCGGCCAGGACCAGCGCTGGCGCTGCACAGCGGTCGACACCGGCGGCCCCCGCCGCCCGGACACGGACTGACCCGCGAGGCCGGCCGAACAACGCCCCCCGCGCCCCACGGAACACCAAGGGCCGGGCACCTCACAGGTGCCCGGCCCCTCAGCTCACGTCACACGGTCAAGCCCCGCGCGGCGCACGTCACTTCTTACGGCGACGCCCACTCCGCTGCTTGCGCCGCTCCGCGCGCGTCAGCCCGTCCGCCTCGGACCGCACCCCGTCCTCGTCGGTCGGCAGGTCACCCTCGATGACGCCGCCCTCACCGTCGACGGTCGGCGCGGAGAAGTGCAGGTTCCGCTGCTGCGGCGCGTCCAGCCCCTTCGCCCGGATCTCCGGACGTGAGGCCCCCGCCTGGGCCGGCACCGCGTCCTGGACGCCCGCCGCCGGGACGACATCCTCGACCGGGACCTCCTCGACCTGCTGCTCGACCTGGACCTCCAGGTTGAACAGGTAGCCGACGGACTCCTCCTTGATGCCGTCCATCATCGCGGTGAACATGTCGAAGCCCTCGCGCTGGTACTCGACCAGCGGGTCCTTCTGGGCCATCGCGCGCAGGCCGATGCCCTCCTGGAGGTAGTCCATCTCGTACAGGTGCTCACGCCACTTGCGGTCCAGCACCGACAGCACGACCCGGCGCTCCAGCTCCCGCATGATCTCGGAGCCGAGCTGCTCCTCACGCGCCGCGTACTGGTCGTGGATGTCGTCCTTGATGGACTCCGCGATGAACTCGGCGGTCAGGCCGGCCCGGTCACCGGCCGCCTCCTCGAGCTCCTCGACGGTCACCTTGACGGGGTAGAGCTGCTTGAAGGCGCCCCACAGCCGGTCCAGGTCCCAGTCCTCCGGGAAGCCCTCGCCGGTCTCGGCCTGCACATAGGCGTCGATGGTGTCGTTCATGAAGTGCTGGATCTGCTCGTGCAGGTCCTCGCCCTCCAGGACGCGACGCCGCTCGCCGTAGATGACCTCGCGCTGGCGGTTGAGCACCTCGTCGTACTTCAGGACGTTCTTGCGCGTCTCGAAGTTCTGCGTCTCCACCTGCGCCTGCGCGGATGCGATCGCGCGCGTGACCATCTTGTTCTCGATCGGCACGTCGTCGGGGACGTTCGCCATCGACATCACGCGCTCGACCATCTGCGCCTTGAACAGCCGCATCAGGTCGTCACCCAGCGACAGGTAGAACCGGGACTCACCCGGGTCGCCCTGACGGCCGGAACGACCGCGCAGCTGGTTGTCGATCCGCCGCGACTCGTGCCGCTCGGTGCCGAGCACATAGAGGCCGCCGAGCTTCTCGACCTCATCCTTCTCGGCCTTGACGGCCTCCTCGGCGCGCTTGAGCGCCTCGGGCAGGGCCGCGGCCCACTCCTCGATGTGCTCCTCGGGGTCGAGGCCGTGCTGGCGCAGCTCGGCCTCGGCGAGGTCCTCGGGGTTGCCGCCGAGCTTGATGTCCGTACCACGGCCGGCCATGTTGGTGGCCACCGTCACGGCGCCCTTGCGGCCCGCCTGGGCGACGATCTGCGCCTCGCGCTCGTGGTGCTTGGCGTTGAGCACCTCGTGCTGGACGCCGCGCTTGCTGAGCTGCTGCGAGAGGTACTCGGACTTCTCGACGGACGTCGTGCCGACGAGGATCGGCTGGCCCTTCTCGTGCTTCTCGGCGATGTCGTCGACGACCGCCTCGAACTTCGCGACCTCGGTGCGGTAGATGAGGTCGGACTGGTCCTTGCGGACCATCGGGCGGTTGGTCGGGATCGGGACCACGCCGAGCTTGTAGATCTGGTGGAACTCCGCGGCCTCGGTCATGGCCGTACCGGTCATGCCGGAGAGCTTGTCGTAGAGGCGGAAGAAGTTCTGCAGGGTGATCGTGGCGAGCGTCTGGTTCTCGTCCTTGATGTCCACCCCTTCCTTCGCCTCGATCGCCTGGTGCATGCCCTCGTTGTAGCGGCGGCCGGCGAGGATACGGCCGGTGTGCTCGTCGACGATCATGACCTCGCCGTCGATGACGACGTAGTCCTTGTCGCGCTTGAACAGCTCCTTGGCCTTGATGGCGTTGTTCAGGTAGCCGACCAGCGGGGTGTTCACCGACTCGTAGAGGTTGTCGATGCCCAGCCAGTCCTCGACCTTGCTGACACCGGACTCGTGGATGGCGACCGTGCGCTTCTTCTCGTCGACGTCGTAGTCGCCGGTCTCCTCGAGGCCCTTGAGCGGGTTGCCGGCCTCGCCGCGCTTGAGGCGCGTGACCAGCTTGGCGAAGTCGCCGTACCACTTGGTGGCCTGGTCGGCCGGGCCGGAGATGATCAGCGGCGTACGGGCCTCGTCGATGAGGATGGAGTCGACCTCGTCGACGATGGCGAAGTTGTGCCCGCGCTGGACCAGTTCGTCCTGCGACCACGCCATGTTGTCGCGCAGGTAGTCGAAGCCGAACTCGTTGTTCGTGCCGTAGGTGATGTCGCACGCGTACTGCTCGCGGCGCTGGGCCGGCGTCATGTTCGCGAGGATGCAGCCGACGGACAGGCCCAGGAAGCGGTGGACGCGGCCCATCATCTCGGAGTCGCGCTCGGCCAGGTAGTCGTTGACCGTGACGATGTGCACGCCCTTGCCGGACAGGGCGTTCAGATACGCGGGCAGGGTGCCGACGAGCGTCTTGCCCTCACCGGTCTTCATCTCGGCCACATAGCCCAGGTGCAGGGCGGCGCCGCCCATCATCTGCACGTCGTAGTGACGCTGGCCGAGCACGCGCTTGGCGGCCTCGCGGACCGTGGCGAACGCCTCGGGCAGCAGGTCGTCCAGGCTCTCGCCGTCGGCGTACCGCTGCTTGTACTCATCGGTGAGGGCCCGCAGCTCGGCGTCGGAGAGGTCGACGAAGTCCTCTTCGATGGAGTTGACCTGGTCCGCGATGCGGTGCAGCTTGCGCAGGATCTTGCCTTCGCCTGCACGCATGATCTTCGAGAGGACGGACACGGGGGTTGGTCTCCTTGCCGGTCGGGCCTGGGACGGTCGGTTACCACTTGGCTTACTGAGCAACGGCCATCGTATGCGAGGACCCCGCCGCGCCGGGAGGCCTGCCGTGACGAGGACCGTCCGCTCCTTCTCTGCTCTGCTTCAAATCTCCTTCAAAGAGGACAACGGCCGAGCCGCGCCGATGGTGCCGGACGCCACCGACGAATTGCGCGAAATGTGATCGGGTGCTCACCCAGAGCAAAAGGGATGGCGGTCCGAGGACCGACCCGAGCAGAATCGGCCGATGGAACCCGTCACGCTCGCCACCGACCGCCTCGTCCTGCGCACGGTGGGTCCGCAGGACACCGACGCGGTGTACGCCGCCGTGCAGGACCCGGACATCCAGCGCTGGACGACCATCCCCTCCCCCTACCTCCCGGAGCACGCGCGTGCCTTCACCGAGCAGATGGTCCCCGAGGGCTGGGCCGACGCCTCGATGTGCACCTTCGGTGTGTTCCTGCCCGGCGGCGAACTGGCCGGCATGCTCGCCCTGACGATGCGCTCCCTGGGCACGGCGGAGATCGGCTACTGGGCGGCGAAGGAACACCGCGGCCACGGCTACCTCACCGAGGCCACCGTCGCCGCCGGCCGCTGGGCCTTCACCCACCTGTCCGTCGACCGTGTCGAATGGCGAGCCGAGGTCGGCAACCATGCCTCCCGCGCGGTGGCGGAACGAGCCGGCTTCACCATCGAAGGCACCCTGCGCTCCGCGCTCAACAACAAGGGCGTACGCCGGGACTGCTGGGTGGGCTCCCTGCTCCCCTCGGACCTGGGCCTGCCCTCGACGGCGCCGTATTTGCCGGGACGCGCATAGCCGCGGGCCCGGCGACCCCGGCACCGCTCCGGAAATCCCCAGCTCATCCCGCCCTGTCAGTCCCCACGCCTATCGTGCCGAACATGACGACCCCGCGCCCCACCGCAGAGCCCACCGCAGAGCTCACCGCAGACGAGGCCCGCCGGATCACCCTCCGCGCCCAGGGCCTCCTCGGCACGCCGTCCTACGCCCGCCGCACAGCCTCCGGCGCGGCCGTCCGCGGTGTCCTCCGCCATCTCGGCGCGGTCCAGCTCGACACCATCTCCGTCCTGGCCCGCTCGCACGAGCTCGTCCCCTACGCCCGCCTCGGCGCGGTCGGCCGCAAGGCCGTCGAGCAGGCCTACTGGACGGACGCGCACGCGTTCGAGTACTGGTCGCACGCCGCGTGCATCCTCCCCGTCGAGGAGTGGCCCCACTTCGCCTTCCGCCGCCGCGCCTACCGCAACCGCCCGCACTGGAACCACGAGCTCCCCGACGATGTCTACGACCGGGTCATCAAGCAGCTCCGCACCGACGGCCCCCTGACCGCAACGGAGTTGGGCGGTGCGAAGAAGACGAACGACTGGTGGGACTGGTCCGGCACCAAGGTCGCCGTCGAGCGCGCGCTGATGTACGGCGAGGTGGTCTGCGTGACCCGCCGCGGCTGGAAGCGCGTCTACGACCTGGCCGAGCGCGCGATCCCGGCGCAGCTGCTGCACGACGAGCTGGACGACTCCGAGTGCATGCGCCGCCTGGTCCGCCAGGCGGGCGAGGCCCTCGGCGTGGGCACGCGCGCGGACATCGCCGACTACCACCGGCTCAAGGGCGAGCAGGTGGACGCGGTGATCGCCGACTCGGGTCTGGTGCCGGTGACGGTGGAGGGCTGGGGCCGCCCCGCCTGGGCGGATCCGGCGGCCCTGCAGACCCCTCCGCGCGGCCGGCACCGCACCACGCTGCTGTCGCCGTTCGACTCCCTGATCTGGGAGCGGGCGCGCACGGAGCGGATTTTCGGTTTCACCCACCGTCTGGAGGCCTACGTCCCGCGGCCCAAGCGGATCCACGGCTACTTCGCCATGCCGGTCCTGGCCGGTGGCCGCCTCGTGGGCCGGGTCGACCCCGCGCGCGAGGGGCGCACGCTGGTCGCCAAGCAGGTCACCGTGGACGGGAAGAAGGCCGTCCCTGCGGTCGCGCAGGCCCTGGTGGAGGCAGCGTCCTGGGTGGACTGCACGGACGTACGCGTGGAGCGCGTCGAGGCTCCGGAGCTGCGCGAGCCGCTGGTCGCGGAGCTGTCCCGGCTGACGGCCTGAGACGCACCCGAGCGAGGACCGGCAACGAGCGACGACCGGCAACGCCGTAACCGCTCGCCGCAACGCTCAGCGGATCTCGAGGATCTTCTCCCGCATCGCGTAGACCACGGCTTCCATCCGGGAGTGCAGCTGCAGCTTCTCCAGAATGTTGCGCACGTGGTTCTTCACGGTGTTCTCGGAGATGAACAGCTCCTTGGCGATGTCGCGGTTGTTCATTCCGGTGGCGACGAGCTTGAGCACCTCCAGCTCACGGTCGGTGAGCCGGGGCGCGGGCACCAGCCGGCGTTCGTCGGTGCGCTGGATCATCGATTTGAACTCGGTGAGCAGCTTGGAGGCCATGGAAGGGCTGATCTGCGACTGACCGTCGGCCACCGCGCGAATGGCGGTGGCCACCTCGTCGGTGGAGATCTCCTTGAGCAGATAGCCGGTCGCGCCCGCCTTGATCGCGTCGTAGAGGTCGGCTTCCTCGTCGCTGATCGTCAGCATGATGATCTTCGCGCTGGGCGCGACCTCCTTGATGGAGGTGCACGCCTCGATGCCGCCACGCTTGGGCATGCGTACGTCCATCAGCACGATGTCGGGCAGCAGGTCGGCCGCCTTCTCCACGGCCTCGGCGCCGTCGCCGGCCTCGCCGACGACCTGGATGTCCTCCTCGGCCGCGAGCACGATCTCCAGGCCGCGGCGGAAGAGGGCATGGTCGTCCACGACCAGGACTCTGATCGGCTCGCTGCGTGCGGAGCCCGCTGTGCCCGGGCTCATGCCGCCGACGCCGGCATCGGCGTCCTCGTCCCGCATCGGTCCGAAGGTGTCCGCCATCGTTCCTCCCCCTGAAGGCTGTGGCCTGTGGTCCTGTGCCATCGCCAACCCAAGGCAACGACCCACCGGTTGAGCCGTTGCGGCCATGATTTCATGCCTTGGCGACAACGCGGTGACGCGGCGGTGGGCGAAGGGGCGCACGCCGGTGCCCCTGGGGGCGCACGCCGCGCTCCAGGGGCACCGGCCCGGCTGTCGTACAGAGGGTCAACCGCCCAGCGAACCGCCCGCGTCAATGGAGGGCGCCTCGGTGACCATGGTGTCGGTACTGAGGTGGATCACGCCGTAGTCGTAGGCGTGGCGCCGGTAGACGACGCTGGGCTCCTTGGTCTCGGAGTCGACGAAGAGGTAGAAGTCGTGGCCGACCAGTTCCATCTCGTAGAGGGCCTGGTCGAGTGTCATCGGGGCGGCGACGTGGGTCTTCTCGCGTACGACGAGGGGGCCGTCGCCCTGCACCTCGAGGGAGCCGATCTTCTTCGTGGGCACGCTGTCCGGCTCTTCCGACGGAACGGGGTGACCGTTCCCGTTGAGCGTCGCGACGCCCGGGACGTGGTTGGGGACCTCTGCCGCGCTGATCCGCTTGGCTCCGCGGCGCGTGAACCGCTTGTCGTGCTGCTTGCGCAGCCGTGCTTCCAGCTTCTCCGCCGCCAGGTCGAGTGCCGCGTACGGATCGTTGGCCGCCGCCTCCGCCCGGATCACCGGACCGCGGGAGCGGAGCGTGATCTCCACTCGGTCGCATCGGTCGGCCTGTCGGGGGTTGGGCTCCTTGGACACCTCGACGTCGAGGCTGATCACCTTGGCATCGAGCTTCTGGATCTTGTCCAGCTTCAGCTTCTCGGCCACGTGCTTCCGGAACCGCTCGGGCACCTCGGTCTTGCGGCCCTTGACGACGATGTCCACGCAGAACTCCGTTCCCGGATCGCCCCGCGTCAATGGCGGAGCATCTCCCTTTTGCACCAGGCTCCGGTGTCGCCCGGAACCTCGGACTCGGTGACTTTCACCTCCTCCTCCCCCATGAGCAAGATCTACACCCCCTGTGCTGCGGATGATTACTCAAAACCCGCGGCACGGCATTCGGAAACGAGGGGCACGGCCTGCGGCTTTCCCTCACAACCGAACATATCTCGCCCGGCCTGATGTCGTCACCCTCTCGTGACGTGTACCTCCCTTCAGGTGAATTGACCCCTCATTACCTGCAACGACTCAAGTACTCGGTCAGTTCCGGTTTAATTCGAAAGCGTCCGGAGATGCCGCGACCACCGCCGCGCAGACCACACGCCCCGCACGGTTCTCGTCCGGCATTCCCCACCTCACGTGCGCCCGATCCGGTCTCCCTTCCGGCACAGCGGCTTCGTGTTCCTCTCGTCCTTCCCCACCGGCTCGTGGGTACAC
The DNA here is from genome assembly GCF_040656475.1 of Streptomyces sp. NPDC049915. NCBI lineage: Bacteria > Bacillati > Actinomycetota > Actinomycetes > Kitasatosporales > Streptomycetaceae > Streptomyces > Streptomyces sp. NPDC049915. The sequence continues at coordinate 46,110 of NZ_JBFAMH010000034.1, forward strand.
GGGCGACACGCCGGTATCACGCACCGCTCGTGCCGCCTCACCGAGCGAGGCACCGGTCGTCATCAGATCGTCGACGAGCACCACCGGCCCCTGCGCGAGCAGTTGCCCGCCGCCGGGCACGACGGTCAGCGCGCCGGCGAGATTGGCCAGCCGCTGCCGCGAGTCCAGCCGCGCCTGGTCGGCCACCGCCCGCCGCTGCCGCAGCACCGCCGCCACCCGCACCGGCATTCCGCTCCGGCGCAGCTCCCCGGCCGCCGCCAGCGCGATCCGCCGCGCCGGGTCGTGCCCACGCGCCCGCACCGCCGTACGCGCCGACGGCACCGGCACCAGCAGCACGCGCCCGGCCGTCGCCGCGTCACCCGACGCCCCGCTCTGCCGGAGGCCGGCCCGCACCGCCGCCGCCAGCGCCTCGCCGAGCGGCCGGGCCAGCGCCAGCACGCCCCGCTCCTTGTGCGCGAGCAGCAGCGCCCGCACCTCGTCCGCGTAGCGCGCCGCCGCGTGCACGACCGGCAGACCCGGCGGCTGCGGCTCCGGCCGCACCCGGCGCGGCCCGGCCCCGCTCAGCGCCGTACGGCAGTCAGGGCAGAGCAGCGCACGAGGCCGCCCGCAGCCGGCGCAGTCGACCGGCAGCACCAGATCGGTGAGGTCCTGCCACCACCCCCGCATACGACCACTGTGCCAAGCCCGCGAAGCCCCGGCCACCCCTGTGGACAACGCCCTGTGGAAAACCCACGAGCGCTCCGATCAGCCGGGATGCACCAGCGCTCCCATCAGCCCGGATACACCGGCGCCGTACCGCCCTTCACGAGCTTCTGCCACTGCGCCCCGGTCGGCAGCCGCACGATGCCGTCCTCGCCGGAGTACGCCACCAGCGGCACCCGGTCGTCCTCGGAGGCGGCGATGTCCTCCACGCCGGACAGCGCGGCCGGCGGCGGCCCCTCCGGTGTGGAGCCGTCGACCTGGGCGTACCGCATCTGCTGCACGCCACCCGCCTCGCGCCCCACCACGACCAGCCGGCTGTCGCCGGACCAGGACATCGCCTTGATCTCCTCCAGGCCGGGCGTGGCAGAGCGCAGTTCCAGCACGGACACCGCCGGGTGCGCGGCGTCGGGCCCGGCGGCGTGCTTGTCGTCGGGGCGCTGGATCCGCCCCACGAACAGCGACTGCTTGCCGTCCTTCTCCACGACGAGCGCGATCCGCACCCCGTCCGCGGCCACCCGGACCTCCCGGATGCGCCCGTCCAGCCCCGGAACGGCCACGTCCACGGGTGTGCCCCCGCCCTGCTGCAGCAGCCACAGGTGCGGATGGGCAGGGTCGCGGTCGGCCACCCACAGGTCGCCGTTCGCGTCCCAGCTGGGCGTCGTCAGCCGGTCCGCGGGCGTCGCGCCGTGGCTGGTCACCACTGCGCTGCCGAGCGAGCTGCTGGAGACCAGCGAGCCGACGTACAGGGCGCTCGCGTCGCTGCTGACGCCGGCCGCGTCCCGCTCGTCGCGCGACACGGCGGCCGCCCGCAGCGGCCGTACCCCCTGGCCCAGGGCGCCCGGCACCGGCTCGGCGCTGGTGCCACCGGCACCGGTGGCCAGCCGTACCAGCCGGCTCTTGTCGTCGATGAAGTACACGTAGCCGGGGTGCGCGGTCGAGCCGCGGGCGGCCACCGCCTCGGCCTGGTCGGCGGTGAGGGAGCACAGGTGCTCGTCGCCGGAGCGCAGCTCCACCTCGTTCACCGTGGGCGTGACGTACTGCAGGGTGAACAGCAGTTGTGCCGCCATCTCGTCGCACCGGGCCCGGCCGACCCGCGCGGCCTTGCCGTTCAGCGGCACGGTCAGCTTGTTCTGGTCGTCCGGGGTCAGGGGGGCCGTACCCCGCGCCAGGTCCGCACCGGTGGGGAAGCTGGAGCGGACCACCGGCCGCAGCCACGACGTGGGGCCCTGCAGCACGGAGCGCACGACCTGCGTCATCAGATCCACCCGCTCGCGTACGTAGACGGGGTCGGCGACGGCCGTCGTCTCGCCGTTCGTGGCGGCCACGTTCGACGCGAAGTAGTACTTGTTGACGGACATGTAGTTGCGCTGGAAGTCCGACTTGCCCATGACGACGCCCTGCGGCAGCCCGTCGATGCGCCACTGCTGTGTCTTGTCGTCCCGCGTCAGGTGCACCGTCTGCCGGTAGGGCCCGTCGGTGGGCCGGTACGACTGCTGCGCGTCCAGCGTCGCGACCCGGGTGCCGGTGAGCGTGAAAGCGGCGTCGTCGGCATCCTCCCGGCTGGCGGAGCGGGCGGCCTGCATGCTCGGCCCGTCCTGAAGCACCGTGGTGGCCCGGCCCGGCTGCCAGGCCCGCGCCGCGTCGGGCGTCAGATACTGCCGTGCCGTCGCATAGCCGGGATCGTCGCTGGTCAATGCCTCAAGAAAGCCCTGCAGGATGTCCGCGGGCGGTGCGCCCTCCGCGGGTGGCATCGCGAACACCCGCACCTGCGAGTCCGGCCGCGGCGTGGACTCCACGCCGCGCAGATCCCCGCTGTCGGGCATCGACGCACAGCCCGCCAGCAGAACGACGCCACAGGCGGCGTACGCCACCGCGCGCGCCGGCGTGCGCCGGGCGCCCCCCTCGCGGTCAGCGCCCACGGAAGGCCTCCCCTTGTGTGTCCGAGTCGTCGGGCCGGGCCACGGCGGCGTCCGCCCGGCCCTTGGCGGGCGCCCCACCCACCGCCCCGTCCTGGCGTTGCGTCGCGCCACCGGGCCGGGGCACCACGCGCGCGCCGTTGCCGGGCAGCGCCGTCGGATCCGCGGTCGCGGATCCGGTCGGCCGCGGCGGCAGCTGCCCCCGGCACGGCAGCCCGGGCCGCTGCTCACCGGCCGCCGGCTGGGCCGGCACGGTGGCCGTCTTCTCCGCGTCGCCGCGCGCCGACCCTGCGTCGTTCAGTCCGCGGTTGCGCCGCGAGTCCTTGGGCTCCAGCGGTATCGGCGAGCCCCGCAGCGGCTCGTCCGCGGTCCTGGGCAGCGTCAGCCGGAACTGCGAGCCGCCGCCCGGCTCACCCCACGCCTGCAGCCAGCCGCCGTGCAGCCGCGCGTCCTCCAGTGCGATCGACAGGCCCAGGCCCGTCCCGCCCGTGGTACGCGCGCGTGCCGGGTCGGCGCGCCAGAAGCGGCTGAACACGCGGGTCGCCTCGCCGGGCTTGAGCCCGACGCCGTAGTCGCGCACCGCGACCGCGACCGCTCCCCCCGCAGCGGCCAGCTTGACCACCACGTCCCTGCCCTCGCCGTGCTCGACGGCATTGACGACGAGGTTGCGCAGGACGCGCTCCACGCGCCGGGCGTCGGCCTCGGCGATCACGGGCTGCTGGTCGCCGACCACCCGGATGCGCGTGCCCTTGCGCTCGGCGAGCGGCTCGGCCCCGCTGACCACCCGCCGCACCACCTCGCGCAGATCGATCGGCTCCGCCTCCAGGGCCGCCGCGCCCGCGTCGAAGCGGCTGATCTCCAGCAGGTCGGCGAGCAGCGACTCGAACCGGTCCAGCTGGTCGGCGAGCAGCTCCGCCGACCGCGCGGTCACCGGATCGAAGTCCTCGCGCGCCTCGTGGATGACGTCGGCGGCCATCCGCACCGTCGTCAGCGGCGTGCGCAGCTCGTGCGAGACGTCGGAGACGAACCGGCGCTGCATCCGCGACAGGTCCTCCAGCTGGCTGATCTTCTGCTGGAGGTTCTGCGCCATCTTGTTGAAGGCCTCACCGAGCCGCGCGATGTCGTCCTCGCCGGTGACCTTCATACGTTCCTGCAGCCGACCGGCCGACAGCCGCTCGGCGATCCCGGCCGCCATCCGCACCGGCGTGACGACCTGGCGCACCACGAGCCAGGCGATGGCGCCGAGCAGCACGACGACGAACAGCCCGGCGGTCGCCAGCGTGCCCTTGACCAGGCTGAGCGACTTCTCCTCCTGGGTGAGCGGGAAGAGGTAGTACAGCTGGTACGGGTCGCTGTTGGGGTCGTTGACCTGCTTGCCGATGACCAGCGCGGGCTGCGAGGGGCGGCCGTTGCTGTAGACGATGCGGGTGTAGCTCTGCGCCGCCCCCGTGCTGGAGTCGACCCGCTCGCGCAGGGCGACCGGCACGCTCTCCGAGGGGCTGACGAACCCGGACGCGCGCGGACCGAGCCCGCCCGCGCTGCCGGCACCCGCGGGCAGTGTGACCACGTCGAACGCGCCCTGACCGCCGCTGGCGAGGGAGGAGACGAGGTTGCTCATCCACTCGATGACGTTCTGCGAGGGACGCGTGTCGACACCGGTGCCGTCGTCGGTGCCCGCGGCGGCCTCGTCGGCCTTCTGCTTGGCCACCGCGAAGCCGCCCGCGGCCTGGCTCTGCGAGGCCTTCACCTTGGCGTCCAGCAGGCCGTTGCGCACCTGCCCGATGACGACGAAGCCGAGCAGCAGCACCACGCCGAGCGACATCAGCAGCGTGGTGGCGACGACCTTCAGCTGGATGTTGCGCCGCCACAGCCGCATCATCGGCAGCAGCGGACGGCGTATCCATCGCATGAACAACCGGACCACCGGGCTGCCGTGCACGCCGCCCTGCACGAGCCCGCCCTGAACCAGCCGTGCCCAGCGCTGGCTGACCGTCTTCCGGCCGACAGGCCGCCCGGCACGGACCCCGGACCGGCCGGGAGCCGAGGCGGCACTGTCCCTGGACATGTCAGCTCGGTCCGGCCTTGTAACCGACACCACGGACGGTCACCACGATCTCCGGCTTCTCCGGGTCCTTCTCGACCTTGGAGCGCAGCCGCTGCACATGCACGTTGACCAGGCGGGTGTCCGCCGCGTGGCGGTAGCCCCACACCTGTTCCAGCAGCACCTCGCGGGTGAACACCTGCCACGGCTTGCGGGCCAGCGCCACCAGCAGGTCGAACTCCAGCGGGGTCAGCGCGATCGACTGCCCGTCCCGCTTCACGGAGTGCCCGGCCACATCGATGACCAGGTCACCGATGGCCAGCTGCTCCGGCGCGGGCTCCTCCGACCTCCGCAGTCGCGCCCGGATCCTGGCCACCAGCTCCTTGGGCTTGAACGGCTTGACGATGTAGTCGTCGGCGCCGGACTCCAGGCCCACCACGACGTCGACGGTGTCGCTCTTGGCCGTGAGCATCACGATCGGCACCCCGGACTCCGCCCTGATCAGACGGCACACCTCGATACCGTCCCGACCGGGCAGCATCAGGTCCAGCAGCACCAGGTCGGGCTTGGCCTCCCGGAACGCAGCCAGCGCCTTGTCGCCGTCGGCTACGAAAGACGGCTCAAAACCCTCACCACGCAGCACAATGCCGAGCATCTCGGCCAGTGCGGTGTCGTCGTCGACGACAAGGACTCGTCCCTTCATAAACGACATCATCCCATTCTCGTAACAGTGACCGGGGTGCCTGGTGAGGCACGTCACTGGCCCGTGACGATAGTCGTACTCACCGGTCACTGTCTGCCCACGGCCTCCGTGGGCGAGAGCACCGCACCGGCCGCGTGCCTATCCGGTGGCTCCTTCCCGGGATCGCGCGCACAGTTCCGCGAGCCCCTTGCCCGTCACCGGGGACAGCGCGCCGCCCTCCGTGACGATCGCCGTGATCAGGTCCGGCGGCGTCACATCGAACGCCGGGTTGTACGCCTGCGTGCCCAGCGGCGCCACCGGCACCCCGCCGCCCGGCCCGCTCGCCTGCACCTGCGGCACCGGGATCTCCGTGACCTCGAACCCGGCACGCTGCTCCACCTCGATGGCCGCCCCGTCCGGGGTGTCCAGGTCCACGGTGGTCACCGGCGCGACCACGATGAACGGCACATGGTGGTAGCGGGCGAGCACCGCGAGGGGATAGCTGCCCACCTTGTTCGCCACCGACCCGTCGGCCGCGATCCGGTCCGCCCCGACGAGCACCGCGTCCACCTCACCGGCCGCGAACAGCGACCCCGCCGCGTTGTCCGTGAGCAGCGTGTACGCCATGCCGTGCCGGGCCGCCTCGTACGCCGTGAGCCGCGCCCCCTGCAGCAGCGGCCGCGTCTCGTCCACCCACAGGCGCCGCAGCCGCCCCGCCCGGTGCGCCGCCAGCGCGACCGCGAACGCCGTGCCCTCGCCGCCGGACACCAGCGCCCCGGTGTTGCAGTGCGTGAGGACCCGGTGCCCTCCGGCGGGCAGCAACTCCTCCAGCAGCGCCATCCCGTGCTCGGCCATGCGGACGCTGGCCTCGGCGTCCTCCCTGTGCAGCGTCCGCGCCGCGGCCAGCGTCGCCTGAGCGGCCTGTCCGGGCGTGGCGCCCGTCTCGCACGCCGCCCGGTACGCCTCCACGGCTCGGCGCACCCCGACCGACAGGTTCACCGCCGTCGGCCGGGCCCCGGCCAGTGCGGTCGCAGCCTCGTCCACGTCGAACCCGCGCGCGGCGGCGAGCGCGACGCCGTACGCCCCCGCGACTCCCAGCAGCGGGGCCCCGCGCACGGCGAGCGAACGGATCGCCTCCACCAGCGCGGACGCGTCCGTGCAGACCAGTTCGACCTCCTCGGTCGGCAGCCTCGTCTGGTCCAGCAGGACCAGGACGGGTCCTTCGGGCGGCTCCTCCCAGCGGATCGCGGGGATCCCGGTGAGCTGCCTGGGTTCGTCGGCGTGCGCGTACTGATCAGCCATGCCGTCAGTCTTCCCCGTATCCGGCGGACAATTGAAGATACGCGGGCCCGACCTCGGCCGGTACCCGGATGACCACCCCATGGCACGATGGCTGCCAACCTGCCGCCGCGACCGCGGACGGGCACCGTGAAGGAGCGACGATGAACGACACTCCGGGCTGGGCCTCGCCCGGATCCGCCCCGTCCGACGGGCACGAGCCCGGCGCGTCCCGTCCCGCCGAGCCGGAGCAGCCCGCGGACCAGCCGGTTCAGGACCCGCAGAGCCCCGGCGCGAAGTGGTCCACGGTGCAGCCACCCGCCGGCCAGTGGTCGGCGCCGGCCGGGCAGCAGACCCCGGGCCAGGCCCCGCCGCCCCCACCGCCGGGCCCCGGCTGGGGCACCCCGCCCCCGGCGGGCCCCGGCGGCCGCGCAGGCCCCGGCGGCCCGGCCGGCGGATACGGCACCCCGGGCGGGTACGGGGCGCCCGGCGGATACGGCTACGGCGCCCCCGGTCACGGCGCCTGGGGTGGCGGCTGGGGCGGGCCCCCGCCCGCGGCCAAGCCCGGTGTGATCCCGCTGCGCCCGCTCGGCGTCGGCGAGATCCTCGACGGCGCGGTGTCCACCATGCGCACCTACTGGCGCACGGTGCTCGGCATCACCCTGTCCGTCGCCGTCGTCACCGAGGTCCTCGCCGTCCTGTTGCAGGGCCTCGTCCTCGACACCACGGGCAGCGACGCGCTCGACGACCCCAGCGCCACCCTCAGCGAGGTGACCCGTGCTCTGGGCGACACGATGCTCAACTCCACGGTCATCTTCCTGATCTCCATGATCGGCACGGTCACGGCGACCGCCCTGCTCACCACGGTGACCAGCCGCGCCGTCCTCGGCCGGCCGGTGACCTTCGCCGAGGCCTGGCGCGACGCCCGCACCCAGCTGCCCCGGCTCTTCGTTCTGATCGGACTGCTCATCCTCATCGGCGCCGTCATCTTCGGCGTGGGCATCACCCCCGGAATCCTCGTGGGCCTCGGCGGCAACGCGGACGCCGGAGCGGGCCTCGCCTCCTTCGGCGCCCTCGCCGCGTTCGTCGTCGTCCTGTGGCTGATGGTCCGCTTCTCCCTGGCCTCCCCGGCCCTGATGCTGGAGAAGCAGGGCATCCGCAAGTCGATGGGCCGCTCCGCCAAGCTCGTGCGCGGCTCCTGGTGGCGGGTCTTCGGCATCCAGCTGCTCGCCGCGATCATCGCGAACATCGTCGCGGCGCTCATCGTCCTCCCGTTCACCTTCATCGCCGCCGCCGCGAACGGGGGCGGTGTCTCCGGCCTCATGGAGGGCGAACGCGGCTGGACGTTCCTCATCATCAGCGGCATCGGCTCGGTGATCGGCTCCATGATCACCTTCCCGATCAGCGCCGGCGTGACCGTGCTGCTCTACATCGACCAGCGCATCCGGCGCGAGGCCCTCGACCTCGAACTCGCCCGCGCCGCCGGCCTCCAGGACCACAGCACCGGCCCGGCCGGCAGCACACCGAGGAGCTGATGCCGTGAGCCTGACGGGGGGAATCGTCACGGCGGCCACGGCACCGCCCCACGCCGCCGACACGGCCGTGACCGCGTGGCCGCACGCCGCCGACACGGCCGCAGCGGCTGCGGCCCACGCGACGGACACGGCCGGCGCGACGCTGGCACGCGCCGCCGACGCCGCCGACGCCGCCGACGCCGCCGCGACCACACTGGCCCACGCCGCCGACACCGTCGTACACGCCCTGCTGCGCCTGCCCGGCGGCACATCCCTGCTCACGCGCGCGGGCTCCGACGGCGAGCCCCCGGTGACGACACCGCGCGACCCCGCGCGGGAGGCCGCCCGCCGCGAACTGTCCAAGCCGATGTACCACCAGGACGATCCCAGCCCGCTGCAGCGCGCCCTGAACGCCTTCTGGGACTGGCTCGACCGCCTCTTCAACGCCGCCACCACCGCGACGCCCGGCGGCACCGTCGGCCTCGTCGTCATCGTCGTCGCCGTCCTCGCGGTCCTCGCCACCCTCTGGTGGCGCCTGGGCACCCCGCGCCGCCGGCCCACCTCCGCCGCCGCCCTGTTCGACGACCGTCCCCGCAGCGCCGCCGAACACCGCGCGGCCGCCGACGCGCACGCCGCCCAGGGCCACTGGAACCAGGCCGTCCAGGAACGCATGCGCGCCATCGTCCGCGCCCTGGAAGAGCGCGCCCTGCTCGACGTACGCCCCGGCCGCACCGCCGACGAAGCCGCCGACGAAGCCGGCCGCGCCCTGCCCGCCCACCTGGACCGACTGCGCGCCGCCGCCCGGGAGTTCGACGACGTCACATACGGCGGCCGCAGCGCGAGCGAGCAGTCGTACCACCGCCTCGCCGAACTCGACCGCGACCTCGAACGCACCAAGCCCCAGCTCGCGAACAGCACCGCCGGCCCGATCCCCGACGACCGCCAGGGAGCCGCCGGATGACCACCGAGGCCACCCTCCCGACCACCTCGGCCTCGCCCACCGCACGTCAGGTCCTCACCCGCGCCCGGGGCGTCGCCCTCGCGCTCGTTGTGCTCCTGGCGGCGGCCGTCGCGATCGCCCTGGTCCGCTCCACCACCAAGCACGGCTCCCTGGACCCGCGTTCCGCCGACCCCTCCGGCAGCCGCGCCGTCGCCGAACTCCTCGCCGACCACGGCGTGCACACGCGCGTGGTCACGACCCTGGACGCGGCACGCAACGCCGCGGGCCCCGACACCACCCTCCTGGTCGCCGTCCCCGACCTGCTGACACCCGGTCAGCAACGCCAACTGCACACCGCGACGGCCGACTCGGGCGGCCGCACCCTCCTCGTCGCCGGCAGCACCTCCGTCGAACGGCTCGCCCCCGGCGTCACCGCCGACCCCGTCACCAGCGCCGACTCCCTGCTCGAACCCGGCTGCGCCGTGCCCGCCGCCCGGCGCGCGGGCACCGCCGACACCGGCGGCATCCGCTACACCACCACCCACCCAGGCGCCGACGAGTGCTACCCCAGCGACGGCCTGGCCACCCTCGTGCGCGTCCCGGACACCACCGGGCGCGGCGACACCGTCGTCCTCGGCGCGCCCGACATCCTCGTCAACGACCACCTCGACGAGCAGGGCAACGCCTCGCTCGCCCTCCAACTCCTCGGCTCCCGCCCCCATCTCGTCTGGTACCTCCCCTCGCTCTCCGACACCTCGGCCACCGCACCCGACGACCGGAAGTCCTTCGTCGACCTGCTCCCCTCCGGCTGGCTCTGGGGCACCCTGCAACTCTTCGTCGCGGCAGCACTCGCCGCCCTGTGGCGGGCCCGCCGGCTCGGCCCGCTGGTTCCCGAAAAACTCCCCGTCGCGATCCGCGCCTCCGAAACCGCCGAAGGCCGCGCCCGCCTCTACCGCAAGGCGAACGCCCGCGACCGCGCCGCCGCCGCTCTGCGCTCCACCACACGCACCCGACTCGCCCCCCTCGTCGGCGTGCCCACCACCCAGGCGCACACGCCCGAAACCCTGCTCCCGGCCCTGTCCGCCCGCCTGCACGGCGACGGCCAACAAGCCCTGCACATCCTCCTCTTCGGGCCGCCGCCCAGCGACGACGCAGCCCTGATCACACTCGCCGACCGACTCGACGCCCTCGAAAGAGAGGTACGCCGTCCATGATGGACCCGACCACTGACAACGCCGGGCAGACCGGAGCGCCGGGCGACCCCCGCGCCGCCCTCGAAGCCCTGCGCGCCGAGATCGCCAAGGCCGTTGTCGGTCAGGACCCCGCCGTGACCGGCCTCGTCGTCGCCCTGCTGTGCCGCGGCCACGTCCTGCTCGAAGGCGTCCCCGGCGTCGCCAAGACCCTCCTCGTCCGCGCCCTCGCAGCGGCCCTCGAACTCGACACCAAGCGCGTCCAGTTCACCCCCGACCTCATGCCCAGCGACGTCACCGGCTCCCTGGTCTACGACGCCCGCACCGCCGAGTTCTCCTTCCAGCCCGGCCCGGTCTTCACCAACCTGCTCCTCGCCGACGAGATCAACCGCACACCCCCGAAGACCCAGTCCTCGCTGCTGGAGGCCATGGAGGAGCGCCAGGTCACGGTCGACGGCACCCCGCGCGCGCTCCCCGACCCCTTCCTCGTCGCCGCCACCCAGAACCCGGTCGAGTACGAGGGCACCTACCCCCTCCCCGAGGCCCAGCTGGACCGCTTCCTCCTCAAGCTCACGGTCCCGCTGCCCTCCCGCCAGGACGAGATCGACGTCCTCACCCGCCACGCCGCCGGCTTCAACCCGCGCGACCTGCGCGCCGCCGGCGTACGCCCCGTCGCGAACGCCGCCGAGCTGGAGGCCGCCCGCGCCGCCGTCGCCAAGACGACCGTCTCCCCCGAGATCGCCGCGTACGTCGTCGACGTCTGCCGCGCCACCCGCGAGTCGCCCTCCCTCACCCTGGGCGTCTCCCCCCGCGGCGCCACCGCCCTGCTGTCGACGGCCCGCGCCTGGGCCTGGCTGACCGGCCGCGACTACGTCATCCCCGACGACGTGAAGGCCCTCGCCCTGCCCACGCTGCGCCACCGCGTGCAACTGCGCCCGGAGGCCGAGATGGAAGGCGTGACCGCCGACTCCGTCATCACCGCGATCCTCGCCCACGTCCCCGTCCCCCGCTGATGGCCCTCACCGGACGCGCCGCGCTCCTCGCGGCCCTCGGCTCCCTCCCCGTCGGCATCCTGGAACCCGGCTGGACGGGCATCCTCGCCGTCAACGGCTCCCTCGCCCTGGCGTGCGCCTGCGACTACGCCCTCGCCGCCCCCGTACGCCGCCTCGGCCTCACCCGCTCGGGCGACACCTCGGTACGCCTGGGTGACGCAGCCGACGTCACGCTGACCGTCACCAACCCCACGGGCCGCCCGCTCCGCGCCCACCTGCGCGACGCATGGCCCCCCAGCAGCTGGCGCCCCGGCACGGAGATCGAAGCCTCCCGCCACCGCCTCACGGTCCCAGCGGGCGAACGCCGCCGCATCACGACCCGCCTGCGCCCCACCCGCCGCGGCGACCGCCAGGCCGACCGCGTCACCATCCGCTCCTACGGCCCCCTCGGCCTGTTCTCCCGCCAGGGCACCCACAAGGTCCCCTGGACGGTCCGCGTCCTGCCGCCGTTCACCAGCCGCAAGCATCTGCCGTCGAAGCTGGCACGCCTGCGCGAACTGGACGGCCGCACCAGCGTCCTGCAACGCGGCGAGGGCACGGAGTTCGACAGCCTCCGCGAATACGTCCCCGGTGACGACACCCGTTCCATCGACTGGCGCGCCACCGCCCGCCAGACCACGGTCGCCGTCCGCACCTGGCGTCCCGAACGCGACCGCCGCATCCTGCTGGTCCTCGACACCGGCCGCACCTCGGCCGGCCGCGTCGGCGACGCCCCGCGCCTCGACGCCTCCCTGGACGCCGCTCTCCTCCTGGCCGCCCTCGCCTCCCGCGCCGGCGACCGCGTCGACCTTCTCGCCTACGACCGCCGCGTCCGCGCCCTCGTCCAGGGCCGCACGGCCGGCGACCTCCTGCCGTCCCTGGTCAACGCCATGGCGACACTCGAACCGGAACTCGTCGAAACAGACGCCCGTGGCCTGACCGCCACAGCCCTGCGTACGGCCCCCCGCCGTTCCCTGATCGTCCTCCTGACGACGCTGGACGCGGCCCCCGTGGAAGAAGGCCTCCTCCCGGTTCTCCCGCAGCTGACCCAGCGCCATACGGTCCTGGTGGCCTCGGTGTCCGATCCGCACATCGCCCGTATGGCAGCGGCCCGCGGCACCACCGACGCCGTCTACGAGGCCGCGGCGGCCGCCCAGGCCCAGGCAGAACGCAACCGCACCGCCGAACAACTGCGCCGTCACGGCGTCACGGTCGTCGACGCCACTCCGGACGATCTGGCGCCGGCACTCGCCGACTCCTACCTGGCGCTGAAGGCGGCGGGCCGGCTCTGATGCCGCCATCGCTCCCCTCCAGGGGAGCGAAAAGGCCCTGAAACGCAGAAAACCCCGCACCGTAAGGTGCGGGGTTTTCCCAATGATTGTTCGGCGGCGTCCTACTCTCCCACAGGGTCCCCCCTGCAGTACCA
>NZ_JBFAMH010000035.1:0-57598 GCF_040656475.1 Streptomyces sp. NPDC049915
CGGCGACATCACCTATCTCCCGCTGGAGGGCGGGAAGTTCCTCTACCTGGCCACCGTGATCGACCTCGCTTCGCGCCGTCTGGCCGGCTGGGCGATCGCGGATCACATGCGCACCGATCTCGTCACCGACGCTCTGGCCGCCGCCGAACGCACCCGCGGCAGTCTCGCCGGGGCGGTCATGCACACCGACCACGGGGCCCAGTACACCAGCCGGGCCTTCGCCGACGCCTGCCGCCAGGCCGGCGTCCGCCAGTCGATGAGCGCGATCGGCTCCAGCGCGGACAACGCACTTGCCGAGTCCTTCAACGCGACGTTCAAACGCGAGACGCTCCAGGGCCGCAAGCACTGGTCCAGCGAGCGCGAGGCCCGCCTCGAAGCGTTCGGCTGGCTGCACCGCTACAACACCCGACGCCGTCACTCCCGCCTCGGACACCGCAGCCCGATCGCCTACGAAGCAGCGTCCCGAACAACACCAACTACGCTGACCTCAGCCGCATAACCCGTGTCCAGGACTCGGGGTCAAGGCCCCGGTTCGCGGATCGGGGTCAGGAGGCCGTTGCCCTGGTCAGCCGGACCGAAGTGGTTGCCGCAGTGCGCGATGCAGTTGAACGCGAAGAGTGGGCTGAAGCTCTCGTTGCCTCATACGTGTGGGGCCAGGGAAGAACGGCATACGGGCCCCATCGCCTAGAGGACATCTTGGCGGCCGCTGCGGTCAACACGGTCATCGCGCGAGCTGTGGCAGCACTGCTCGAACAGGACGCGGTCGCCGCGTACAGAACCATGCGCGGAGCGGTTAAAGGCCTTGGCCCGGCGTTTTTCACCAAGCTCCTGTACTTCCTCGCCCTGGCGCTGCATAGTTCCCACCCACCTTGCGCGCTGATTCTTGACCAACGGGTCGCGAGGGTCGTGCGAACTCATGCAACCCAGGTCGGGATGGGTATGGGCCTTCCCACTCCTGCGGCAACGGCGGCGTGGATTTGGTCGGACTGGGGCTGGACGCCACACCGGTATGCCGTTTACCTGCGGTGGATGACCGCGGCAGCCGGCCAGCTTGTCTCGACCGGGGTCAGGTGGCCCGATTCGCTGAGTCCGGACCTGCTCGAGCTGGCGCTCTTCAGTGGAGTCTGGGATCCAACCAACTGAAGACCCGTTCTTTTTTCGCCCTTGGGACGGCCCCCCTTAAGCGGCTCCGGGGCGACGGTGCAGGTCTGCTCCACGCAACGTCGGGGATGGCCCGTGAACGACATCAGGCCGAACAAAGCCTGCATCCTGCTCCCCGCACACGCGGGGATGGTCCCGCGGCGCTGGCATGGGCGAGGTGGTGCCCTGGCCGCTCCCCGCGCACGCGGGGATGGTCCCGAACCCACCCCGGATGAGTGGCGTGAGATCTTCTGCTCCCCGCACACGCGGGGTGACCCCTCGGGCGGGTCGACGGGCGTGGGTGCCTGGCTCTGCTTCCCGCACACGCGGGGATGGTCCCCAGGCCGCCAACTTCGCCGACGGCAGCAAGGACTGCTCCCCGCGCATGCGGGGATGCTCCCGCCTTCATGTAGCGGGCGAACAGGTCGTCGGTCTGCTCCCCGCGCACGCGGGGATGGTCCCTTCGGTGAGGAGGGCGCGATGATGATGTACGGCTGCTCCCCGCGCATGCGGGGATGGTCCCCGGCCCTCGAAGCGCCGGACGACTTCGCCGAGCTGCTCGGCGCGCATGCCCTGACCTGCACAAACTGCTCCCCGCGCGTGCGGGGATGGCCCAACGACGACACCTTCTGCGGGCGCCAGGTCACCTGCTCCCGCGCATGCATGGATGGTTCTTGCTGGAGGGTGAAGGTGATCGTCTCGGTGCGCTGCTCCCCGCGCACGCGAGGATGGTCCCAGGTCGAAGCGGCCGAGGACCTGGTGATCGACCTGCTCCCCGCGCACGCGGGGATGGCCCCGAGCCACCCATGCACATGGTGGGGCGCGTCATCAACTGCTCCCCGCACATGCGGGGATGGTCCCCACCGCAAGGAGGCGGCCGTGGCCCAAGGAGTCTGCTCCCCCCGTATGCGGGGATGGTCCCGCGGACTCCTCCACGCCCGCAACTGGGCCGCCCTGCTCCCCGCGCATGCGGGGATGGTCCCAAGCGGGAGCGGCACAAGGCGCTGCGCATCGCCTGCTCCCCGCGTACGCGGGGATGGTCCCGCGGCGGACTACTGCGCTGAGGTCGTCCAGCGGGCGGGCGGCGAGCTCGGGCAACAGGTCCGTCCACGGCGCGGGCACGGCCGCCTCGGTCCGGACCGCCGCACGCTCGCGTAGCTGCTCCAGCCGAGCGGCCAGCAGGTACTGGGCGGTGCGCTCCCGGGCCGCGTCGGCGGCCTTGGTCGCGGCGGCGACGGCGTCCGCGCCGTGCGGGTTGTGCTTGTACCAGCGGCGCCCCTGCTCGGTCTTGTACGCCCGCCGCGCCTCCGCTTCGGCTTCCTCGGTCCGTCCGAGCCGTCCGAGGGCGCGGCTGCGGTACTCCGGCAGGGCCTGCTCCACGGCCTGGAGGGCGGTGAAGGCGAGCGCGGACGCCGACAGGACCGGGTCCGCGTCCAGCGCGCCGGGCTCCATGAGCTCCAGGAACTCACGCCGCGCCCGCTCGATGTCGGCCTCCAGCGATGCCCGGACGTGGGCGGCGACGGCGGCGACGTCGCCTGGGTCGTCCAGGTCGGCCGACCAGGTCGCGGCGATGAGCCCGGCCTCCACGATCGCCGCCTCGGTCCGGCGCCTAAAACCGCACGCCTCGCACAGGCCGGCCGACCGCTGAAGCTCGCAGTCCTCGCACGGCAGGGCTTGGCGCACCGCGTCGGCGGCGGCCGCGGCCTGGCGCTCGCGCTCCGCCTGCTCCTGGGCAGCCGCACGGGCCGCATCACGGCGGGCCTGCTCCGCGCGGGCCTGCTGACGCCGCCACACGAAGTCCTCCGCCTCAATGGCCGCCTGCTCCCGCAGCCGCTCCTCGAGGACCCGGCGGCGCTCGCCCTTGGTCAGGCCGGGCAGCTCCCGGTCGACCTCCGCCGCGATCTTCGCTCGCCGGGCCCGCCGGATGTGCACCACGTTGCAGCAGTTCTCGCACTCGCCGCCCGTGTCCAGCCGGATCCCGTCATCGCACCGGCGGTCCGAGCACGCCTGACGCTGCACCAGTCCACGCCGCATCAGCCATGGGAACGGGCGGTCGACCAGGGCTTCGCCGCCGGTCTCCCCCAGCCGGTCGGTGAACCGGTCGGCCAGCAGCCGCGGCGCCATCTCCGGCCGCTCCAGCATGCCCGCCAGCCGGGTCAGCTCCGCCTGAGCGGCCACCTCCACCTGGCCCTGCTGCCAGCCCGACAGCCGCTCCCACAGCCCCGCGACCGGCCCCAGAGCCACCCGCAGACCAAGATCAGCCGGAAGGCCCACCCTCCGCTGCTGCTGCGCCTTTTCCCAGCCCAAGGCCTTCGGCCGGTCACCGACCCCAATCCCCGCAGCTGGCCGCCGATTACGCCCTTCGACCAGGGACTCCTTCGGCTTTTCCCCGCGCAGCGGGCCGTCCTCGGCCACCGCTGGCGCCAACTCCGCAACGGCCCTCCCCCCGTCGGCGGCCTGGTCCTCGCGCACGCACGCGCGCTCCGGCCGACGGCCTTCAGCCCCACGGCCTTCGCCGGAAAAACCACAAGAGAGCTGCGGGGGACCTACGGGAGTAACCACAGAAGCGTGGTCTGCGTGGAGCTCTGCACCATCGGGACGCTCCTGATCCCCGGCCTTACCCGCCTGCTCAGCACCGCCGATCCCAGACGTACCAAGGGCACCAGCAGCACCGGTCAGACCATGATCTCCGACTGCACCACCAGGACGCTGCGAAAACACCGCTCCATGGCCCGAAACGGCCTCCGCAGAGGTCAGAGTGCGGCCGTAGGCGCGTGCCACTGGCAGCAGCATCACCTGGCCCCGACCGCGCATCCGCGTCGCCGTCGCCTTGTGCTGCCGCGCCACGACACCGGCCTCCGTCAGCCGCGCCAGGACCTTCCGCGCCCCCGAGGGCGAGCAGCCCAGCAGCCGAGCCAGGGTCGCGGCCCCGCGGCCTTCCCTCGCCTTCACCGAGCCGCTGCACAGCTGCAGCCAGCCCGAGGCCCGGGTGTTCAGCACCATCAGCAGCAGCCCGAGCCGGTCGGTGGCCGCACCCTTGCCCGTCCGGCCGGCCAGCAGTCCGGCCGGGATCGGCGCCTTGTCCTTCGGCGTCCAGCCCGGTCCGAACAGCACCTCACACAGGCGCAGCAGCGTGGCCAGCTCCGCCTTGTTCAGCGCCAGCGGGTGAGCGGCCCCGCCGCTCTTACGGGCCCTCCACAGCGGCATGACCAGGCAATCCAGCCCGGTCGGGTGCCCCTTTGCGTCCGTCACCACCCTCGTGTGCACGGCATCGGACTTCCGCAGCGGGGCCAGCACGTAGCGGTGGACACTCGACTCGCCCACCCCCAGCCAGCGGCCCAGCTCCGCCGCCCAGATTGACGTCTGGTTGTCGTTCTTCTCACCCTTCGGCGCCCGCGACTTCGCGTACAGCACCACGGCCGCCAACTTCGGCGCGTCCTTCAACCCGGCGATCGACGGGTCCGCCAGCAGCGCCTGGACCGCGGCGAGCAACCGCAGCCGCATCGCGCGACCAAGACGCAGCGGGTCCTCGGGGCCCTTGCTGTCCGGCTTCCCGGAGGCTGGCACGGACCGCAGCGCGGTCCGCTGCCCGGGAAGGACTGGAACGTCGACCAAGGCGTCGTTGATGGATTCCGGCAGCGTCGCGGCCGCCGCTGCGAACGCGCTCACCGTGGGCTCCGAGTCGTGCTCAGGGAGGCTGCGTCGGCACGAAGTGCCGTAGATGACAGGGCCCAGAAGTCGCGAAATCGAATCAAACGGGCGTAGCTGGGCTGGAAAACGGCATGACAGTCCTGCACAATGACTCCTGTCGTGGAGGCATCGCCAAAACGGCATGACGAAGCCCCCTAGAGGTGCTTCGTGGTTCTGGGAGAACCAGTACGAGTGTTCGGATCCGGCTGCTAACCGGTCCGGACGACCCCTTCGACCGGGGCTGCTAACCCGGTCGGTGACATTGGGGGCGCTCAGCCGAGGTGCGGCTAACACCTCGAGGACTGGGCGTCCCGGCGGCTATGGGTCCCGCAGAGGGCGCCGCCACGCATCACGTGGCTACGACGATTCGGCCTCCCGAGCGGAGATCTGCCCCTGCTGCCCACCAGCACGGAAGGCGGAGTGCCCGAAGGGCCAGAGGCCGCTCCGGAGCAGGGCGGTCACGAGGCCGCTGCTGGAACGCGGGCGCCCCCCCGGAGCGACGCGTGTGGGTCGCTTCAACGGCGGGGTGGTGTGTGTCCGCGTGCGGGTCCGGGTACCCTTCATCGCGCGACCTCCTTTCTCACCAAAGGGGGTTCGCCGGGCCGGGATCTCCCGGCCGAGAGCCCTCGGGACTTGCTCAAGGTCCAGGGGGCTTTTTCTGTTGCAGTTGATCAGGTCCAGGGACACCCTACTCCCCCTGCGTACCACCGGGTGACGGTACGTGACGACGTGTCGGGCGCGCTTGTGCGAGATCACCACACGGACGGGACGGGCAGCAGCATCGCCAGGAAGGTACGGTTCCTGCCCGTGGCCCGACTCGCCCTCTTCGACCTCGACAACACGCTCGTCGACCGGCAGACCGCCGTGAGTGACGCCATCGCAGCCCTGTGCCTCGCGCACGGCTACGGCACAACCATCGAGCAGCGGCTGCGCGACGAGTTGGCCGACCGTGCGAACCCAGGCGACTTCGTCCGGCTGCGCGCCGCCTTCGGTCTGAAGGAAGCCGCCGAGCGGCTGTGGCAGGAGTACGTCGACCTGATGGCGGCCGCCGTCACCTGCCCCCCGGAGGTCCTCAACGGCCTGGTGCACCTGCGCGAATCCGGCTGGACGATCGGCATCGTCACCAACGGAGCCTCGGACATCCAGCGCGCCAAGCTCACCGCAGTGGGCCTTGCCCATCTGGTCGACGGCGTCGCTGTGTCCGGCGACCTCGAGATCCGCAAGCCCAACAGGGAACTCTTCGACCTCGCGGCAACCCGCTGCGGCACGAACCTTCTTGATGGCGGCTGGATGACTGGCGACAACCCGGCCGGTGACATCGGCGGCGGCCGCGAGGCCGGCCTGCGCACCATCTGGCTCCGCGGCCGCCCCTGGCCTGACAGCCTCCCGCCCGCGGACCATGCCGTCGACGACGTCACCGACGCCATCAATATCCTGCTCAACGAGACCTCGGAGTAGCACCGTGGCCGAACCGACCGTCGGCATCCTCCACCCCGGCAGCATGGGCGCCGCCGTGGCGGCCTGCGCCGCGACGAACGCGGCCAGGGTTCTGTGGTGCTCGCAGGGCCGCAGCCCCGCCTCGGCGGCGCGCGCCGAGCAGGCCGGGCTCACCCCGGTATCCACGCTCCACGAACTGCTGGACCAAAGCGGCATCGTCATCAGCCTCTGCCCGCCGGCCGCCGCCGAAGACCTGGCCCGCGAAGTCGCCGGGCACGCCTTCGACGGGACGTACGTGGAGGCGAACGCCATCAGCCCGGACAGAGCGGAGCGGATCGCCAGCCTGCTCGGGCCGAACACGACCGCCGTGGACGGCGCCGTCGTCGGCTCCCCACCCGTACGCGGCAAGACGCCGACGCTGTATCTGTCCGGGCCGACCGCCGCGACGACCATGGTGGAAGCTGTCTTCGTCGGTACGGCGGTCCGCACGAGGGTGCTCGGAACGCAGGTCGGGCAGGCGTCCGCGCTCAAGGTGTCGTACACCGCGTTCCAGAAGGCGTCGCGCGTGCTCGCGGCGCTCGCGACCGGGATGGCACGCCAGTACGAAGTCGACCAGGAGCTCCTCGAGGTCGCCGCCCGGCGCAGCACCTCGTACCTGGCCGAGCCCGAGTACATCCCCAAGGTGGCGGCGCGCGCCTGGCGCTGGGGCCCGGAGCTGGAGGAAGCCGCCGACACGCTTGCCGCGGCCGGCCTCCCGCCGGAGATGCTGCGCGCGGCCGCCTCCACGATGGCACGGTGGCACGACGCCAAGGACGACAGCGACCTCAGTGTCGCTGACGCCCTGGAGCAGCTCGCCGAGCCGTAGCCCGCGCTCATCCCGTCGCCGCTCCTGCCCGCCGGACCAGTTGGTCGATGAGCCGCGCCGACTTCTCCGGCGCGGTGTCCGACGTGTCCACGTTCAGGTCCCAGGCCATGTCCGGGTGCGCGTCCAGGTCCTCGCGGGTCGCGTCCCACGCCGCCAGGCGCGCCGTCGTGTCAGCGTCGCCCCGGCCCTCGGACCGTTGTGCGGTCACCTCGCGCGGGCACCACAGCAGCACCACCGTCCAGTCGGCCGGGTAGCCGTCGACCAGGGCGCGGATGCCGTCGACCTGCCCGAGGTGCACCACCGGCACCCCGGCCGCGAATGCGTCGTCCAGGCCGGGACGGTCGATGACGTAGGTGTTGCCGTACCGGCTGTTCACGTAGACGACGTCGCCCGCGGCCTCCAGGGCCGCCAGCTGCTCGGCCGTGCCCATCCGGTAGCCGACGGCTCGGCCCGAGCCGACCTTGAGTCGCGCGAACTGCCCGTACCGCTGGTCGAGCTGGGCGAGCGCCGCGGTCACGGTGTCCTTGCCCGCCGCCGGCGGTCCGTACAGGACGACTCCCTTCAGCTGGCTCACGCGTACATCGCCCCCATCGCCTGCCGGGCCTGGTCCGCGAGCGAAACCGCGGCACCCATCCGGTTGTCGACCACCAGGTGCGGCACCGCCGGACGCAGGTCCAGGTCGATCGTGGACATGTACTCGTCCCAGCGCTGGAGCTTCCAGGCGTCCCGGGCCGCAGAGCGGAACGTGATGTATTCGCGCATCGACTCCTGGTCGCAGCGCACCCACACGGGGAACACATCGACGCCCATGGACGCCGCCCGGTTAGTCAGACGCTGCATCCAGGCAGGGTCGGTCAGCTCCGCAATGAAGGGAGCGCTGAGTACGGTGCTGATCCCACACCGGACGTTGGCCATGGCGGACTGCATCAGACAGTCGTACTCCAGCGGGCGGACCTCGTTCCGGTACAGGTCGGTGTGCCTGTCATTCGGGTCACCACCCAGCGCGATCAGCAATTTCTCCACCAGCGGGCGGGTTAGCGGGTCCTTGTCGAGCAGCGGCCAGCCGGTGAGCTGAACGAAGAACCTCGCCAACTCCGTCTTCCCCGACCCGGCGAAACCGCCGACCACGATCAGGACGGGGCGGTGCGGGTCACCGCCGGTGTGCCGGCGCTTCCACGCGTCGATGATCCGCTGCTGCAACGCGAAGTGATCGGCGTCCTCAGTCCCCGGCGCGATGCGATGGATCGCACGCTCCACCGCGAGAACGTGGTTGCTGGTCAGGCCGGCGTCGAGGGGGGTCACCTTGAACGATGTCTCCTCACCCGGCAGCGCATTGCGGAAGCCCAGGTCGGGCTCCGTGGCCCGGTAGAGGAGGCAGTAGGCGCGGCGGTAGTGCGGGCCCGGGTAGACCTCGCCCTGCTCGTGCTGCCACAACGTCTGAGGATTCGCGGCGGGGATGCCCTTCAACTGGGCCCGCTCGGCGACCTCACGGAGACGCTCGCCGGCCTTCTCCAAGGTCAGGCCGTGAGCCTCACGCTGCTCTCGCAGCCGGTCCGGCCTCCACCCCGCTCGGTGCTTCCCCACCCTGGCTCCCTCCGTCGTCGTCATGGCCGCGAGCCTAGGGCTACGCCCCGAAAACCCGTGTGTACGCGGGTGTTGAAAACCTGTGTACGACGCCGTGCACGGGCTTCGACAAGCCGCTGTGATGTTCCGTTCTCGCCGGAGCGAGTGTGATGGCCCCCACAAAGCGACGCATTGAGGGGGCACAGCACGGTGGAACGATCGAGCGCCACATCAGACTACTACCTTAAGTCGCTGGCGCTTAAGGTTTCGAGTGAAGGTTCTCGATCTGATGGGGACCGTGTGGCAGCGCCTTCAGGGAACCTTGACGGTGTATCGCATGCGGTACCGGTGGGCGGCCTTGGCCAGCAACGAGACTTCGATCGGGCGCTCGTTGTTCGAGTACACGACGCGGAATGTCATCATCACCGGCATGTCCTTCGGCAGCTCAAGCGCGACCACCTCTTCTTCGGTGGGGATCTCCGAGGAGACCTCGTCGACGAACGAGACGGGCGGGTAGCCGAGACCGGCGAGCAGGGTGGGGGTCCCACCTCTGATCTTTCGGCGCTCCATCATGGCCGTCCCCTCCGCCAGCTCAAGCGGGTAGTACGACCGTGTCAGCTCTGTGGGCTCGTCGTCCAGGAACAGGATCTGCTTGCGAAGCAGGGCCTGGCCGTCGTCGTCGAGGCCGAGGGCCTGGCGAACTTCGTATGGCGGCAAAACGGTCTCGACGTCCAGCAGCGTCACGGATCCCCGCTGCGAACGCTTCTCTGCCTCGCTAATCCAGCGGTACGGCTGTCCCTCGCCCGCAGGAGCCATGTAGACCTCGGGCGCAATGGATCGCTGGGTGCCGCCCCGCACGAAGACGCCTTTGCCCGGCTGGCCGACCAGGAGCTGCTCCTCCTTGAGCATCTGCAGCGCCTTCTGCACCGTGGTGCCGGCGACGCCGTACTCCTCCATCAGGGCTGGCGTCGAAGGCAGCTGATCTCCAGGGCGCAGGTCCCCCCGCGTGATCTGCCGCCGCAGTCTTGCCGCGATCTTTTGGTGAGCCGACCTCGGGTCTGTGAACGGCCTCGCCATATCTCAGCTCGCCTCCTTCCTCTGTCGGTAGCGGAGATGCCGCGTCATCGTCATGACGCTCACCTCCATGGGCTCTCCGGTGGTGGACCTGGTGAAGCGCGTCAAGATCAGGACGGGCGAACCAGGTCGCAGGCCCAGCGCCTCGCAGTGGCTGGGAGAGGCGATTTCGGCAGCAACATCCTCAAGCGGGCTGTCCTCCGGGATGAACCCCATGCTCGCCAGAAGCGTGATGGCACCGCCCCGGATCTTTTCGGCCTCGGCGAGCTGCGTGCCGCGGGCAACGCGCGCCGGGTAGTAGGAGTCGGCCAGCTCGACCGGTTCGCCATCCAGCAGGATCAGTCGGCGTCGGACTACTGCCTTTTCCTCCGGGCCCATCTCGAAGAAGTCACGCACGGCATTCGGGGGGTCAACCTCTTTCACTGCGAGCAGCCGCTGGGTGCCGCGGCGTCCGCGCGCAGCGGCTTCCGAACTCCAGGCGTCACGTTCCCCCTCCCGGCGGGGCGTGAGGTACGGCTGGGCGTCCCCGATCCACGCATCATCGCTGCTCACGCTCATTCCTCTCAGCCAGCCGACCTGTGCCAGAACCCTAATGCTCTGCGACTTGAACCAGCACGGTGCACCGTAAGCCTAGCCACCTTAAGGCTTATCGCCTTATGGTCTCATGCAGGTCGACCCGGAAGGGACAGGCCGCCGGGAGGCGCTCGTTCCGCCTGCCTTAGCGCACCTGAACGACGGTGTCCTGCCCTACGGCGGACCCATACCGAAAGGAGCACCGCACCGTGAAGATCACCCGCCGCCCCACCGCTGGCCTTGCCCACGAGGTCTTCGACGCCGAGACCATCGCGCTCCTGAACGCGCTCGAGGTGGAGCTCCCGGACTTCGGCAACATCGACCTGGACGTCGCGTTCGGCACGCCGCTGGAGATGTACGAGGCCGGAGTCCTGCCCCACGAGCAGCTGGACGGCCTGGACATCTACGCCGCGATCGAGGCGATCGAGGCCCGCGAGAACCGACTGGCCGCCGCCCGCGACATCGCCACCGACGCGGCCGTCACCGCCCTGGTCCGCGAGCGCCTGGTCGACGTCCTCGTCCCGTACGCCGCCCAGCTCAACCTCACGAACACGGACGTGTCCGCTTCCCGCGGCATCGTGACCGCCGCCCCGCTCGCCGCCTGACCACCCGCCGCTCCGCCGAACCGAGGGGACCCGATCGCGATGCAGACCCCGGACGCTTTCCGCGCCGCGCACGGCGACGTCACCACCTGGTCCGCCGCAGACTTCGACAGCTACGAGCACTCGCTGGAGGCCACGAGCCCGGCCTTCGCCGACGCCATCGCCACCGGCCGGTTCGTCCTCGGTCGTCACGCCGAGGGCGACCAGGTCGTGGTCGACCTCGCCACCGCCGAGGACCTGGCCCAGCATCGCGACGTCGGCACCCTCCACCACCTCATCGGCGGCACCGCCCGCAGCGACA
The DNA here is from genome assembly GCF_040656475.1 of Streptomyces sp. NPDC049915. Classification (NCBI taxonomy): domain Bacteria; kingdom Bacillati; phylum Actinomycetota; class Actinomycetes; order Kitasatosporales; family Streptomycetaceae; genus Streptomyces; species Streptomyces sp. NPDC049915. Next base: position 11,246 of record NZ_JBFAMH010000035.1, read on the forward strand.
AGACCGGCCAGGCCGTGCTGTTCGCACAGATGCGGCGCCTGGCCAGCTGATCGTTCGACGCCTTCTATCGGGGCCGCGCCGCGGCACGGCCCCGGTGGTGGGCGCCGGACCTCACGGTCCCGCAGCTCCTCAACTTCATACGTCTGGCTGTCCGTGCTTACACGCAGGCCGGGGTGACGAGTACGACGCGGTCCCCCGAGAGCAGCAGCCAGTTGCGCCACCCGCAGCCGTTGCGCTGCCTGTCCGTCACAGACCGCCCGCCTCCGCGGGGACGGCCTGCGGCGGGCGGAGAACGCAACAGCAAGGGAGACGAACATGCGTCACAACGGACGTGCCCCCATCCCGGCCAGCCAGATGCGGCCCGAACACCTCAGCCTCCGCGAGAACGAGCCGGTCCTCGTTGTCTGCCCAGACTGCGACACCTGGCACCGCCTCAAGAGGTCGATGATCCTCCCCCACCGCGACGGCACCCCCGTCGAGAAGACCGAGCGCCGCTACCTCGGCGACAAGCCCTTCGGCGGCCGCCGCTGCGACGGCAGCGCGCAGCGCATCATCATCGACATCACCTCCGAGGAGTGGACCGAGCGCCTGCTCGCGGCCGAGACTACGGCCGCCGGCCGCCGCACCACCCGCCCCATCCGCAAGCCACGCCCCCAGGCCCCGCCCGCGCCGGTCCAGATGCCCGCCGCCACCCGCCCGTTACGCGAGCAGCTCGCCGAGCACCTGCAGAGCGACTGCCCCCGCTGCCGCGCCGGCCGCTGCGCCCGCGTCATCGAGCTGCGCCAGCGGATCCGCCGCACCACCCAGATCGCCACCGCCCCACCCGCCCCGATCTACGGCCAGCTCCGCACTGCCTTCCGGGAGCACCACGCCTCCTGTCCGCCGTGCAAGAGCGGCGCAGCGTGCGACGCAGGGCGCAAGCTCGCCGCCCGGATGACCAGCATCGCTCGGGGGCAGCTGGCCCGTACCGCCTGACCTCGGACGATCGCCCACGGCCGTCCCCACCTTGTCTCCTTGGTGGGGGCGGCCGTGGCTGCTCGTATGACAGCCAACACGACGACAGCCCCGGTGACTTGGAACCCCCCGGGGCTGTCCAGGACCTGACTGGAGGACCTGATGCAGCACAGCATGGCACGCTCCGTGCCGCAGCCGTTGGGCGGGATCATCGACGACATCGAGCGCGAGGACGACTCGAAGGGCTATGAGCCCGAGGACGCAAGCCATGTCGACGTCGCCCTGGTGTTCCTGGCCGCCACCGCTCCGGCGCTCGCCGGTTGGGAGGTGGCCGCGTGATTACCAGCCTGACCGACGCTGAGCGCGAGAACCTGTCGAAGAAGAACGCGGAACAGAACAAGAGGTCAGAGGCCAACCGCCGATGAGCGCCCGCCCGACCGACGACCTGTTCGTCCGCTACACGCAGTCGTCCGAGGACTCCACCAAGCACACCGCCGACTGCCCGGCCTGCCAGGGCGAGACGCCGTGCGCGGAGGGGGCGCCGATCCATGATCGGTTCGCCCGCCTCCAGGACACCTACACCGCACGCCCGCGCCTTCCCGGCCGGGGTCGGCGGAGAGCGCCGGGAGCTCCCGCCCGCTCCGGCCGTCAGGCCGCCACAACACGCAACAGCCCCGGGGTGGCCTCCCCGGGGCTGTCTTCTCGCTCTGGACCTTCTGGGAGGCCCCTGATGAATCGCACGTCCATCGTACGCACCAGCTTCGCCCCCTCCGCCGACCTGCCGGTCAACACCAACTGGCGGGAGGACAGCGCGTGCCGCGAGGAAGATCCTGAGCTGTTCTTCCCCGTCGGCAACACCGGCCTGGCGCTCCTGCAGATCGAGGAGGCCAAGGCGGTGTGCCGTAGGTGCCCGGTGCTGGAGCGCTGCGCCTCCTGGGCGCTGGAGATGGGCGAGGCTCACGGTGTCTGGGGCGGCATGAGTGAGGACGAGCGCCGCCGCATCAAGCGCCGCGCCGCCCGCAGCCGCAAGGCTGCCTGATCCGCTCTGACGGCTGCCTGATCCGCCCGCACCGGCCCCCTGCACCACGGCGGCCGGTGCGGGCGGTGACGGGGAGCCGGACGGCCCGGACCGACAGTCGAGGGAGGCCCTCATGGCTACGACGATGACCCCGCTCCAGCCCGGCACGCAAGCCGCCGCCCAGGCGTGCGCTTTCGCGATCTTCGGCAGCGACATCCCGCCGATCGAGCCGGAGGACTGCAAGGGCAGCTGGCGCACCACCCTCCACGTCATCGCGCAGGAGTTTCGAGCCCGCCCCGTGACGCTTTGCGAGACCGGTCGGCCTCCCCGGGCCGCCGGCCTTTTCTTGCGCGCGGCGCGGGTAGAGCCGGTGTCAGTTTCGTGATCAACCGACCGCACGACCGTCGCTTCGGGGACGCACCGCGGTGTTTCGGGAGCAGCCCCCGCCGTTTCGCGCACGCCTGGACGACCACCTCCGGAGGCCCTGATGACCCTCACCGACTGGCCGCGCACCGCGGCTGAACCCGACCCCGAGACGGCTTCACCGGCCGCCGTTTCGGGAACGCCCAAGCCGGTTTCGCGCACACCTGGCATCGTTTCGGATGCGCCGGAGTTCGTTTCGGGGACGGAAAGCGGAACCGGAACGGAAGACTCGCTGGCGAAGCTGACCGGCACCCAGAAGTGGACGGCCGGAGCGATCGTCGTCGCCGCGCTCGCTCTCGCGGGCATCGGCCTGTACCTGTCCTTCGAGCACGTCGCGGAGTTCGCCTTCAAGGAGCTGCGCTTCGGGTCGCTGGGCAAGGGCCAGCTGTTCGCGGTCGGCGTCGACGTCGGCATCATGGTGATGATCGCGGTCGACCTGCTGATGGCCTGGCTCAAGCGCCCCATCAGCTGGATCCGCTACCCGGTGTGGCTGCTGACGGCCGCGACCGTCGTCCTCAACGCCGCGTCCGGCGCCCCGGAGGGGGCCTGGAAGCTGCTCGACTACGTCGCCGCCGGCGCCCACGGCGTCGTGCCGGTCCTCTTCATCATGGTGGTGGAGCTGGGCCGCACCTCGATCGACCGCGTTGTCCGGCCTGACCAGGAAGAACGCGACTCGATCCCGTGGCTGCGCTGGATCCTCGCCCCTGTCGCGACGGCCCGGATCTTCCGCCGGATGCGACTGTGGGGCGTCACCTCCTACCCGGAGATGATCCGCCGCGACCAGCAGCTCATCGCCTACGAGCAGTGGCTCAAGCGCAAGTACAAGGGCGACATCGCCCAGGCCAGCGAGGACGAACTGCTGCCGATGAAGATGGCCCCCTATGGCTACACCGTCGACCAGGCCCTGGCCATGCCCGATGAGCAGGAGCAGGCAGCCCAGGAGCGGGAGGAGGAAGCTGAGCGCCGGCGCCTGGACGCGGAGACGCGCAGCGAGGTCGCCAAGGCGGAGTCCGAAGCGGAGCGGCTGCGCGCCAAGGGCAAGGTGGAGGCGGTCCGCGCAGAGGTCGACGGCCAGACCGGCCAGGCCCGGGCCCACGCCCGAGCCCAGGTCAGCGCCGCAGAGCGGGCCGCTGAGTTGGAGGAGGCGGCGCTGGAGACGGCCGTCATCGCCGAAGCCCGGGCCCGTGAGGCGGAGGCGGAGCGCAAGGAGGCCCAGGAGCGCGAGGCCAAGGCCGAAGCGGACCTGCGGGCAGCCGAGCTGGAACGCCAGGCAGCGGAGAAGCGGAAGGAAGCGGCGGAGGCCGACCGGGTTGCCACGGCGGAGGCGCAGGCGATCGAGACCCAGACCATCGCTGAAGCCCGCGAGGCTGCTGCCGAAGCGAACCGGCGTGCTGCCGAAACGGAGAGGGCCGCTGCCGAAACGCAGCTCGCCACTGCCGAAGCCGCCCGGAAGAAGGCGGAGGAGGAGCGCCTTGCGAAGGTCGCGCTCGCCGATGCCGCGCGTGCCGAGAAGGAAGCCGCTGAAGCCGAGCGGGCTGCTGCCGAAACGCGGCGGGCCGCTGCCGAAGTCGAGCGGCGCGCGGTCGAAGCCGAGGACGTCGCGAAGCTCAAGCCGCGCGAGCGGGCGGTCCGCCGGGTCGCCCGGATGATCCTCGTGGCCGGCGGCGATGCCGACCGGCTGCCGCTGGCCGACATCCAGCACGAGTTGGCGGTCACCTCGCCCGGCACCGCCTCGGAGTACCGCCAGGAGGCAGCCGAGTTGCTCGCCGGCGGCTACCGCCCCTGATCCACCGTCCGGCACACATCAGTGAGGGCCAGCCCGAAGGAAGCGGGCTGGCCCTCGCTGCGACTGCCGGAAGCAGTCACAGCCCCACCCGTACACCAGGAGGGAATCCCCGCCGTGAACAGCAATGACGACCCGAACTACTCCCCTCTGCGTGACGTCGCGCAGAGCCCGGAGGCAACCGCTCGGTACCTGGCCGACGTTCAGCGGGTCCTGCTGGACATCGGCAAGAATCTGGAGACGCTCGCGCACGAGACCCGCGTGCACCTGCGCGACACGCACGTGGAGGGCGACCGCTGGTACCACGCCAGGCTGCGCGCGATGCCCGTCGAAAAGGCCCTCGGGAGCGTGCTCAAGAACCTGAACAACCTCACTGTGGGCCTGGAAAAGAGCGCCTATAAGCGCCGCGCTCACGACGAGGTCGTTGTGAATACGGCACAGGGAAGGAAGGAAAAGGAGCTGGAAAGGCAGCGTAAGAAGAATCCGCAGCTGCTCCAGGCCGCGCCGAATCCGCCGCAGCAGGGTTCGCAGAGCCAGAATGTCGGCTATGGTGGTCCCACGTCGCTTTACGACATGGGTCGGGAGTCGGCGTGAACCGCCCCCTCAGCAGCGCCGAACGCTCCGCGCAGCGGCGCCAGAACTGGCTGAAGGAAGAGGCGACGAAAGCCCGCGAATCTCGCGGCGAGGCAGGGCAGATGGAATTCTGGCTCCGCCTGGCACGATCCCGAATGGCCAAGGACGTTAAAGCCGGTCGCGGCGACGTCTACTCCGGATTCGCGCTGATCTGCCGCCTGTTCATCGCGGCGATGGACGAGCGCGTGGTGGGCAACGGACGGATCTGGAACGACCTGCTGCAGTACGCGGAGCAGGTCGTGGCGAAGTACCCCCCGCGTCACTGAACGTCAACAGCGAAGGCCCCGCCGGGCTCCGGCGGGGCCTCGCGCGCGTAAAGCGTGCACACGTGCACGTGCACACGCGTGCACACAAGACCCCACGCTCTGTCAAGTCCCAGGAGGGAGGCGCACCGTGTCCGATGAGGACGGCACCGGGACCTTGGTCCAAGGCCCCTGGAGCGGTGATTCCACGTACGTGCCACCGCCGATCCCGGATTACGGCGACACCATTCCGCCGCCGGAAGACATTTCCCCGGCACCCCCGGAATCGCCGGAAGAGACGACAATGGAACTGCCGACGATTCCGGCTGCACCGGACCCGTCGACGGCCTTGCGTTCCGAAGGAATTGCGGCGCCGGAAGCCAGTGAAGATGACGGCGAATACGAGGAAGGCGAATACGGGCAGCCTCGTTCTCTCGCTGACCGTCTCGGTGACTGGCTGGAATTCCGGCTGGAAAGGGCGCGGGCGCTCCATGAGGGCGAAGCGCCTTTCCGTGAGGCCGAAATAGCGCGGAAGGCTGCGCTGCTGGAGGGGCGAACCGCGCAGGAAGTCGCGATGATGGAGCAGAACGGAAAGCTCCACGCCGCGATGATGAAAGCGAAGGGCGACAAGGCGGCGGCGCGCGGAAAGTCGGACGCCGACCGCGCGAAGTCGTCCGCTTCCGGCCTGGGGTCGGACAAGGGCCGTTCAAAGGCCGGCGGCGGGGGCGGGTCCTTGCGCGGCGGTGGTGGCAGCGGGCCGTCCCGCACCAACTCCGGCTCGGGAGCGAACCGGTCCGGGGCGTCGCGCGGCTCCAACTCCGGCGGCCCCGGCGGTCGTTCTGGCTCTGGATCGATCGGGGGCGGCGGAGGCGGCAAGGGCGGCGCGAAGGGCTCTCAGACGGGCTCTGGCGGCCGTGCAGCCGGTTCCGGGCGCAGCGGTTCGTCTGGGGGCTCGAAAGGCTCTCAGACGGGCTCTGGCGGCTCCGGCCGCGGCGGCTCGAAGGGTGACGGCGGCCGGACGCAGCAGGGTCCGGCGTCCGGCGCTCGTGCCGAGCGGGCCCGCGGCCGCCAGGAGCGGGCCGGGGTCCGGCAGGCCGGGCGGCAGGAGCGGCGCAGCGCCGGGCACGCCGCCGGCGTCGCGGACCGGTCCAGGGACCGCGACCAGGCCCGCGCCCAGCGGCAGCAGGCGTGGGAGGACCGCCGGGCCAAGAAGGCGGAGCGGGCGGAGGCACGGAAGGCGAAGCGGGAAGCCGCGGCGTCGGCCACGCCGGGCCGCACCACGTTGGGCCAGGCCGTGGGCGAGGAAGCCCAGCGCCGCTGGGACAAGCGCCGCGCCGACGCGGAGGCAACCAAGGCCGCGAAGGAGGCGAAGGCCGGCACCGAGAAGGTGAGCCTGTCCAAGGACAAGGACTCCAAGGACAAGGGCACCGACGGCAAGGGCGGAAAGACCGCCAAGGAAGGCTCCGACGGGGCCTCCAGCGCCGCGAAGGACGGCAAGGCGACCGATGAGCCGGGCAAGGAGCCCACGGCCGGTGACGGGGCGTCTGACGGCTCGAAGAAGCGGCGCCGGTTCCGTCGTCGGCGTACCGGAGCGGGCCGGACTGCACGCCGCGGACGCGCCCGCCGCACCGGACGCGACGGCCGGGCGGGACGCAGTCGTACGGGCCGGGCCGGTCGGCGCGGCCGTCCGGCGGACAGCCCGTTCGGCGAGGAGGACTCCACCCCGACGGTGGAGTGGCCCGAGCACGACACCCGCCCGCCCAAGCGCACCGCGAAGGGCGAGGACGACATCGTCGACGCGGACATCGTCCCCGACGCGCCCGCGGCCGTGACCACCGGCGTGAAGGGGCTGCCGCCCGCGCCGGAGAAGCACACCGAACGGCCCGGCACCAGCCGACCCACCAGCACGGAAGGGAGCAGCGTGAGCAGCTCGGAGGTCAGCAGGCCGTCCGGCGCGAGCGGCCTCGCCGCCCAGCACCGCACGGACATCACGTTCGACCAGTACCTGATGGAGATGGCGAACATCGCCATCAAGGCCGCCTCCGACCAGGAGCGCGCCGAAGCCCTGATGGAGGCCCTCGCCAAGGTCGCCGACGCCCTGCGGGAGATGGCCGCCGACCTGGTCGGCGACCACAACATCTCCACCGCGGTGACCGACCTGATCGCGGACCTGGCCGACTCCGCGGCCCGCATGAAGGCGCAGGCCGAACGGTGTGCCGAGCAGTGCGGCATCGCCAAGGAGGCCGCCAAGCTCGCGGCCGTGATGGTCGCCCGGATCTACGGCGAGGACATGGCCGCCAAGGAAGACGCCGGCCTCAAGCACGCGTCGGCCGCCGCCCACCACGACTGAGTACGGGAGGAACCCCGCGATGAGCAGCGACCTCGCACCCCGCAACGGCAGCGCGGCACCCGCCGTGGCCGATGACGACAACCGGTACAAGGCCGTCCAGGCCAAGCTGGACAAGCTCGGCCAGGCCATGGACGACGCCACCCTCGAACTCGAGGGACTGCGGCGCAGCATGCAGGCCAACGCCAAGCACACCGACGGCGTCGCCACCGACATCGAGAACGCCGACCTGGACCCGAAGTTCGTCGGCCTCACCGCCAACGTGGCCACCGCCCTGGACGGCGCCGCCCGGGAGGTGAGGACGCTGTCCGACACCGCCCAGGAGACCGCCGACCTCACCCACGAGACCCGGCGCACCCACGCCAAGCTCTACGGCGCGCTGGACGACATCCGCTCCAACCGGCGCGAGAAGACGCCCAGGCCGGGCTTCTTCAACCGCTGACCCCACTCCCCCACCCCGCCACGGGCGGCCCCGCAGCTTTCGCGGGGCCGCCCGTGCCCGTTCCCGAAGGAGAAGCCGGTGACCACGCCGCGCAGTGTCGCGCTCGAACGCCTCGCCTACACCCTCGCCGCGCCCGTGCTGGCCGTGGCCCCGAACCTCTACCCCGACAGCCCCGTCAACTCCGTCGTGCAGCTGGCCGGTGCCGCCGGGATCGGCGGCATCTTCCTCGCCGCCAAGGGCGACGAGACCGGCGCCGGACGCAAGATCCTGCGCTGGACCCCGCTGGTCCTGGCCGCCGCCGTCGACGTCGCCGCCGGGCACACCACCGGCTTCGGCCCGTACTGGCTGGACGGACTTCTCGCCGCCGGATGGGCAGCGGCCGGCTCCTTCGTGCTGCCGTTCTCCCGGCACACCCGCCGCCGTCACCGCCCCGCGCTCGCCGCCCCAGCCCCGCAGCCGGCGCCCGCCCAGGCCGCGGAGCCGACCGTGGCGCAACCGGACGACGGAGCCGACCAGCTCACCCGCGAGGCGCGGATGCTGTGGGAGCGCGCCGGGATGCCCGCCCGCACCCACGTCGTCAAGGCCACCCGGCACACCGCCATGCGGCACGACCTCACCCTGCTGCTGCGCGCCTCGGAGACCGGACGGCCGATCACCGGCCTCTCCCCCGAGATCGTCGGAGCCGCGTTCGGCGTGTCCGCAGCCGACGTCACCCTCGCGGACGTCGCCATCCAGCCCGGCCGCCAGGGCGGCCCCGGCTGGATGGAGGCCCTCATCACCCCGGAGGCCAACGCCCGGCGGCGCACCAAGCCGACCGACGCCGAACGCTGGGTGGACCGAGTGGCCGGCCCCAAGGGCGGCGCCCCCGGCTCCGAGCTGGTCCACAAGACCCGCGACAACGAGCGCGGAGTGACCTTCTACCGGGCGAAGATGAGCGACTCCACCGAGACCCCGCGCATCGACCTGCCCAAGGTCTGCCGTGCGCTGGACCTGCCCGAGGACGACTCCTGCGTGTTCGTCCTCATCGACGGCTCGGAGTTCCTGATCAGCGCGTTCGACACCCCGCCGCTCAGCGCGATCTTCCCCGCCACCCGCGAGCTGCTCACCCCGGACGCCAAGGGCATGTACGTGTGCGGGTTCACCATCACCGGACAGCCGGTGAAGACCATGGTGTACCAGCACGACAAGAACGCCCCGGCCCACGGCCTCACCCTCGGGGTGTCCCGCTCCGGCAAAACGCAGTTCTTCGCGATCAACATGGCCGCCCAGTCTCTGGACGGCCACGTGGTGTGGCTGTCCACCGTCCGCAAGGACGAGAAGACCACCGCGCTCGGCCGGTACATCGACCGTCAGGGCTCCAACGCGTTGTGGATGGCCCGTTCCCTGCGGGCGGCGAAGGCGCTGTGCGAGATCCGGGCGGAGATGCCCTGGCCGCACGACGGCCAGCCGCACGACTACAAGCCGGGCGACACGCGCTGCCCGTACCGGCAGCTCAACGTGTACGCGGATGAGTTCATGACCGCCGCCCAGGACTCGGACTTCGGCGAGTTCATCCAGAAGGACGGCGAGGACCTCACGGTCACCGGGCTGAAGTACGGCATCGGCTTCAACCCGGCCGGACAGAGCCCCTTCGCGCACAACGGGTTCTCCACGGAGATGAAGGACAACCTGCGGCAGAACAGCCGCCCGGTCATCTTCAACATGGGTTCGCCCGGCGCCACCCGCAAGGCGGCGGAGGGCACCATGGAAAACCCGTACGACGTGCCGACCATCCCGGCCCGCTACTCCCGCAGCGAAGGCTCCGCGATCGAGCGGGCCATGCGCGGCGAGGCCGACCCGGAGAACGGCGTCAGCACGGGCGGCGTCGCCGTCATCGTCCTCGACAACGGCCGCGCCGTCCTCATGCGGTCGCTGTACGCGGACTTCGACGCCGACCTCGCCGACCTGTTCCCCGACGAGGTCAACCGGCTCACCGACTACGAGGTCAGCGAGCTGGAGAAGCGCGGCCTGTGGTTCGACTGGAACGAGCCCGTGCGGCCCGGCGAGTTCTGGCCCGAGCCCGACGAGGACGACGAGGGCGAGGGCCGATCCCGCCGGCGCGGCGGCGGAGGCGGCGGCAAGGGCGCAGGCGGGCGCGGCTCCAAGAGCGGCAACCGCCGCTCCGAGCAGGTCGCCTCTCCCCGCCAGGCGCTGGAGGCCATCAAGAGCCTCACCGACGCCTGATCACACCCACCCATCCCCGGGGCCGGCCTGCCCGAGCGCGGCCGGCCCCACCGGACCCCTCGTGAAGGAGCACCATCACCGTGGCCCTGTCCATCTCCGCCGCCGTGCTGCTGGGCATCATCGTCTTCGTCCTGGTCAAGGGCGGCTACGTCCGCGTCGGCTCCGCGCTGGCCTGCACGTTGTTCGGCTTCACCCTCGCCGCGACCGGCCTGGCCCCGACCATCAACAGCGGCCTCGCCTCGCTCGCCGGGCTGATCTCCAGCCTCTGACTACGCCTCCGTCCACGGCGGGTCAGGGGTGTAGTTGAGCCCGTCGCAGAAACGGCAGTCCCACTCCGAGGGCACTTCCCACTTGTCGACCCAGAAGCCGACCTGCTTGCCCACGAAGTAGTTGTCCCCGCCGCACCACCCGCACTCGAAGACGAACTCCACTCCATCCCCTTCCCCGCGCCTGATGGTCCGAGGATGCCCGGGACACGGGTGCGTCGACACCCAAACGCCCACTCCACCCGCTACACAACGCCGAAGGGCGCCGCCGGAGACCACAGCCCGGCGGCGCCCTTCGGCGTCCGCTGCCTGGAGTCCCGATGTCCCATGCCTCGCTCTCCCCCGCCATAGACCACCCCGCCCCGACCACCCCGGCCGCGCCGCTGGCGGAACTGACCCTCGAGGAACGCCTCACTCTGGTGAACGCGGCGATGACCGCGCGCCTGGACGAAGCGGCCGTCGCCTACGAGGTCAACACCGCGCACATCCCCACCGAGGCCGTGGACCTGGGCGACGTCGTCACCGTCCCGCTGACCCCGACGCTCCAGCCGCCGCCGGAGTCCTACCCGACCCCGGTCGCCGCCATGCTGCAGCGCGCCCATCACCGGCTGCTCACCGGCGGCTGGTGCTCCGGCGCCCTGGTCGACGAGGACGGCGCCCGCTGCATGCTCGGAGCCATCCGAGCCGAGGCCCGCGGCGACAGAGGTCTGGAAGCCAGCGCCGCCTCCGTGCTCCTGGACGCGATCCGCCGCAAGTTCGGCGAGGTCGAGTCCGTGCCGTCCTTCAACGACGCCCACGGATCGGCCCGCGTCCCACTCCGCATGGTCGAGCAGGCCGCCAGCCTTGCCGACGCCCGCGGCCTGTAACCGCTCCGGGTCCCCTGCCTCGCGCCCGAACCTCGCCTGTCCGGGGGCCGGACGCGGGGGCAGGCCGACCGGCCGGACATCCACCACGCGCACCACCGGCTTCCCAGACGAAGGAGCGACTGCACCATGTCCCACAACGACAGGCAGATGAACGGTCAGCACCGCCCGAACAGCATCCTCGACCAGTTCGAACTGCCACCGGCCAAGAAGGGCAAGCAGCGCCTGGCGCGGCTGCGCACCGTGTGGCGGGAGTCCTGGGAGGAGGGCGGCTTCCTCCACCAGCGGTGGGAGGAGGTCTTCCAGGCCCGGCACGCCAGCTGGCACGAGGTCGCCGTCTGGATCAAGACGGCCGCGCTGTTCGGCGGACTCAGCCTCGTCGTGATGATGCTGGACGCCGCCGGCGACATCACCTCCGCCGCGCTCAAGGGCCTGTCCGACGTCCCGGCCACCAGCGCCAGCGACGGCAGCGGCCTGTGGGGCACGGTCGACCACCCCGTCCGCGTGTTCCTCGCCGACCAGGCCGCCCACCTCGCCGTCGCCCCCGCCGCCCTGTACGCGTTCTGGCAGCTGACCGGGCTGCTCGGGCTGGTCGGCGGGTTCTTCGGCAACGCCGGCGCCCGCATCGCCTGGACGCTGTGGGGCCTGGCAAGCCTCGCCATGATCTGGTCCGCCGCCCCGGCCGGGGGCTGCGCCGCCGCTACCGGGCTCGCCGCCCTCATGTGGGCACTGGCCAGCATCTTCGCCCTGCGCGGCCTGACCCTGCGGCCCATCGTCCACAACCACCCGCCGCAGTACCAGTTCAGCCCCGCGCCCCACCTGCACGCCACGATCCCCGCCCCCACCCCGGCAGGCGACGACTACGGCCCCGACAACGTCCACCCGCTCCAGCGCTGACCCCCCACTCGCACTGTCCGGCACCGCCACCGGGCACCGATGAAGACGCAGCTTGAGCAGACCGAGTTCTGGCGGCACCTCCCACGGGAGCCACGACGGCCTCCCCGCCAAGGTCACTGCGACCCGCGACGGCACTCGCCCCGAGCCGTACGCCTGGACGGGCACCTGCGGCGCGTCCCGCTCCTTCCCCACCGAGCCCGACGTGTTCCCCACCGCCTGGCGGCACACCCACCCAACCCGCTTCGACCGGCTGCGGACGCGGGCCGCCCGCCTGCTCACCGACCGCACCGCCCGCTGACCTGACGCTCTGCCTGGCCCTCGCCCGCCCCGCACCCGGAACTGGTGAGGACCGGACAGGCCGCCCGGCCGCACGCACCACCCCGCCCACGAGAGAAGGAGACCCCGTCTTGGCGAAAGCCCCGACCGTCATAGGAGTGCTCACCGAGCCCCCGGCTCTGACCTGGTGGAAGGTCAACCGCCACAAGGTCTTCGGCGTCACCGGGCTGCTGATCGGCTACGTGGTCGGCACCCACCTCCACGGCGCCCCCGAGCAACAGCCGGACACACCCCGGCCGGGCCACACCACGCCCGCACCGACCACGCCCGGTGAGCACGCCACGCGCACGGCCCACGGCCTCGCGGCATAACCCAGCAGCACCACCCGCTGCGCCCCGCCGACACCAGCGCGACGTCGGCGGGGCGCAGCGCTGTCCACCGACGACTGGAGGAACTGCTCGTGCTCGTCCCCCGCCCCCGCTGCCGGATCGGCCGGCCCCGCCCGCAGCGCCCCGGCCCTCGCTACCCGCACCGCCCCGACACGGCTGCCCGGCACCCGGAGTAGGTGATGGCCGGCCAGGACCAGGACCGGGACCTGGTGGACACCCGTACGACCCCGGCGACGGATCCTTACCGGTCTTCCGGTGGAACCAGGCCGGGCAAGCGAACCTCGCGACCCGCCGCCATGCGAACTACCGCGCCGCTCCACCGTTACGGAGTCTCGTCGGTGCACTCTTCTGAGGGCAGACTGCTCCGCTTCGGCTGCCCTTCGTAAATCCCTTGCGCGTAGCCGCCTGGAAGATCCCAGGTCCCGCCGTCGGTGAGCCCCTCCCCGCGGGTCCACAACAGACCATCACGGTCGTAGAAAACGGCAGCAACGTCGGCAATGTTCTCGTAGGCGAGACGTCCGTAGCCGTGACTCTTGTACCAGCTCATGTCGTTGGTGACGTACTGCTGCACCTTGGCTGGGTGGCCTCGCGTCGATGCCCACAGAGCTCGCGAAGTCAGCGTGAGTTGTGAGCATGGCGACATCGTTTGTGCCGAGATATCGAAGGCGGTACGTACTGCTTCCTTGCCGACTCTCCCCTTCACGAGGAAGCGGACCTCGGTGTCACTGATGGCATCACGGGACCTATTGAGTACGTGAATGGCTATGTCATCATTTGTGTCATTCTCTGCCCATACCGAGATAAGTCGCGCCTGGGACTTCTTCGCTCGTTCCGCCGCTTCCCTTGACTGCTGCAGCTGGTCCCGCGCCACTTCGGCGCTGAAGTAGGTGGCGACGCCAGTGAACATAAGGGTGCCGATAGCGGCGACAGCGCCGGCAATCGTGCCCACCTGAGACCACGGCACGCGGCGCCACCAACTGCGACGCGGTGCTGAGGTATCCGGCTCCGGCTCTGGGTCTGGCTGGGCCCCCGTCTGAGGCTGAGGCTCCCGCTGGTCAGGCTCCGGCTGTGGTTCGGGAGGCCCCTGCCGGACCTGTCCGCGTACCCGAATTTGGGCTGTGCGCTGCCTAGCAAGCCGTAACCGGATCTGCCGCTGTGGTTCGTTAACCACACACGCCCCCCTCACTGCATCAACAACGAGACACGTTCGCACAACCCCACAACGTCCTGACAGCCCACTCGTGGGCCATCACCAACACGCAGGTGACCGCCCTGGCCGTCACCGCGCAGCGGGCTCACCTGCATGGGCGGGCAGCCGCGTGTGGCCTGCAGACTCGGAGGAGACGAGTTCGCTGTCACGGCCCGGATCGCACCGGCCCGCCGCGAACTCCGGCTCGCGCAACCGGTCACTCTGCTCGCGCAGCCCATGGCGCCCTGGTCGAGGTCGCCGCGTCGGTCGGCACCGCCTCCCCCGACGTCCTCGGCACGACGGACCTGGCCCTGCTACAGGGGGCCGCCGACGCCGCGATGCACGCGGGCAAGCACACCGGCCGCGCCGCGCTCGCCGACCGCTCCCAAGCCACCGTGCCGTCTATCAACGCCCGGCACGCCGGGCGGCCCGGCACCCACAGCTTCGTAGCCGCCGCGCGAAGTCGCCGACGCTCTACGCCCCGGACTCCGAGATGGAGACGTGCGGCTGCTGAGCGAACCGGGCGAGCTGCGCGTCCGGCTCATGTCCGTCCCGGCCTGGCCGGACGAATCCCCGTTCTGAACGACCCGACCCCGGGCCGGTGTGGCCGGGGTCGGGACCGCCGGGTGGCCGCGCAACGGCAAAGGGCCGGCCACCCCGCTCCCTCACCCGAATTCGAGATCAGGAGACCTCCAGCATGCACCGTCCCGCCGTCTTCGCCGCCCTGCTCGGACTGACCCGCGCCGCCAGCGCGATCGGCGACTTCTGGGTCCAGAACGACTTCTGCGCCCGCGTGAAGGGCGCCTCCGACGACGCCCCGGTGACCTACGAGGACCCGGCCACCAAGGTGAAGACCACCCACGGCACCGCCGACGGCCGCAAGGCGTGCCTGCACCACTGCCTCACCTACACCGCCACCCAGGCGGTCGTCGCCGGGCTCGGGGCCCGCGCGCTGGGCATCCGAGTCCACCCCGGAGCAGCTACGGCCGCGCTCGCCCTGTCCTTCGGCACGCACTACATCGCGGACCGCCGCGTGCCCGGCCACGGCGTCCTGGAGAAGCTCGCCGACAAGACCGGCAAGACCAACTTCTACAAGCTGGCCGACTTCGGCATGAACGGCGCCTTCCACCTCGACAACTCCTGGCACCACGGCTGGGAGACCGTCGCCGCGCTCATCGCCACGACCAAGGCCACCACCCGATGACCGGTCCGCGCCGTACGCGCATCGAACGCGTCGGCGCCGCAGCCGGGATCGTCTCGCTAGCCTTCCAGCAGATCGAGGACGACCTCCGTGCCGACGACGTCGACCAGGAGGAGCTCGCCGCGATCGTGCGCGAACTCATCGAGGACACCGACCCGCCCGGCGGCTTCCTCGCGACCCTGGCGCAGCTGCTCACCGCCGTCGTGCGCCGTGCCGAGCAGATCGAGCCCGACCGCGATGGCGACGCCTCCTGCCCGCTGCAGGAGGCCGCCGCCCTGGTCACCGACGACGCAGGGCAGCGCCTGATCTGGTCTGCCCGCGCCCATCACTCGGAAGGAGCCAGCTGAGATGGCGAGCGCGAAGGCGACGAACCCGCCCCGGTGGCTGTGCACGCAGTGCTGGTTCCACGCGTACGCCAGCCGCGAGGCCCACGCCGGGCTCGGTCCGCGCGAGGACTGCCCGCAGTGCGTGGACCACATGAAGAACGGACGGCCACCCCGCCCACATGATCGTCCGCTGACGGCGCTGCGCGAAGCCGCCGTCCTGCTCACCCCCCACGCCGGGCAGCGCCCTATCCAAGCTGCCCGGCACCTCTGACGCCCAAGGAGAATCCGCATGACCGAGCTGATCTACCCGGAGATGCCCGAGCACAGCCTGGTGGTCCTCATCGGCCCGTCCGGCGCCGGGAAGTCCACGATCGCGCGCACCTGGCCCGCCTCCCAGGTCCTGTCCCTGGACGCGCTGCGCGAGGTCGTCAGCGACGACTTCTCTGTCAAGTTCAACGTGTTGAAGTTAAGTAGTCCGCTTGGCCGCTCAGCCGATGACCGGGCTGCGGCGTTCGACCAGGACCACGTCGCGCCACTGGTCGAATGCGCTCGCGCGTACCGATGACCCGGAACCCGGAACCCTCGTTCTCGTCTCCGCAGGCACCCCTTGGACCGCACCATCAGGAGGAACCAGTGTCATACCCGCAACTGCTCACCCCCGAGGAGAAGCTCGCCGCCGCGAAGAAGCTGTTGAGCCTCCCGCATATCGTCGTGATCTGCGGCTCCACCCGCTTCATGACCGAGATGAACGAGGCCGATCTGCTGGAGACCAAAGCCGGAAAGATTGTCGTCAAACCGGGCATTGACATGAAGTCGCCGCACGACCTTTGGTCCGATCCTGTCGAGGCCGAGGCGCTGAAGGCTCGACTCGACGGTCTGCACCGGGCGAAGATCCGGCTCGCTGATGAGGTGCTCGTAGTCGGCGACTACATCGGAGACAGCACCCGAGCCGAAATCGCCTACGCCCGGTCGCTGGGCAAGCCCGTGCGGTTTACGCACCCCGAAGTCGACCCTGACGCCTGACCGCCCGCTGCCACCGGCGGTGGGTGGCCGAGCGGAATCGCAGTTGCCGACCAGATCACTCCGTCATGGGCAGGCACTCGGCGAGCAGGTTGACGACGTCACGCCAAGCTCGCTGCGCGTGCCGGGGGTGGTAGCCGACGCCGGGGCGCACGGTGTGGTCGACCGGTGGGTGGTGGAAGGCGTGCAAGGCGCCGCCGTAGACCACGAGGCGCCAGTCGACGCCTGCGGCCTGCATCTCGGCGGTGAATGCTTCCCGTTGCGCGGGCGGCATGATCGGGTCTTCCGACCCGACCCCGGCCCACACTGGGCAGCGGATGCGCGCCGTCTCGCCCGGTCGGCCCGTGGTCAGTGCGTTGACTGTCCCGATCGCGCGTAGGTTGACGCCGTCGCGCCCGAGTTCCAGCGCGATTGCGCCCCCGGTGCCGTAGCCGACGGCGGCGATCTGGTCGGGGTCGGTCCGCGGTTCGGCGCGGAGCACGTCGAGCGCCGCGTGGCCGATGCCTCGCATCCGGTCGGGGTCGGCGAGCAGCGGCATGCAACGGGCCAGCATCTCCTCGGGGTCGCCCAAGTAGCGCCCTCCGTGGAGGTCGAAGGCCAGCGCCACGTATCCCAGCTCGGCGAGCGCATCGGCCCGGCGGCGCTCGACGTCGCTGAGCCCCACCCCCTCGGGCCCGACCAGGACCGCGGGCCGGCGGCCGGAACCGGCCGGGAGCGCGAGGTGCCCGATCATCGTCAGGCCGTCGGCCGCGTATTCGACCGTGCGCGTTGTAACCGTCGTCATGAGCCTGGACTGTAGTGATCGCCGAGCCCGGTGGGGCCGGTGTTCTGCCGCTGGCAGAAGACACGTCTCTGGCGTATTCCGGAACCACCCCGTCAGCTGTTCAGCTGAGCCATCAAGTCCCGGTTCGCGGCGCGTGCGGCGGAGACGTCCTCGTCGCGCTCGGCGAGTTCGGAGCGGAGGCCGAGGATCCACTGCTCCAGCTCGCCGATCCGGCGGGTGCCCCGACGACGTCAACCAGGAGGCCGACGACCACGACCTGGACGACGGCCCCGAGGGCCACGCGGACCTGGAAGCGCAGTACGCGGACGCGGTCGCGTGAACCGCGCCGCCGACGGCCCCCACCCCCACCCGCTCACCCCGGCCGAACTCCCGGCCAGGGATGAGTGGTGGCACGGCTGCCGGGACTGCCACCTGCCGATCCAGGGCGGGGCCGCCGGCCTCGCCGCGCGCCGGCGCACCGTCCACACCAGCGCCGGTGACCATCGGCGCCTGATCACGATCCACCTGGAGTTCTGACCCGCCCTCACCGGCGTGACGGACGCTCCGTGCCGCCCCGGCCCTTCGACGGAAGCCGGGGCGGTCGCGGTGGTCCCTCACCACCGAGTACACGAGAGGAGCTGGACGTCATGCACCTGCGCATTTACGAGGTCGGCGTCCCGATACACGACAGCACCGACCCCGGCCGGCGCGGTTGCACGTCTTCACCGGCGTCGCCGACTCCCCGGCCGCGGCCCTGCGCCGCGCGCATGAGCTCGCCGCGCACACGGCCGGACTCGAGATCCCCGGCAAGCAGCCGGACAGATGGGGAGCGCGCGGGCTTCGGCCCGGCTGACAGATGGAGTGGCCCGCCGCGAAGGCCGGCCTCTGGCACAACCCCGTCAGCTGGACCAGCCGCAGCGACTTCGCGCTGTAGATCCGCCCCGGGACAGGCGAACGGCGGACAACCAAACCGCCTGCCCCGGGCCCATCCATCCCGTACGAGACGAGACGGAGAACCCAAGTATGTCGTCCTTCCTGCGCGTTCAGGGCCGGTTCGGCCAGCGCACCCTCTTACTGACGACCGCTGCCGTGCCATTGACCGGCTGGGCAGTCCACGCGGTCGCCCTGCACAAGCAGCTCGCCGCCACCCGCAAGGATCCGCTGACCGGCCTGCTGCGCCGCGACGCCTACACCGCCCGCGCCCGCCGGCTCCTGGCCCGCCACGGCGACGACACGGCTGTGGTCCTGGTCGACCAGGACCACTTCAAGGCGGTGAACGACACGATGGGCCACCCGGCCGGGGACGCCGTTCTGGCCGCCACCGCCGCCCGGCTCACCGCGTGGACGGGCCCGCATGCCGCCGTTGGCCGCCTCGGAGGCGATGAGTTCGCCGTCGTCCTGGCGCTGCCCGCCGACCGCCTGGAGGAGCGCCTCGCGCAGCTGGTCCGCGTGCTCCACATCCCGGTCGTCCTGGATGACGGCCGCACCGTCGACGTCGCCGCCTCGGTCGGCGCCGCGACCCCGCACGCGGTCGGCTCCCGCGACCTGACCGTGCTGCAGCGGGCCGCGGACGCAGCGCTGTACGACGGCAAGCACTCGGGCCGCGCCGCGGTCGCCTCGCCCGCGCACGCCACCGTGCCGTCCATCAACGGCCGCCGCGCCGGGCGCCCGGGAACAGCCGTATGGGGGCGGGCAGCATGAGCACCGCGACTCTCCCGCAGGGCGACTGGATCCGTGGCATCAGCGTCCAGCAGCCGCACGCCACCTGCATCCTGACCGGCGCCAAGGGCATCGAAAACCGTCCCAAGCCCTGGAGCTGGCGCGGCTGGATGCTCCTGCACGCGGGCCAGCGGATCGACAGGCCCGCCCTGCGCGTCCCGCTGATCGCCCGCACGATCCGTGGCCGCGAGCTGACCACCGGAGCCGTGATCGGCGTGGTCCGCCTGGTCGACTGCCACCAGGACCCCGAGGGCTCCGAGCCCTGCACGTCGTGGGCGCAGGCCGGCACCTGGCACCTGGTCATCGAGGACGTCCAGGAGCTGCCGCTGCCGGTCCCCGCCGCCGGGCAGCTCGGGCCTTGGAAGCCGACGCCGGAGCTGCTGGACCGCGTGTTCCAGCAGCTGCCCGCCTTCCGGCCGTGACCGGCGCGGAACGCACGAAACAGAAGCCGCCGTTCGAGCCGGGCCTGATCCGGGCTCCCGGTGAACTTCTCGTCTGGCGCGACGGCCAGCACTTCGACCGCTGGCAGGCCCTCCCCTGCACGCTGTGCGGCCAGCCCACGCCCATGCGCTCCCGCTCCGGCGAGCCCGTGCACAAGGCATGCGCCGAGGACTGGATCACCGCCAACCCCGTTGAGGCCCGCCTCGGGCGGTTCGCCTCCGACCTCATGCCGAAGCCCAAGTCCAAGGGCCAAGGCGACCACTCCTGACCTCCACCTGGAGGACCTCCATGAGTAGCACCGACCGCGACGTCGACCACGCCCTCGCCTACCCCGAGCCGCCGGCCTCCCCGCTCTGGCACGGCCACGGCGCAAAAGCCCGGCCACTCACGGCCGCCCAGCAGCGGCGCAACCGCGAGCTGCTGGACATCGCCCAGCGCACCACCCGACCCCGCTCTCCCCGTCTCACCGAGACCCTGGCGGAGGCCAGCTGATGGACACCAAGCACTGCGCCGTCGACGGCTGGGTCGACGCGATACCCGCCCGCGGCCCGCGCATCGGGACCGCCACCTTCGACCTGATCGTCCGCCCTGCCGACATCGAGGCGCTCGCCGACGACGCCCTCGACACGGTCGTCACCTGCACCAGCGCAGACCCCCGGATCACTCACGAGCTGCTGAACGGCATACAGCCTGGCGACCTGCTGCGCGTCACCGGCACCCTGGTTCAGCCGCTGGCGCCCGGTGAGCCCGCCCGGCTCACCGTCGATGCCCTGGAGGTACTGGACACCGCACTGGTGCCAGTTCTGCGGGACATGGTGATGGACCGCTGCGGCGACTACTGCGTCATCTTCGACGCGGACCGCGACCAGGTCCCCGTCTTCACCGCGCTCGGGCAGTGGGTCGGCCTGGCGGACAACCCCGACGCCATCGCCACCCTCATCGACGTCCACGAGCGTGTGAACGGCGGTGACGCCTGATGGACGTCCTCACCGACGTCCCGAGCACCACTCCCCCAGGCACGAGCCCCCGAGCCGCCGCCCGCCGCGCCCCCGGCGCCGGCGACGGACGACGCCGTCGTCGGGCTGCGGACAGCCCAGCAGGAGCACCTGCCGCAGCTCACGCTCGCCACGCTGCGCTGGGCTCGCGCCAACGACCCGGACGTCCCGCCCTCCGTCGACAAGCGCGGCGCCCAACTCCCCTACCGCGTCGGCGACCTCAAGCGTGGGGCACGCAGCCGGCCCCCGCGCCACTGTCGGCACCACCGACCCGTCGTGAGTCGAAAAGTTCTTACGTCAGCGGTAGTTGGCGTATCGCGCAGGCCGTAGGGGCATACCGGGCATGACGCATGAGGCCACAACGGCTGAGGGAGAGGTACAGGGATGGCAGCTGGGCGGCGACGCAAGGTGGGCGCGGTGCGGCAGATCGGCGGACGGATCGCCCCGGAACACCGCAACGGCGTCATGAGCCAGGTTGTCGCCTCCCGGTTTCCGTGCCCGGTCTGCGGATCGGGCAAGCTCCGAGTCACCACCAACGGCCAGGAGTGCGAGGAATGCCGCCGGACACGGGAGCAGCGGCGCAAACGGCGCACCGTACTCAGGAGAACAGCGGTGGAGCGGCCCGTGACATGGCTGATCAAGGAACGCGGTCGGGAGGCCGGCCTGATGCTCTCGCGCTACTCCGCCTGGCAGGCCCTCGGCTCCAACCCGCTGCTGCGGGGGCGCAAAACCCTGGACCGGCTACGTATGCACCTGGATGCGGTGCACGTCCTGGACATGGAGCTCAAGCGCCACTACACCGCAGGAGCTTCTGCCAGCCTGGTGGGGATCACTGACCGGCAAGCAGCTGCGTTCCGCCGGCGGCTGTTCGCCGACCTCGCTTCCGGACGCCGCAGCATCAATGAGCTGCAGCAGCCTCATGACCGCCTGGGAGACCAACAGGCGCTGATCGATGCCACCCATGCCTTCGCCATCTTCAGCGCCCAGTACGGACACCGTGTCGCCGCGGCCGCCTTCGAGTACGCGCGGGTGCCGGTGAGCCTGTCCTGGCGGGCGGCCGGAGCCCACCTGCCCGCTCTTGTCCAGGCCACGGGACTGGTCGCTGCCACGTTGTCCGCATCGCCCGACCACGTGGAAGAGATCACCCGTATCGACTCGGCAGTGGAAGCCGCTGCTGCGCGGCCGCGCGGATAGCGTCTCGCCGGCCGGGCGGACCGAAGCGTCCTGACCCGTTTCACAGGCGGGTTGGACCGGCATACCCTGCGTAGATGGCGAAGGAGTCTCGTGAGGCCAAGCGGGCTCGGAAGGCTGCGGCGAAAGCAGCCGCGCGGGCCCGTGCCGTTCGCATCGTCGCCGGCGAGATCCCTGACTACCTGCAGCAGCCAAACACGGCTGGCCGGGAGCCTCGCCCGCCCAAGCCGCAGCACAAGGTGGTCCAGGCCCCGCCCGAGCGGCCTGCCCGGGCGCTCATCCCTCCCTCGAACACCGAGCTGCGGCCCCGTGAGCGAGAGCACTTCGCGGACAACGCACAGCCGGTCTGGGTCAGAGAGGAACGCCATGCCTAAGATGACTAGCGGCCCGGCCCGGCCGTGGCACCCGGGGATGACCACAGCCTCGAAAGAGGACATCCAGCACATGAGGCCGAAACAGCGGAACAAGTACCGCCGCCTCGGCTTCACCTGGTCAGAGATCAAGAAGATCGATCGCGCTGTCGGCCGCGGGGAGAGCACCCTCACCCTCAAGACCACTGCTGGCGAAGTGACGCTCACCCTTCCTCCGGCCCCGGACAGGCCGCAGGCTCAGAGAGATCAGCCGTGACCTCGGAGAATCCCTGTCTACGTCTTCTCGTTGGGCCCGGCATCACGACGTACGACGCGGCTCCGCGCCGCGCCCCGAAAGGCAGAGGGCGCCATCCCGCTCACTGTTCGCTTCGACCCGAGCGAGTCCCTGGAGATTGACCGGTGGATCCTGGGGCTGCGGACTCAGACCGGCATCGGCTGGGACAAGGCCGAAGTGGTGCGTGAATTGCTGCGCATGGCCGGCACGCCCGACAGCATCCTGCGCGACGCGCTGACCGCCCGCGCCCGAAGGGCCGACGCCTGACAGCCCGCGATGCGCAGAAGTAGCCGCGTGGCCCGACAGCACCGCGATGTCCGCGATCGCCGGTTCCATCGGGCGTCAGCTCCAGATGACCCACCGCACCGTCAAGAGCCTCGCCGACGCTGCGAAGCCGGAACACCTCTTTCGCGGCCAATGGCAGCACTACAGGACCTCCGTCCTCGACGAGTACAAGCCCTACCTGGACGAACGCTGGGACGAGGGCTGCACCAACGCCTGGAAGCTCTAGGAGGAGATCGTTCCCTTGGGCTATCAAGGCAGCTACGGCCGGGTCAGCGCCTACCTGCGAGAGAAGCGAACCTCGCCACGGTCGGTGATCGCGCAGCCGCCGGCACCCCGCGTGGTGACGAGATGGATCCTCAGCCGACCCGAGACGCTGACCGAGATCGAACCGATCCGGCTCAAGGCCGTCCTGGCCAACTGTCCCGAACTCGATGCCCTGACCGGTCACGTCCGGTCCTTCGCTCACATGCTCACCGAGCGCCAGGGGGAACGACTCCCGCAGTGGCTCGACGCTGTCCGCCAGGACGACCTGCCCAGCCTCCACACTCTCGCGGCAGGAATCGACCGAGATCGCAACGCGGTCATCGCCGGCCTGACGCTGCCATGGACTCCGGAGTCGTCGAAGGCCACGTCAACCGGATCAAGATGCTCAAGCGCCAGATGTTCGGCCGCGCAGGCTTCGACCTCCTGCGCAAACGGGTCCTGCTCGCCCCGTAGTCATGTTGTCAGTCCCTGATGCGAGGATCCGGGCGACCTTACGCAAGGGAGATCAGCATGGGCACCTGGGATACCGGTCCCTTCGACAACGACACAGCAGCGGACTTCGCCAACGCTCTCGATGACGCTGAGCCCGAGGCGCGCGAAGCCCTGATCCGAGGCGTCCTCATCCGGACGATCGACGCCACCGGCTATCTCACGGAATCAGAAGAGGCGGTGGCCGCCGCTGCACTCATCGCGGCGCAACGCCCGGGAGGCGAACCCGTCGACACGTCCTACGGTCCGGAAACACCTATGCCCGTGTTCCCTTCCGACCTTTGGGCACTTGCCGACGAAGCCCTCGCCCGCATCGCCAGCGACGAGGCTGGGCCGGCTTCAAACTGGGTCGACCCAGAGGACTGGAAGCAGTGGCGAGCCATACTCACCCGCCTTCGCGCAGTGCTTGCCCCGCCCCCATCTTCCATCGCTCTCTTCGATGTCCAGCCATAACGGAGCATCACTCGGCACGAAAGCTGAGCCAGAACCCGTTCAGCAGCAGCGTTTGTCTGCCGGTTTGGGCGTCAGTTGGTGATCACTGGGCCTCGGAACGTTCACGAGAGATAGCGTCAGCGCATGGACCAGCGCGGCCTGACCACCGGCTCGGTATCAGGGGGACATGTTGGTGCCCCGGAAAGACGTTCGCCGCCCGCCGTCTAACCTCTCTTCTTGAGGGGTGGGATTATGGAAAAGTCGATCTTGGTTGAGTCCATCAGGTACTCCGCTGTGTGCCAGGGGTGCGGTGCCGAGGCGGAGTGGTGCGGTGTTCAGGCGCTGGTCGGCGAGGCACTGCGGTGGGACGTTGAGTCGACATGTCCGGCCTGCGGGTTTGCCCTGGCTGTGTGTGCCGGTGACCTGCCGGAGGAACTGCGTGGCCGACTGCTCACCGAGCACGGGCGGGCAAGGTTGCGGGTAGCCCCGCCGATGAGGAACGCCGCCATCATGCGGGTGCTGCGGGCGGAACTCGGCATTGGCCTGGACGGCGTCCGGGCCGTGCTGGAGCAGGTCTTGACCGGGCAGTACTCAGGGACCCTGCCCGAGATGGAGCTCCTGGCGCGGAAGCTGCGGGCATCAGGCATCGAAGCGGCCGCTTCACGGACCGTGGATTGAGTGAGCCTGCCGGACGGAACGACCGGGTTGGGTGAGGACGGCCCGCCGCCCTCCGGGCGGCTGGCCGTCGAGGTAGGTCGTGGCAGGGATCAGCCGGCCTTGGCTGCCTCCTCGCTCATCGGCCTCGGCCAACAGCCCGCCCTCCGCGTACCCCTGGCCGCACGAGAACTGCCTCTGCGCGGCCGTGTCGTCCCCGGGGGGAAGCGGTGCCGACGAGAAGCAGCTGAAACAAGACCATCGCCCGCTACGGCCGCGTCGACCTGCTCTGCATCGACGAGCTGGGCTACATGGAACTCGACCGTCGCGGCGCCGAACTCCTCTTCCAGGTAGCGACGGGACCCACCGCCGTTTTGTTGAGGCCCGCAGCGACCTGGAGCTGCTGGACCGCGCGGTTGCGCCTACGGCCTACTCCCTGGAACGAGACAACGACCGCATGGTGTCCGACGAACTCGCGGCCGCGCCGGAAGTTTGCAGCCCGCCGCCCGATCACGTCGGCCAAGACCGGGAAGGTGTGCGCCGGAGCGCTCTGCAGCCGTACGGCAGGACGCGTGCGAACGGCGCCGAGTGCCTGTTTGTGATCCGCGCATGACATGTCAGCCCGTGGCGTGTCGGTGTTTGCCCAGCTCAGAATTCGAACGGAGGGGTTTGGGGTGGCGAGGTCGGCTGGTCGACGGTTGACGGGTCGGCCTCGCTGTTGGCTTCGAACGACTCCTCGGGCCCCAGAGTAACGAGTCTTCTGGCCCCGATCAGCGATCTTCGGGGCCTGCTGTGATCGAGTCGATTGGCCCCACCTGAGCCCGTAAGGAGCTGTGTTGGGTCCTGACATGACAAGTGGAATCGCGTCCGGTACAAGGCAGGGGCTTGTCGCGGGCCCAGCCGACGCGGCTGGCCCAGGCCCGCGATTCACCTCTCCAGTCGTCGCCCCCCGGGCACGGGAATCAGTGGTGCGACCACCTCCGGTGCGCCATCCACCTGCCTACTCCCATGATGACCGGACCCTCGAATGGCAGGTTCAGTCCGCGACCGCCCGCTCCCCAGCCGGGCGCCTGCGCCACGCGCGCTCGGTGAGCGACGGCGGCTGCCAGGCACCGTCGGCCTGATAGAGATCGGCGCCAGGAGCCACGATGTCGTCGATACGGTTGAGCACGCCGTCGTCGAGCAGCAGGTCAGCTCCCTTCAGCAGCGAGGCGAGGTGGTCCATGGTGCGCGGACCGATGATCACCGACGTGACGGCCGGGTGCGCCAACGGAAAGGCGACGGCCAGTTCCGGCAGGGTGCAACCCACCTCCTCAGCGAGAGTGACGAGTTGCTCGACGGCAGCGAGCTTCGCGGCGTTGCCCGGGACGGCAGGGTCGAAGCGGTGCGGAGTGTGCTTGGCGCGGCCGGTGGTCAGGTCGACGGGTCGGCCCTCGCGGTAGGTGCCGGACAGAAATCCCGAGGCGAGTGGTGACCAGGTCAGCACTCCCATGCCCAGGCGCTGCGCGGTGGGCAGCACGGACCGTTCGATGCCGCGCGCGAGAATCGAGTACGGCGGCTGCTCCGTGCGCAGCCGCATCAGTCCGCGCCGCTCCGCCACGTGGTGAGCCTCGACAAGGTCCTCGGCGGGGAACGTGGAGCAGCCGAACATCCGGATCTTGCCTGCCCTGACCAGGTCGCTGAGGACGGACAGCGTCTCTTCGATGTCGGTGGTGTGGTCAGGACGGTGCACCTGGTAGAGGTCGATCCAGTCCGTGTCCAGGCGCCGCAGACTGTCCTCGACGGCCTTGAGGATCCAGCGGCGCGAATTGCCGCTGCGATTGCGTCCCTCCCCCAGCGGAAAGTGCACCTTCGTGGCGAGCACGACGTCGTCGCGTCTGCCTTTGAGCGCCTTGCCGACGATCTCCTCGCATTCGCCGGCCGAGTACATGTCGGCGGTGTCCACGAAGTTGATGCCGGCGTCGAGCGCAGCGTGGATGATGCGTGCGCTGTCCTCGTGGTCGGGGTTGCCGACGGCACCGAACATCATTGTCCCAAGGCAGTGGGTGCTGACCTCGATGCCGGTCTTACCAAGGACTCGATAGCGCATACCGGTGCTCCGTCGCAGGCGGGGGCGGGTTGGAAGCGTCACTCTAGGACTTGGAGTGCACTTGACGGCAAGGGCCCGGGGAGGTTCAGCGGGCCGCGTCGTCAGTACCGCGCCCGAGGCGGTCGCCACCGTCCTCGCAGCAGCTGCCGGAAGATCCTTACCGTGCCAGAACCAGACCCCCCGCGTCGTCTGACTGCCGAACGCCAGTCGAATATCCGAACCTGTCGGCAATCGCCCACGCCATTGGCAAGGGCAAGTTCTACACCCTGGGCGGTCCGCTGGGCGACGCCTACGCCCTTGACCTTCTCTGCACTATGACTCGTGGGCTGGTCCTGGCAGCCAGCAGTAGTCAGTGTCGGAAGCGGGCCGTCTCTCCGTTGATCCGGATTAGGAAATCTGTGATGGGGTCGCCGCCTCCGTCGGGGACGAGAGCGAGCCCCTCAGCATGGATCGCTTCATCGGCTGCCAGGGCGGCCTCTTCGTCACCCCGAACCCATGCATCCCGCGAAGCGGCGAAAAGAGGACGGAGGTCGTCCCAAGCGGGAGCAGGCTCGAAGTGACAGTCCGACCAGAACATGTCGATCTCTTCAAGGGTCAACGTCCCTACGAGGCGATCTTCCTGCCTGAGCTGCCAACTCTTCTCTGCCACGTCACTTCCTCCCCCGATGCGAAGGGCACTCTAGCGCCCCAGCGGCAGACGGATACGTCGCATGGGTGGCTCGACCTCTGCGATCCGCGCGGTCATCACATCACCGACGCGGACTTCCCCTCCTGGCGCACCAGAGACTGGCCGCCGTCGGCTACGTCTGGGCCTTCAACTCTCTCACCAAGTCAACCGGCGCCAGAGCCCACTAGGAACGCCGACAAGCAGTCGGCGACCGCCACGTCGCAGCACAGCGCAACCTCTTCAATCGCTTCATGAGCATGCTGTTCCACTGCCTCCAGACTGGTCACACCTACAACGAAGCGATCGCTTTCCCACAGGCCCCAGCGGAGGTCCAAGCAGCGGCGGTTTGACGCTTATCCGCGTGGGATGTCTTGTCCGCCAGCACCAGATCCGGCCGGGTGCGAGGCCGTCCGCGTGGTCGGGGAACGCGCAGGCGGGCCATGATCTCGGTGAAAGCGGGTGCGTCACCGGCCTGTCCGGGGGTGAGGTGGAAGGCCAGGGGCCGACAGCGGCCGTCGGCGGCGAGGTGGATCTTGGTGGTCAGCCCCCCAACGCGACCGGCCGATGGCATGGTCGTCGGGCTCGCCGGCCGGGGCCCCTTTTTCAGCGCGGTGAACACTCGCTCCCAAGTGCCGTCGATGGCCCACATCCGCAGCCGGTTGTAGACGCCTCGCCAGTTGCCGTACTTCTCCGGCAGGTGCACCCACTGCGTTCCCGTCTGGAACTTGAAGGCGATCGCATCGATCACCTCACGGTGATTCCGCCAGCGGCCACCCCGCTTTGGCGTCCGGTCCGGGAGCAACGGCTCAATATCGCCTAGGGGCGGCCATCCCTGCCAGCCTCTGCAGTCGTCGTCGCTGCTTGATGGCTGCTTCCACATCCTGCTTCTGCAGGAGCGCCGTGACGTGCCCGTGGAGGTAGCTGAGTTCCTGGCTGGCCTTCTCCGCTCCCCCAAGCAACATCACGGGGCGAAAAGCCGTGTTACCCCGATTTGCGTCAAGGGCCTGCCTGATACGGGCAACGAGGCCCTCGATCTCGGCACGCAACTCGTCAGCAGCGGAGACGGGTTTCCGGTCCTGCTGGTCGGTCATCCCGCTATTTTGGCTGTGGTTGCCAGGGCGTGATCTTCGGGATGTGCCGAAAGGCCGGGGACCAGCGTCGTACGCGCGGAACCGGACCTTTCGGCCTCGGACGACCGATCATGGGGAGGTCTAACCCGGCGCAGGTCATGTTGGCGTCCTGGTGATTGCGGCGCAATCAGTCACCGGCGCGTGAAGCCCAGAGCCTGGGTCACAAGGTAGTAGTCGTCTGTCGCTGAGGACGCCGTTGCGTCCGACAGCTTCGTCGGATTTTCGGTGACAGGGTCGTAGAAGCGCAGAACTTTCTGCGCTGCGTAGGCCTCGGGAATGCGGGGGCTGCGGCGCACGGTCGGCAGGACCAGTTCCTCGTAGGCTTCCTTGGCCTGCTGCTGGCTGTCGTCATACACGGCGCCCTGGTTGCGGGTGGTCGGACAGTCCACGATCAGGATGTTCGCGAGTTCGGCCTGCGCGCCCATGGCGGAGAAAGTGTCCCTGATGTCGTCGATCTTCGCTTCCATGCGGGTCAGGGCTCGCAGTTCCTTCCAGCCTGGCTTGACGCAGGCCACGATCTCGTCTGAGGCGACGATGGCGTTGACGACGAGCAGGCCGAGGTTACCCGGGCAGTCGACGAGGATCAGGTCGTAGGCGTCACGGATGCGGTCGATCTGCTTCCTCAGCCAGAACTCACGACCGGTCTTCGGTCCGAGGAGTTGCTCGGCCTCCTCAAGTGCGCCGGAGCCGAGGACCAGGGACAGGTTAGGGATGGTCTTGGTGGCCTCTTCCCCGTGCGGGCCGGCCAGAGCGGGAACGATGGCTTCCTCGATTTTGGCGGCGCCGGTGAGGACGTCGTAAAGATTCGCCTGGTTCGTCATCGTGTCGGGCTCGTCGTATCCCAGGGCTGCGGACGCATCGCACTGGGCGTCGGCATCGATGACGAGAACTGAGTAGCCGAGGTCCGCAGCACAGGCGCCGATGTTGACCGCGGACGTCGTTTTGCCGGCACCTCCGCTCTGGTTGGTGAGCGAGAGAACGCGGGTGATTCGGCTGGAGCCTGCGGCGTTAGAAGCCTGGGAGGTTGCTGGCACGGTGGTGATCCTTCGTGGGTGATTGCGGCGCAATCGCGCAGGAGCGGATCGCGCGGGGCAGGGAATGTCTCGTCGGGGAGGCTTGCTGCTCGGAGCGGACGTGATGGGTGTGGTGATTGCGGGGCAATCACGGGGCCGTCGCAAGCAGCGAACTGATGGCCGCCCCGGAGCGGTGCAATGCCGGCACGCACGCTACCCGCGCCTGCTGGTGAGAACCAGTCGTTCCTGGGAGGCGTGTGTGTGAGGCATGAGGGTGGCTACGGTCTAGGAGGTGAGCAAGTTCTTCAGCTCCTCGATCTCGTCCCCGCTGAGCAGTTCCTTGATCTCGCGGGCCAGAGCCTCCACACCGCGAACGACGATCACTCCACGAGGTTCCTCTGCAGTCGCTACGGGAGCCAGGACTGCTGCCGGTGCCACTGCCTGGTTGTCGTCCCTGCTGTTCTGCTGCCTGTCTGCGGGCTGCGCCGAAGAAGGAGATGCTGGACGTGCCGGCGAGGTATCCCCCTCGCTGCTCTGAGAGGCCGAGTCTTCCGAGCGCTGCTCGGGGACGTGAGTTCCGTGTCCTTCGTCCGTGCTTGGCGCGCCATCACCGGTGGTGTCCCCGTCAGCTGCAGGGATGGTCTGTTCGTCGATCGGCTCCTTACTGATTAGCGCAGCCTGTGCCGACGTCAGTTCGCCCCGTACGTATGACTCCTGGAGGTCAGGGCGCAGCCTTGCGTACACCGTTGCGGCCTCGCGGACAGGCAGCAGGAGGCGTCGCTCGGTCTCTTCCTCGCTCGCCTCGTCCTCGAGCAGGCGCTGCTCCTTGAGCCAGTGGTCGATGACGGCCTGCTGCAGAGGCGGCACGAGCTTGAGGAGTGCCAGCCGGTGGGACACGTATGTCTGTGAGCAGCCAACACGGCGGGCGAGTTCCCGCTGCGAGAGCTGCTTGCCTGACTCGTCCTTCTCGGCGAGAGCTCCGTGGAACTCCATGCCTTCTTCGATGGGGTTGAGACCCATCCGCTGCAGATTCTCCTGGATTGCTGCAATCCGAAGGCTTGGTACATCGTTCCGGACCAAGATCGGGACTTCGGTCAGTCCGGCCAGCTTTGCAGCGGCCAGGCGCCGGTGCCCGTGATGGACGACGAAGAGGACACCTTCGGCGACATGCTTGTCGACCGTGTCTTTGTGCTGTGGGTAGATGGTGGTGTAAACGTCCGGCGGGATCACCGTCATGGCGGTGTTCATCCCGTCGGTGATGAGTGTCTCCGCCAGTTCCTCGATCTTCAGCAGTTCCTTGCGGCCGTTCTCCGGGCTCGGCATCAGCTTGTCCGGGTGGACGGTGGGCAGGCCCTGCGGGACGAGACGCGCCTGCTGAGTAGCCGCCTTGCGTGCGGCCCTTTCCGCGGCGAGGTTCCGGCTGAGACCAGGCTTTTGACCCATGGGCATCTCCGTGTGGGGTGGTGCAGAAACTGGGGGCGCGGCGGCGAGCCTATAAGGCGAAGGCAGGTGAGGTGCGTTGGCGCGAGGTGATTGCGGCGCAATCACCTCTGCAACCAGCCCGACCAGGCCGACTGGCGCTGTATGTCCAGATGGTCCCCTACGCGGCCTGCCGACCCGCGATCACATTGTGATCCATCTTTACAAGTCCGGAACGCCGAGGGGGTAGGAGGTGGTCACTGTTTGCTGACGATCGGTGCTCGGGAGCTCGCACGATGCTGAGACGGTGATCAAGTCGTGGGAGTCTGAGACCGGCACATCAGTAAGACAGGGCATGGGGGAGTGGGACGTGGCTGCGGGGAACGGTGTGATGCCCCAGCTGACCCGAGCGCATCGGGTCCTCATCGGTGTGGTCGTGGCAGGTGCCGTGATCATCGCTGGTATCGGGTTCGCCGGCTCGTACGCGGCAGTCCGTGAACTGGCGGTGAAGAAGGGCTTCGGCGACTTCTCCTACGTCTTCCCGATCGGCATCGACGCTGGCATCTGTGTCCTCCTGGCTCTCGACCTGCTGCTGACCTGGATCCGCATCCCTTTCCCGCTCCTTCGGCAGACGGCCTGGCTCCTGACGGCCGCGACCATCGCCTTCAACGGGGCAGCGGCATGGCCTGACCCGCTGGGTGTCGGCATGCATGCGGTGATCCCCGTCCTGTTCGTCGTTGCGGTCGAAGCCGCGCGCCACGCCGTCGGCCGGATCGCCGACATCAGCGCCGACAGGCACATGGAAGGCGTCCGCCTCACTCGCTGGCTCCTCTCACCGCTGCCGACGTTCCTGCTGTGGCGCCGAATGAAGCTGTGGGAGCTGCGCTCCTACGAGCAGGTCATCAAGCTCGAGCAGGAGCGCCTCGTCTACCAGACGAGCCTCCGCTCCCGTTTCGGCCGCGCCTGGCGTCGCAAGGCTCCGGTGGAGTCGCTGATGCCGCTCCGTCTGGCCCGCTACGGAGTTCCCCTGGCGGAGACAGCGCCGGCCGGGCTGGCTGCCGCGGGCATTGACGAGCCGCCAATACAGTTCACCGTCGAGAGGACCCTCGTTCCGGCGCAGCACCAGATCCCCGAGCACGAGGCCGCTGTCGACCCGCAGAGGGAACTGCCGCCGGTGAGCGACGCGGACCCGCAGCCGGGGAAGCAGACGCGCCCTGAACACCTGGCGCCTGAGAACGACCCCGGAGACAGAAAGAACGCGCAGCGCTTTGCAGGCGCCTATCAGGACTGGATGGCCGCCTTCGGGATCGAGCCCACCAGTGCGCAGTTCGCTCTATGGCTCCAGGACCAGTACGGCATCGCCACCGCGGTCGGTGGGCCGCTGTCCGACGAGCAACTCGAACCGCTGCTGCGGCTCCTGAAGCAGCGTCACACGGCCTCAGCTGAGAACAGCACCGACCAGGCCCCTCAAGAGGCGGATGACGAGTGGAGCGACTACTTCTACAACGCCTGGCTTGCGTACACGCAAGAGCACGGTGCCTACCCTGATGCCGCCGCCCTCGCCGCATACGTCTACGAACGCGACCAGATCACCAGTGCCGTCGGCCGACCCGTCATGGGGGAAGAGCTGGAGGGGTTCGTCGCATCTTTCCGAGAGCGGGAGTTCGCCGGTAAGGAGTCGCCCGCTGACGAGGAAGCCACCGGGCCTGCTGCAGATGGGCCTTCAGGTGACCGCGTCCCGAACGAGGAGGGGCATGAGTAGGGCTCCGGTCGGTGCAGGTGCTCACCCCGCCAAGGAGAACCGCAACCACGGGGTGAGCGCTGCCATCAACGACTCGGCGGGGGCAGACGACCCGGCCTGGGAGTCCACCCCGCTCACCACCGTCGACCGCTACTACCTCGCCTGGACGCAGTACCAGACCGAACACGGTGAGGAACCCAAGGCCGAGCAGCTCTCCGCCTACCTTGCATCCGAGAAGGGCATGACCGGACGGGGTGGGAAACCGGTCAGCCCGTCCACCCTGCGCCGCTACCTCTTGCCGTTTCGGATCTACAACGTCTGGGCGGAACACCGCCTGCGCAACCAAGCTCCGTCACTCGACGCCATTGTGCAGGAGTGCGCAGCCCACGGGATCACTGCGCAGCACAACAAGCCCCTCACCGCCGACTACATCGCCGAGCAGGTCGTCGACTTTGAGCGGCGCTGGCAGGCACTGACCCGCCACCAGGCGCAGCAACAGCAGTGACAAGTCGCGCCTTGTGAGTTGCTGTACACCAGCGACCAGTCAGAGTCAACGGCTGCGCAATCGAGAAGCCGCAGGTCAGGCCAGGATTGCGCAGCTGGGATGCCCCGTGCGCAGCCAGTGCACACAGTGGTGTGCGCAGCCGTCACTGGGCTTGACCGCGGGATCCGGCGGGATCGGTCTCTGGACTGTTCGTCCCGGAGGTCATCGTGACCGCCAGGCGCCCCACCACGTGAGGGAGGGCGCCTGTGACTGTGCAGCAGCCCTTATGGGCCGGGCGGGAGAAGCGAAGGAGGCAGAGGGCAGGGCCGGCCGAGTTGTGCGCATCGGATCATGAAACCCGGCGGCAGCCATCCGCCGCTGACCAGGCGAGGATGGGAAGGGAACGTGCTGAGCGCGGCGAGAACGAACAGAAGAGACGCCCACGGGGTTCGCAGCTGTGCCAGCAGTGGCCGGTTGTCGAATTGATCGTGGAACGCGACTTGGCAAAGGTCAGGGGCAATCAAGTCGATGCTGTCGAGCCCGGCATAGTGCACCCGCATGCCGGCCTGCGGGTGGCTGAAGTGGAAACCGAGTGTGGTCACGGTGAGGTAGCCCATCCCGGAGTGGACCCAACGAGGCCGAGCCGCGTCCTGGGCTGCTCGACGCCGGGAGGCGTTTCCTACTGCTGCTCCGGCCAGGGAGCCCAGTACGAAGGCGGGAGAGCCGAACGCGAACACACTGGTGTGGTTGTAGGTGCCATTGCCCACTGCCTGCCAGGTCATCCGCTCGCTGTGGCCGACGGCCAGTGGCAGCTCTCCTTGCGACAGGGGAGCCGGGGTGGCGATGCGCGGCCGCAGATGCAGACGATCGGCGACCCAGTCAGCGAGGATCGCACACGTATGCCAGAGGTGTTCATCGAGCTGCGTCCAAGCCTGGTACGGGGGAGCAGGTTCCTTTCGTCGGCGCCAAGTCATCCGGTCGCCTCCTGGGCCGCGGAGCCGTTGAGCAGGTCATTGATGAGTTGCGCGGTTTCCAACTCCAAGTCGCAATCGAGGGCACGATTGACCTGCTGAACCCGGGTGATGGCGATATGCAGTCCCGAACGGTTGCCAGCCGCGTGCTCGATCCTCATCCAGTCGCGGTAGAGCAGTTCCGCCGACTCATCGACGTCGAGACCAGTTGCCACGGCTTGTCGGGCCGCGCTCAGGTCCCGATGCGGCCCCACGCGTAGGCGGTAGGTGGCCACAGTATGAGCGACATCGGTGATCCGGGTGATCATCTCCTGCTGCAGGGGTTCCGCCCACGGAAGGGGCTTGCCCCCAAAGGGCCTGCCACGCACGAGAGCCGAGGCCTTCTCGAGATCCTCCAGACCCGCCGGCCCCAGCGGCAGGGCACGTTCGACGAGCCTAAGGAAATTGCTCCAGTCGCAGCGCACGCCGGACGCGAGTCGGTAGGGGTCTTCACCGGAGCTGCGCCGCGGGACATACGGATTGCCGTCAGGGTCGCTACCGAGCGAGCGTCGCAGGCCTTGGTAGCGGGCGTTGAGGGTGCTCACCGACCAAGGGTTAACGGGATCCATGTCGGCGCACAGCGCATCGGCGCTACGCGCGCGCCGGAAGTACAGCAAGGCAGCGAGCTGCGCCATCCTCGGGCCGTGCCCGGTGCTGTCGACCCCCGTCACCTCAACCGGCCCCAGAACCCGGATCTCCGGGGCGTGCAGATCCTGCGCTTCCCATCCTTCCGCCTCGGGCACCATCGGCTCCTCGACGGCGGTCGCCGGGACGTCGGCCTCCGCAGCTTGCACCGTCTCGCCGCAGTCCGCATCGGCCCAAGACTCTGGGGCCGAAGGCACCACTGGTTCGGTATCCGGGTCGGCCTGGCCGTCGACCTCCATCGACGACGTGGTGGGGGAGAGAAGACGGAGTCCAGCCGGATCAGCGGTTAGTAGGGTCGCTGCGGTGACGGCAATGCGGGGTGTCAGCATGACTTCCCCTGGGGCTCATCGCTGGTGACGCGCCATCCTTCCGGGTACTTCTCGACGGTGCTGATGATCAGGAACTTCGTCAGCCGGTTCTTCGGGAGGGACACCGGCATCTTGGTTTCGGCATCGAGGGTCTGCCACTTGGAGATGTCCAGGCAAGTGGAGACCGTAGCGTTAGGGATCTTGCCCGAGATGTCGGCCTTGGTAACCGTCTGGTCGGTCAGGGCGACGCTACCGGTGTAGATGCGGCCGCGGTCATGAGCGCGTTTGGCGTCTGCCTCGGCATTCTTCAGGGCGGCGGATGCGGCGTACCGATCAAGGTGCGCCCTCTTGCCGGTCGGGTCGGCGTAGAGCTTTTCCATCTCCTGCCAGTAGGACCCATACGCGGTGATAGCTTCCTTCTTCGCCGTATCTACCGGATCGGCGGTGGCAGTCGCCGCGGGGGACCGCGTGACGTTCGGAGAGTGGTCCGTCGCCTCATCCTTCTCATTGGAAGAGCTGCACGCGGCTAGGGTGAGCGCAGCGCACAGCGTGAGTGAGGCGGTGGCGGCTACCTTTCGGAAGTGCACAGCGAAATAATGGATGTGTGCGCGACTTTTCACGATGACTCCCCGTACAGCGCGGTGTGATACGACCGCTGCTGAGCCGCTGGCGGACGGTAGCCCCGTTCCATGGCCTGGTCCAGCTGCGGTGATCCATTTGCGTAGCGGCAAGATTACGCATAAGCCGATCAACTTCCCAGCTCGATAGTTGAGTTCACTCGTACAACTCGGGACGAAATCGGCCACCGCAGCAGTCAGATGTCGACATGTGGTTCTGTGTCTTTACTCGTTGCTCCAGCACATCTCAGTACGTGGTCGCCGGATCGATCGGACCATCCGGGGCTGTTGTGGGTGAGAACGAGATCTCCACCCCGCCGGAGCGCAGTCTCGCGGGTAGGTCGGACGGGGTGTCATAGTTCTGTCCACGGACGCGGTTTCCCGCTGGCGAGCGGTCCCACATGTCAGAGGTGGGGCTGTGCTCGTCCAGGTCCTTCAGGACGGCCGCCGAGTGCCATGTCGGCCACGAGCGGGTGATGGGCGGCCATGGCCTTGAGGTCGCTGAGCCGGTTGTTCATCGCCTGACGTCCTGTGCCGGTCAGCACGAACAGGACCCGGGGAAACATCGGGTACCAGCGCAGCCAGCCGGGCCCGGCCGCCTGCCGCCGCCGGCCGACGGTCTGTGGCTCGTATTCCCCACAGCCTCGCGTACTCGATCAGTTTTGCCGCCAGACGTTCGCTGCTCATGGTGGCGCTGTCGACCTCGACGAAGGCCCGGAGCTTGCGCCTGCTGGCCGTCAGTGAGCGTGTAGTGCATGACCGCGTCGGCGACGACGCGCTCTCCGTCGCCGATTGCGTGGAACACCTCGGGAGTCCAGTCCAGGCACCTCGGTCACCACCTGCGTGCGGTTGCTCACTTGCAGGAGTACCGCAACACCTCAGCGCCAATGACAGGGCGATGACACCCGGCCGGCGCCTACGCGCCGATACCCGAGGCGGTGCCACTGGGCCGGGCACCTGGCTTTGCGGGTAGATCCCGTTCACAGTCGCCGTGCTTGTTCGTACGTCGAAGCAAGGACGACGCCTAGCAGGCCTGCTGCTCTGGTGTGACGTCGAGGATCTTCCACTGCTTCCGCCACTTCTCAGCTTTGACCTGGTTCACGTAACGGGTGAGACGGTTGGCCGGCATCGCTACCGGCTTGCCGGATCGCGCGTAGATGAGCTTCCAGTCCGAGACGTCGAGGCAGTCCGTGAGCCGGGCAGCGCCGCACCGGAAAAGCCGACCAGCGCAACTACTCCGGCAAACACCACCATCACGGCCTGTAAACCGGCCGTCGGGCAGTTTGCGCAGCCAGCCGCGATCAGCGAGTCTGAGCAGCTTGCCGCGCAGCGGTTCCAGCTTCGACCGAACGCTGACATCGGTTCCCAGCGAGTCACCGACCTGCCGGGCCATGACAGGCCCTGCTGCCTGTCGCACGGCGGCGAGAATGCGCTGGTAGTCCGGCGGGAGCATGGCCTCGTTCACGTCCTGCGTGCGCGGCGGGATCAGCATCACCGCACGCCCGCCCACCTGCCCGGGCGCCGGCGAGGCCGAGGCGCGTTCGTCCGCGAGCTGCCCGCTCACCCTCTCAAGGACCTGCTCGGCGGCGGCGAGCTCGTCCCGCTCGTCCCGCACCTCCGCCAACTCCTTGGCCAGCCGTTCTTCGGCTTCGTCCAGCTCCGCGCGCCGCGCGGTAATCCGTTCCAGCAGCTCGGGATCCAGTATGCACGGGATCGTAGAAGCCGACCCGGCCGCAGTGGACGGGGATGGTGAACCGACCTGCACGCACGGCGGTCAGCGTGCTACGCCCAACGAGTTAGGTCGTAGACCGTGTCACAGTTCGGGTCGTATGCGTCCGGCAACTGGTGCACGGCGAGAGTGGTTGGCTCGTCAGGGGTGAGGATGGCGTTGAGCTTGGCCGAGGCCCACCACCCTGTCGAACGCGGCTCGCCCGTTTCGTCATCGACAACAGCCAAGTCCACGCCGATCGTACGCCGAGAGTAGGGAATTTCCAGGTATACCCGGATGCGGTCTTCCGTCATAAGGTCGAACCCGATGAGCTGGTACAGCTCAGGAGCGGGACTGTGCTGACTGTGCCAGGCAGGGTCAGCGAGGAGATCGCCGATCACGTAGTCCAGACTGTCGTCCGCGGTCGTCTCGGTTGCAGCGGGAATCACTCCTTCTGCCATCAGAGTTTCGCCGTCGAATACCTGCGCCTCATGCCCTTCGGGGGACAGTCGGCCGGCGGTCTCGGCCCATCGCGCCGCATGGCGGAGGGCGCCTACATACCACCAAGTAGGCATCGGCACTGCCTCATTGGGCTGGAACACGGGCAGGGTGAGCACCAGCTGGCGGCGTTCTGGGTCTGCCAGACGCAATCGCAGAATGTCGCCTGACCTGACGAATCCACGCAGGCGTAGACGGGTGTCCGGAACAGGGACGCCGATGAAGCGCCGCAGCGCCAGCAGAACGTCGGTGGTGTGCATGTCCTTCACAGCAACTCCTACCCTCGAATGCTGGCGCTGCGGGCTTGGGTCAGAGGTTGTTGACCCAGTCGGGGCACACGGTCTGTCCGCGGCAGAAGGCGGTC
Organism: Streptomyces sp. NPDC049915; assembly: GCF_040656475.1. NCBI lineage: Bacteria > Bacillati > Actinomycetota > Actinomycetes > Kitasatosporales > Streptomycetaceae > Streptomyces > Streptomyces sp. NPDC049915. The sequence goes on from NZ_JBFAMH010000035.1 coordinate 49,309, forward strand.
ACCGTGCCGATGGGGCGGCCGTCGGGCGTGTGGACCCCACCGGGACCCTTTTCGCCTTCCTCAGCCACGCTGGTAGTAGTCATCCTGACGCTCGAGCCATCGGTGACGACACCGTCGTACTCGAGCCGGGTGCCGTGCTCCCTGTCGGGCTCGCCGTTATAGGGAGCGGTGATCGCTTGCTTTCCGCACATATTGTGCTTCGTGCAGGCATGGTGCAGGCCGAAGTCGTTGTTCCCGTGGCGCGTCGGTATGTCGCGGTGTTCCCAGTCGAGCGACGTCCAGTAGACGTGGTACCAGGGAATGCTCGGATCCCGAGGCACGGCTGGGCTGTTCTGGGTGGTGCCGGCTGGCAGCGGAACTCCCTGTTCCAGCGCCTTCTTCACACCGAAGCGCGCGACGTACTCGTCGTTCGACATGACCTGAAGCTTGGCTGGAGAGGCGCTGCTGTGGGGAGCCGGCGCCGGTTGTGCATGGGCCCCACCAGCCAGCGCAGAGCCGAGGATGCAGAGTGTGGCGGCGCTTGTGAACGTCGTCCTCTTGAAGAGTGAACGCATAGATCCCTCCCGTTTTACCGGCGTCCAGGACGCCCGGGCCAGCCCGGCTTGTCCGGGCGTCTCCGCATCCGCACCCGTGGTCAAAGGGCTGGCAGAGGTGCCTGCGGCAGCAGAGGCCAGCGCAATCTACAGATCGCCAAACAGCGGCTTCAAGCAAAAAGAAGGCGTCGCGGCGTCATCCGGCCATGTCAGATGCTGACAAACGATCTACACCGCAGACCACCGCGCATGACCAGCGTGAGCACCCCGGAGGCCCGTCACGCCAGCCCTTTGACCAGCGGCTTCAGGTTGGCGGAGGCTCAGTGGTGCGCACCGCGATGTTCACCCGCACCCGGTGCGCACCACCCGACGATGCCCAGCACTTTGGCGCGCATGCGGTGCGCCGCACCGCATTGGTGCGCGCACCGGCACCCCTTCTCCAGGTGCGGCCGGGTGCGCATGTGACCCCTTGTCCAGGTCTGCTACCTGGACGCCGCGCCCCCTTGACTACTTCTGCTACCCGGCCCATTTCTCCTTGCCTCAGCGCCTTCCGGCCGCCGATCAGACCGCGGTCAAGGGGGTGCGTGATATAGGAGCCCGCCGCCCGTGGCGCGCGCATGGAGCGGTGCGCTGGCACCGATGGCGCGCACCCGCGATGGACAGCGCGGCGCGGTGGTGCGCGCGCCGCGCGGCAGTGGTGCGCACCGCCACCGCGCGGCGCGCGCACTACACGGCGGTGAGGCGCACCGGGTGCGCACCGGTCGGTGCGGGGTACGCATCAAGGGCCTGGCCCACGCCGACGGCCTCCAGCTGACGCAGGGTGTCGGCGATGTCCTCGTGGTCCTCGGTGAGGAACTGCGTGGCGAAGTCGATGACCGCGCGGGCGATGCCCTCCGCCGTGTCCGGCCCGGATTGCGCCCCAGAGCCGCAGCGAGGTCACGAAGACGCTCCCGAGGGCCTCCAGGGCGAAGATGTCCTCGCACGGCTCGCCGGCCTCCGGGCCGGGCAGCGCGGTGACGGGGATGACGATGCGTTCGGCGACGTCGGCGAGCAGTTCGGGTATCCGCGGTTCGGCGCCGGCGAGCGGCGTCGACGTCGTCGGCCTGGACGGCCCGGTGGTAGTTGAAGGCGCTGATGGCCGCGTGCGGGGTCATCGGGGTGAGCGGCGTGGTGTCGGGCATGTCGGCTCCTGAACTTACGGGCCGCCCCGCTGATCGCGGCGGCCTCAGAACCGATGCTCGGATCGCGGCCCTGTGGACAGAGTCCGGCGCCGGCGGGGGAGAACTCTCCCCCTTCAGATTGATCACGATGTGGTCACTGCGGAGAGGTTCTTCAAGACCGGCGTCACACGAGAGCCGAGAACCGCACCTGTAGAAGGTGAATGGCGGGATGGGCCCGCCTCACCTTCCAGGAGCACCCTGTGGCGAGCACCGCAGACGAGCCCGAGCAGCCCCTTGACCGGACCGGAGAGGCCCCCTCCGTGGACCCCTCCATCACCCCCTCCGCGCCCCGTCGTCAAGGGCCGGGAGTTTCCGCAGGTCCGCCCCGGCGGACAGGGGGTCGCCGCAGGTTCGACAACCCTCATGTCCAAAGGCGTCCTACTCACAGGAAGAACTCGACAGAGCCCCGGCGCAGGGAACTGCTGCAAGCGCTGGGGATTTTCCAGAGGGCTACGCCGGATCAGTTGTGGAAGCTGACCCGCCCGGACAACCAGCACGACAAGCTCACGCGGGACAACCTCCTGGATCTTCAGGACCACCACCTGGTGAGGATCGAATTGGTCCGGGAGGACCAGCGGCAGGTGTGGGTGCTGACCAAGCGCGGCCATGGCGAGGCGAAGAAGCTGCTGGAGCCGAAGGGCATACGAGTCTCGGCGCTGCGCGAGGAGAAGTACGACCTGGTCACCGGGGAGCTGCTCGGCACCAGCTACGACGACCACGCCGCGGCGGTCACCTCGACGGCCGCTGAACTCCACCGTGCCGGGATCGGTCACCGGCTCGGCTTCCAGACGGAGATCGGTCACCGGCTCGCAGACGGCTTCGTGCAGCGGGCGGACCTGGTGGTGCGAGCGCCGGCGGCGGGGGTGCCGGTGTTGCTGCTGGAGATCGACCGCCGTACCGAGGACGCGCACGACCTGGTTACCAAGCTGCGCCGGTATTGGGAGTGGGGTCGGCTGCTGCCGAGGGACGCGGACAAGCACACCGTGGATCTGGTCCGTTCCCGGCCGGACGCGATCGAGCACGTCGACCACGAGATGCGGCTGTGGCGGCGGATCTACCCGCCGACCGGCCGTGAGGGCCTGGTGCCGGTGGCGTTCGTGTTCGCGGACACCACCGAGGCGAAGGTCGACAACACAGTCGCCGTGCTGGAGGAGGCTGGCCGCCGCTACTGGGCGCCGCGCCGGTACCGGAGTCTCTACCGCGAGGCGATCACGGCGAAGGACTACAGCCAGGCGGTGCCCGTCGTCGTCACCACCCTGGAGCAGCTCCAGGAGCACGGCGCGGACGCGGCGGTGTGGCGGCGGCTGGGACGGGAGGGCGAGCAGACGCTGACGGCCGCGCTCGACAACCCCGACGGCGATGCCCTTTTCCGCGAGCAGGAGGCCCGCGCCGAAGCGGAGGACAAGCGGCGCCGTGCCGCTGAGCGGGAGGCGGAGCGCCCCGTGTGCAAGCGGTGCGGGCAGAAGTTCACCGACCAGCGCTGGGAGGAGACCACCGCGCACAGGACTGCCTGGAAGGCCGGGGACGTGTCCGTGTGCGGCGACTGCCACGCCGACGACGTCGCCGGCGAGGAAGCCGCCGCCGAAGCCGCCCGCCTCAAGGCCGCCACGCCATCGGAGCCGGAGCACGACCACGAACAGGAGCCGGGCAAGCTCCGCGGTCTGTTCCGCCGCCGTGGCTGACGCCCCACAGGGCGTGCCGCCACGGACCGGGCTAGTCCCCGTGGTTGGGCCGACCACAGGCCCGACCATGAGGCCGACCACGCCTGGTGCGGCCCCCGACCACACATCCGGTCGGGGCGTGTCCGAAGTGACACTGAAATCGAACAAACGATCCAATGCTGGTATGGACACCATCGACTTCCCCAACGACCTGGTCCAGACGCAAGCCGCCTGGAACGCCACCTACAACGCGCTCGCCGCGCCTTACCGCCGTGACTCCACCGCCCTGCGCCGCCGCCTTCTACTCCTGTCGGTGCGGCTGTGGCGGCAGCCGTACTGGGAGACCACCCGCTCAGCGCCGGCGGCGCGCACCGAGCTACGGCAACTGGCTCGCGCCCGGGGAGCAGCACAGGCGGCGTGAAGGCCCGCTCAGGAGCCGCCAGGAGGGGTTGCGACAAGGGTTGCACCAACTGTTGCGCCCTCTGTTGCACCTACTGTTGCGCGGTCTGACGGACGGCTCTCGTATCCATGCAGGTCACCACGCTATTTCAGCGTGGTCGGGGCGCTGACATCCCCGTTGCGGCCGCTTTCGCCAATGTGCCTGGCTGGAGTGAGGGGGCGGGGTGGGCGGCGCGGCCGCGGCCGGGGACCGGGGAGCGCTCAGCCGGTTGCGCGTCGGCCGGGGCCTCCGCGCGTGCCGCCGTCGTGCGGCGGCGTCGTCAGGCGGGGAACGTCGGCGGGGGAGAGGTCGGGGCGGGCGCGGTGCCAGCGCGCAGGATGGCGCCACCGGCCGGAGGCGTCACGGGCGACGTCGACGCCGGCTTCCACCACCAGCTCGGGTTCGACCAACGTGACGTCCAGTTGCTCCCGGCTGCCCCACCCGGCGGAGAACGACCAGCCCGTCCACGGATGCCCGCGCCGGCCCGCCTCGAGCAGGCCGGCGACTGCCGTGCCTGCCGCTCGGGCGAGGGTCGTGGTGCGGCCGACGTACTGGAGGCGGCCTTCGGCGTCGTACCTGCCGAGCAGCAGCGTCCGCGGTTGGGCCAGGGAGCCGGTGACCGCGCCGACGATCGCCTCACTCGTCTCGCGGACCTTGTACTTCTGCCAGCCCCTCACCGACGGCCTATAGGCATCGGTGAGCCGTTTGAAGACCACGCCCTCCATCCCGACCGACGCCCAGGACAGCCACTCGCGCACGGTGTCCGGGTCGGTGGTCGACGGGCACAGTGCCCACGGTGCGAAGAGCCGGTGGGCGGCGAACACCAACTCCAGCGCCGCCCGCCGTCTCCGGTACGGCCATCCGGTCGTCACGGTCCCGGACAGCCTGAGCAGATCGAACGCCACGAAGTGGGCCGGCCACTCCTCAGCTGCCCGGACCGCACCGGCCCCGCGCCGGGCAAGCCGGTTCTGCAGCCGCTCGAAGGCGAGGCGACCCGCGGCGTCCCATACGACCAGCTCGCCGTCCATCGCGGTCGCATCCGGCAACTGCACGGCCCCGGCCACGACCTCCGGAAACGCTGGCCCCATTTCGGTGCCGCGCCTGGAGCGCAGCACCACCCGGCCCTCGTCGACGGACACGGCCGCCCGGAACCCGTCCCACTTGGGCTCGCCCGCCCAACCCGGCCGCAGATCAGCGCTGGATACAGGAGTGCTCAGCATCGGCTCCGGCAGCATCCATGTCACGGCCTATGCCTTCCACCGGCCGGGTGCGCCGCTCACCGTGATCAGCGGCCAAACGATTCCCGCGTGCTCGCTTACGGCGAGCGGCCGCGGCGGGTGGTGTACCGGTGGCTGGGGGTGGCGGCCCCTGGCGAACACGTGAACGGCAAACGTGATGTCGGTCACGCCACTTTGCGTGTTCCCAGGTCACACCGTGAGTCACAAATGGATGGTTGCGCTCCGTCGAAAACATGTGCCGCAGAGTTAACTCACAAGGCCCTTCCCAGCGGTGAAGGGGTGAAGCCGTTGAGCTTCCCCCCGCGCAGTAACCACACCGCGCGGGGGCCGAGTTGAGCAAAGGAGGGTCCGTGGGGCTTCACTGGGCCTGGCACGCGCTGGCAGTGGCCGGCGCCTGCCGGATGACCGCAGTTGCCTTCGACGCCGCCGTCCGGCGCGTCGTCCGCATCGCCTCGCTGGCTCGCGACGAGCACCGCTCCCGCGCACGCGTTCCCGCACCACCTTTCACCCTGCCCGCCGGACTGGCACCCATCACGGGGACTGCCGTTCCACCGCCCGCCGTGGAGGAGCAGTGACCAGCCCTGACGAGCAGGACTTCGGCATCATCGAGCCCGCCGAGCTCCCGGCGGACTTCGAGGCGTTCTTCAGCCGCCACAAGAGCGAGTTCCTACGGGCCGCCGGCGCCCGCACGCGCAACCCGCACGACGCGGAGGAAGTGCTCATGGACGCCGCGCTGGTGATGTACCGCAAATGGGAGCGGATCCTGGCACATCCCAACCCCATCGCCCTCGCCCACCGCATACTCGACAACGCGATCGTCGACTTCTACCGGCGCCGCGCCCGCACCGCCGACAGGGAGGTCAGCTACGGCGAAGTCAGCTACGCCGACGTACCCACGGCCGACGACCTGCTGCAGCTGCGCGGCCACGACAGCCTCGACCGCGCCCTGGCCGAACTCGAACAGCGTGCCCCGCTCCAGGCGAACTGCGTACGCCTGCGCTACTTCACGGAGCTCGACTTCGCCGAGATCGCCACACGCCTGGACATCACGCCAGGCGCCGCGAAGGCCAACGTCCACCTCGGCCTGAAGAACCTCACCCGCCTCATCGGTCTCCCGGATCCGGGGAAAGGGAAGTCCTGATGCTGGAAGATCTCCTGCGCGCTGAAGCGCAGGCCCTGCACCGCACCTACGACAACCACGACACCGACGACTTCATGCGGCGCCTCGCCGTCCGCATCGCCCAAGACACCGCGCGACCGCCCCGAGTCTCCCGCGCGGTCCTCGCGCCGGCCTCGGAGCGAACCCAGGTGCCGACGCCCGCGGCGGCACCCCTCCCCAGCCGCCCGGCTCCCACGCGGCCACGCACACGCCGCGGCGTGCGCCGCCGCCCCACGCCGATCATCAGCCCGGACCCGCTCGCCAGCCCCACAGCTGTGGTCGACCACGTACGCCGACTGTGCGAGCTGGTCCTGCGCTCCAACGACATCGACTCCCTCGCCGACTTCGCAGCCCACTACGACCCCAGGGGCGCACGCACCTTCGCCTGCCTCCTCTACACCCTCGACCGGCGCGAAAGCGCCCTGTACTGGTGGCGCTTCGCCGCAGGGGGAGAGGACCCACTCGCCGCCCACCTGCTCGCCGCCCACCACGCCGCCGTAGGAGTCAGCCCGGACGCCCGACTGTGGCGGGCACAGGCCAGAATGCTCGGCTTCACCGACCACCACCTGCCGCAGCCCGTACGCCCCAGCACCCATCTCGCCGAAGGCTTCGCCCGGGCCGTCCCCTGGGGAAACGCGCTCAGCACCTTCATCAAGACCAGGCGGCTCCCCAGCGATCTCCCCAGCGACCTCGTGACCCGCTGACCTCGCCGGTGAGGGAGGGATCGCAGATGTGCGGTCCCTCCCCCTGCTGCGCGCCGAACGGCTGGTGCCGGCCGGGCCGGGCCACCCGTGGCATGGCGTCCGCTTTACGTCGTCATGGGGATCGAGAACGCCACTCGATGGTCGAGCCGGTCCTGGTCGCCGGGATCACGGTCGCCACCCCCGGGGAACGCGGCACATGGCGCCACCCCATCCCCTTCACCCGGCTACGCCCGGGCGTGACTGTCACGGACGTGCCTGCGTTCGGTGAAGGCGCACCACCGGCTGTCGGATGAGTCAGCCAGGCCGTGCGCCGGCGTGCTGCCCGGAGGCGCGGTAGGCCGGGCGGCGGCCCGGCAGCGCCTGTCGTTACCCACTTTCGGGTGATCGCGTTCCGGCCGGTGGGGTGGCGGGATCTGGCGGACCGTCACCTCAACCCGGGCGCCCCAACGCCTGCGGCCGGAACCGGGCGTCAATCTGGCACATTCGCCCCATTGATGGTCATTACAGGCGAGAGTTACAGAAGCCTGTTGAAGTCGTAACGAGCCTCCGCATTTCCCACACATGCAGGGGGGCGGGCTGGAAGGTGTGCGTGTGCGGCCGACCGGCCTCACACCCGCACAACGCACCCGCCGGACCTGCGGTAACGCAGCCTGTACCGGGGGAGGTGCGCGCCCTGAAGGGGGACCTTGGTGTCCGTTTCTTCTTCCGCCCGCCGGCTGACCGCCGCCACTGCCGTGGCCGCCGCCTTGGTCGGCGCCGCCGCGCTGCCGGCGATGGCCGCCGACCACCACGACCCCTCGGGTGAGCGCGCGGCGGTGACGATCAGCGCGGTGCAGTACGACTCTCCCGGGCGGGACGACCGCTCCAACCGTTCGCTGAACGCCGAGTGGGTGGAGATCACGAACAGCACCCGCCGGGCGGTGAACCTGGACGGCTGGACCCTCAGCGACGAGGACGGTCACACCTTCACGTTCCACCACTACCGGCTGGACGGCCGCTCCACTGTCCGTGTCCACACCGGTGAAGGGCGCGACGCCCGCCACGACCTGTTCCAGGACCGCCGCACCTACGTCTGGAACAACGACCGCGACACCGCCACCCTGCGCAACGACCACGGCCGCTTCGTCGACGACTTCTCCTGGGGCCGGCAGCACCGCGGCGCACACCACCACTGACCGCACCAGCGGCGTGATCTGACGCTCAGCCGGCATGGGCGACAGCACAGTGGGGCCACCCCTCGTCCTTCAGTTCTAGCGGTCCTCGCAACACTGCCTGGATCAGGTGGTGAGTAGATCACGCAGACGCTCGGCTGGTGTATCCCAGCCGAGCGTCTTGC
>NZ_JBFAMH010000036.1:0-53995 GCF_040656475.1 Streptomyces sp. NPDC049915
CCGCCGTCGGCGGGTGCCGGCCGTCGTAGCTGTCCGCCGGCCGCCGCGCGTGCGCGCACAGCTGCGGGCGGTCGCCATGCCGACATAGCTGCGGGCAGTCGTGCCTCCCCCAAGCTCTTCGAGCAGGGGGGACCCCCAGGGCGGCACGGGTGGGCGCAGCCGCACCCCGTCGCGCCGGGCTGCGCACCCACACCCCCGGCCCGCACCCACGCCGGGCGCGTAGCCCGAGCCGCGCGGCAACGCGAAAGGGGCCCGTAGGGACGGCTGTCCCCACGGGCCCCCCGCTCGGTCAGGAGCCGCTGCGTTGGCTCGGCAGGCTCAGCGGTGCCGGGGTTGCGGAGCTCAGCGCGCCTACCGTGGTGCGGCGGGACTGCAGGGGCACCGGAGTGTCCGGGTGCAGGGCCGCCGGGGCGTGCGGGTGCGGTGCCGACGGGCCGGCCAGCGCAGCCGGCTGCTGCGTCGGGTCGGCCTCGGCCGGTTTCTCAGCCTGTGGGCGCCTGGCCCGGTACGCGGCACGGTACGCCGCCGGGGACGAACCCAGCTGGCGGCGGAAGTGGCCGCGCAAGGCCACCGGCGAGCGGAAGCCGCAGCGGCCCGCGACCTCGTCCACCGAGTAGTCCGACGTCTCCAGCAGCCGCTGGGCCTGGAGCACCCGCTGCGTGATCAGCCACTGCAGCGGTGCGCTTCCGGTCAGTGAACGGAAGCGGCGGTCGAACGTGCGGCGGCTCATGTACGCGCGCGCGGCCAGTGTCTCCACGTCGAACTGCTCGTGGAGATGCTCCAGCGCCCAGGCGACGACCTCGGCGAGCGGGTCGGCGCCGATCTCCTCCGGTAAAGACCGATCGAGGTAGCGCTCCTGCCCTCCGGACCGGCGCGGCGGCACCACCAGGCGGCGGGCGAGCGCACCGGCCGCCTCGTTGCCGTGGTCCGTGCGCACGATGTGGAGGCAGAGGTCGATTCCGGCCGCCGTACCGGCGGAGGTGAGGACGTCTCCGTCGTCGACGAAGAGCTCTCGCGGATCGACGTGCACCGACGGATAGCGCTTGGCCAGCGTCGGTGCGTACATCCAGTGTGTCGTCGCCGGGCGGCCGTCCAGCAGGCCGGCCGCGGCGAGTACGAACGCGCCGGTGCACAGCCCGACGATGCGGGCACCTTCCTCATGCGCCCGGCGCAGTGCGTCGAGCGCTTCCTCCGGTGGCGGTGAGGTGATCGAGCGCCAGGCCGGTACGACGACCGTGCCGGCGCGTGAGATCGCCTCCAGCCCGTGTGGCGCGGAGAGTTCCAGGCCTCCTGTGGTCCGCAGGGGGCCTTCCTCGCCCGCGCACACCAGCAAGCGGTAGCGCGGAACGCCGGCGTCCTGGCGGTCAACCCCGAACACCGACAGCGGAATGGAACTCTCGAAAATGGGGCCGCCGCTGAACAGCAGCACCGCGACGATCTCCTTGCGGCGGCGCCCGGACAGCTTCCGGGCCGCGGTGTCCGGCGCGGCAGTGGAGTCGTGGCTCATCCTGCTAAGCCCCCCTCGGTGGTCGCGGCTCCTCGGTTGTGTCGCTCCTGCACGTTTCCCCTCGGTCCTGCACGAGTCCCCCGCCGTAAGACAGTCAAGATCGAATCTACTGTGTCCCGCCAAGCCGCGGTGACCGGTTCGCCACCCCGTGGATTGTCGACATGACAACTTGGCGTAAAGCATTCGATCACGAAGCGTTGCACTCGGGGAGGGCGCAGGGAAGTGCGCCTCGTCGCGGTGGCCAATCCACGTAGGGTGCGGGAGGGTCCTGAGACCCTTTCCTTGCAGGTCGAACGGGGGGTGGCAGGTGTTCGGAGGCGGTCGGGGGCGGTATCAAGAAGTTGGCTGAAAAGAGACGGGTGCGTGCGCGGAAACCGGTCAGCTGACCGGTGTGTTTCCCTCCGTGTGCGCCGGGGGTGCGGAGAGGCGCCCTCCGCGGTGCGTGACGCTCCCCGTGCGCTGGTGACGCCCGCCGTACGGCGGCGGTTCCTCCAGCAGCCGGGCCGGGAAGCGCTCGGAGCGGCGCAGCAGCAGCCGGCAGACGGCGGTGACCGCAGCGAGGCCCAGTGCGGTGCCGGTGGCGCCGCCGAGCGAAGTGCCGTACCAGAGCAGTACCACGGGAACCAGGACGCAGCTGAAGGCCGCCCAGCGGACGACATCGGTCGAGGTGTCCTCGGTACGCAGTGCGGGCATGGCCCCTCCTGGAGTCGATCACCGGTTCAACGCCTGTTCGACCGGTCGGTCACCGTGTGACGGCCGCGGGATGATCGTCCGGCCGACGTCAGCGGATCTGGTCGGAACCGCCTGTACGGGGCAGCAACCATTGCGTTACGGGCGCCCACTCGTGCATGCTCCGGTGAACCCCGCTGTGCAGGCGCGGGATCTGGGCTAAGGAGGCGTGCCGCCGTACCCTTGGGGGTATGGGGTTGGGAAGACGTTTCCCGGACACAGCTCCGCCGCACACTGTCGTCCCCCATAAAGGATCACAACGCCGAGACAGCCATGGCCGGTCACGAATTCTTCGAACCAGCGGACCGCAAGCGGCCGGTCGCCGACCCGTCGGCGATGGAGCCCCAGGCGGCCGAAGAGGCACGCCATCCCTGCGATCCCGCTTTCAAGCACGGCGTGGTCGTCGGCTTCGACGGCTCGACGTCCAGTGAGCGTGCGCTGGCGTACGCGATCGGTATGGCGCACCGGTCCCGTTCGGGGCTGATCATCGTCCATGTCGCCAACCGGCTGCCGACCACGGTGTGGGCCGGCTGCGAGCCGCCTGTCTTCGTCGACGTCCCCGATCACCGCACCGAGGTGCTCGGCCTGGAACTGGCCTGCGCGGACTACCTCGCCGAGGTGCCGTGGATCCTGGTCGAGCGCGGCGGCGACATCTGCCACGAGCTGGAAGAAGTCGGACAGGAATACGAGGCCGACGCGATCGTCGTCGGGTCCACACACGGCATCGTCGGCCGGATCTTCGGCTCCGTCGCCGGACGCCTCGCCAAGCGGGCGAAGCGGCCCGTGATCGTCATCCCCTGACGTCTCCGGTTCTCTGCGCGCGACTCACGGCGTGTCAACCTCCCTGTGCAATGCGTGAAGTTACTCGCGCGTTGCAGGTGTTTGTGCGGTTGTGAAGGACATATACCGGTCACCGCACAACTGCACATGCATGAAGGGAGCCCGCCGTGGACAACGACGTCTCTGCGGGAAGCGTCAGTACTGCCGTGGTCGGCCGACTCGCCCTGGGTATCACCCTGTTGGCGTTCGGGCTCGGTACGACCGGTGTCATCGACGGCGTGGCGACATCCGACGCCGTGTCACTGGCCCACTACGTGGGCGGGGTCGCGCTGTTCCTCGTCGGGCTGCTGGCCCTGCGTGACGGCGCCGCCGGCGTGGGGTACGTCGCTCTCGGCGCCCTGTGGTTCACCTGGGCCGTCTCGGGGCACGGCTCGGCCCACGCGGCGGGGCTCTTCCTGCTGCTGTTCGCGCTGGTGGCTCTCACGCTGACCCTCGCGGGTGGCGACACCCTCGGCCAGGCCGTGCACGGCCTGCTGTTCCTGGCGATGCTCGTGCTCGCCGTCGCACAGTTCGCGGACAGCTCCGTGCTCACCAAGGCCGGCGGCTGGGTGGCGGTCGCCTCCGGTGCGGTGGCCTGGTACGCGGCGACCGCGGCGGCCGCGCACTGGCCGACGGTGCTTCCTCGGCGTGCGGCGGGCCGGGGGGTGACGGCCACCGGGTAGCTGCCGCCGGCCGGGGGGTGGGCGGCTCCCCGGCGTTTGTGAGCGGACCCCCTGGTGATGGGGCATCACCAGGGGGTCCGTTCTCTTGTGCGGCCGCTGCGGGTTCGTTGTGGCTGGTCGCGCAGTTCCCCGCGCGCCTTACGTCGGTTATTCGACCGTTACCGACTTGGCCAGGTTGCGGGGCTTGTCGATGTCCCTGCCCAGGGCCTTGGCCGTGTGGTAGGCGAGGAGTTGGAGGGGGATGCCCATCAGGATCGGGTCGAGTTCGTCCTCGTTCTTCGGGACCACGATCGTGTGGTCGGCCTTCTCCTGGTGCTGGTGGGCGACGGCGACGATGCGGCCGCTGCGGGCCTTGATCTCCTCCATCGCGGCGCGGTTCTTCTCCAGCAGGTCGTCGTCCGGGACGATGGCGACCGTCGGCAGGGCGGGCTCGATCAGGGCCAGCGGGCCGTGCTTCAGCTCGGAGGCCGGGTAGGCCTCGGCGTGGATGTACGAGACCTCCTTGAGCTTCAGGGAGGCCTCGCGGGCCACCGGGTAGCCCCGGACACGCCCGATGAAGAGCATCGAGCGGGCCTCGGCGAGCTCTTCTGCCAGCTTCTTGATCTCGTCCTCGTTCTCGAGCATCGCGGAGATCTGCGCGGGCAGCTTGCGCAGGCCCTCGATGATCCGCTTGCCGTCGCGGACCGAGAGGTCGCGGGTGCGGCCGAGGTGCAGGGCGAGCAGGGCGAAGGCGACCGTGGTGTTGGTGAAGCACTTCGTGGAGACCACGCAGACCTCGGGGCCGGCGTGCACGTAGACGCCGCCGTCCGCCTCGCGGGCGATGGCCGAGCCGACCACGTTGACGACGCCGAGGACGCGGGCGCCCTTGCGCTTGAGCTCCTGGACGGCCGCGAGGACGTCGTAGGTCTCACCGGACTGGGAGACCGCGATGTACAGGGTGTCGGGGTCCACGACCGCGTTGCGGTAGCGGAACTCCGAGGCGGGCTCGGCGTCGGCGGGGATGCGGGCCAGCTCCTCGATCATCTGGGCGCCGATCATGCCCGCGTGGTACGAGGTGCCGCAGCCGAGGATCTTCACGCGGCGGATGCGGCGCGCCTCACGGGCGTCCAGGTTGAGGCCGCCGAGGTGCACGGTGGAGAAGCGCTCGTCGATGCGGCCGCGCAGCACGCGGTCCACGGCGTCGGCCTGCTCGTGGATCTCCTTGTGCATGTAGGTGTCGTGGCCGCCCATGTCGTAGGAGGCGGCCTCCCACTCCACGGTGGTGGGCTCGGCCGTGGTGCGGGTGCCCTCGGTGGTGTAGGTGCGGAAGTCGTCGGCCTTGAGGGTGGCCATCTCGCCGTCGTCGAGAGTCACTATCTGCCGGGTGTGGGCGACCAGCGCGGCGATGTCGGAGGCGACGAACATCTCCTTCTCGCCGATGCCGAGGACGACCGGCGAGCCGTTGCGGGCGACGACGATGCGGTCGTTGAAGTCCGCGTGCATGACGGCGATGCCGTAGGTGCCCTCGACCAGGCGCAGCGCGTCGCGGACCTTGTCCTCGAGCTTGTCGGCCTGGGAGCGGGCGACGAGGTGGACGAGGACCTCGGTGTCCGTCTCGGAGAGGAACTCGACGCCGTCGGCCTCCAGCTTGCGGCGCAGGTCGGTGGCGTTGTCGATGATGCCGTTGTGGACGACGGCGACCTTGCCCGTGGCGTCCATGTGCGGGTGGGCGTTGACGTCGGAGGGGGCGCCGTGGGTGGCCCAGCGGGTGTGGGCGATGCCGGTGGTGCCCTTGAAGCGCGCCGGGACCTTGGCCTCCAGGTCGCGCACCCGGCCCTTGGCCTTGACCATCTTCAGGCCGGCGGTCTTCGGCGAGGTGACGACGATGCCCGCGGAGTCGTAGCCGCGGTACTCCAGTCGCTGGAGGCCCTCGAGCAGGAGGGGGGCGACGTCACGCTTCCCGATGTATCCGACGATTCCGCACATATGTTAGGTATTCCTCAGCCGTAGACGATGCGGCGCAACTGCCGGAGCGACAGCTCCGGGGGCGCCACTGCGCGATACTTCAGGTCCGCCGCGATCCGCTCGAAGATCGTCGTGTTCACCAGGCCCTGGGCCTGGAGTTCCCGGTGGCGGCGACGGACGTACTCCTCGGTCGTCTCGTCGAAAAACGCGAGCACGTCCTGGATCACCCGCAGCGCCTCGCCCCTGCTCAGGGGCGTGGAGCGCGTCAGGTGATCTACGAGTTCGTCGTGCACCCGGTAGATCCTGGGGTACCGGCCGCTCTTTCGCAAGAAACCTGCCCGATTTCGGGCAAGCGACTGTTGGAACTCTCATGAGCGGCTGTTTGTCGGCTGTCCATCCGGCGGCCGGACTCCCGTTGTCTGCGCAGACGAGTTTCAGACGCCATGGACATTCCTCGTATGGGAGTACCGGACCAGCTCGCCGACCGCATGAGCATGGCCGAACAGCACGAGTACCTGCGGTCGAGATTCTCCCGCCGCACCATGTTCCGCGGCGGCGCCGTCACCCTGGGGGCCGTGGTCGGTGGCGCGTTCGTGACGGGTGCCACCGCCCAGGCCGCCGTGCCGACCCAGCGAACTGCTCCGGCCACCGAGAGCGTCGACGGCGCCCTGGTCGCTCCCTTCGGCCGCCACCTCGCCTATGGCAACGACCCGCGCACCGAGATGACCATCTCCTGGCAGGTCCCGGTCGCCGTGAAGAAGCCGTTCGTGCGCATCGGCGCGCACCCCTGGGACCTCTCCCGCAAGATCGAGGCCGAGGTGCGCACCCTGTACACCCCGGCCGGTGTCGGCGCGAGCGGCGACCACACCCAGTACTACCTGCACGCCCAGCTGAGCCACCTGCGCCCCGGTCGCACCTATTACTACGGGGTCGGCCACGAGGGCTTCGACCCGGCCGAGTCCCACCTGCTGGGCACCCTGGGCACCTTCACCACCGCGCCCGCCCACAAGGCGCCGTTCACCTTCACCGCCTTCGGCGACCAGGGCGTCAGCTACCACGCGCTGGCCAACGACGCGCTGATCCTCGGCCAGAACCCGGCCTTCCACCTGCACGCCGGCGACATCGCGTACGGGGACCCGTCCGGCGCGGGCAAGACCACCGACACCGGCTTCGACTCGCGCACCTGGGACCAGTTCCTGTACCAGACCGAGTCCGTCGCCAAGCAGGTCCCGTGGATGGTGTCGTACGGCAACCACGACATGGAGGCCTGGTACTCGCCCAACGGCTACGGCGGCGAGGAGGCCCGCTTCACCCTGCCCGACAACGGGCCGGACAAGAAGAACCTGCCCGGCGTCTACTCCTTCGTCCACGGCAACACCGCGATCATCTCGCTCGACCCCAACGACGTCTCGTACGAGATCCCGGCCAACCTCGGCATCTCCGGCGGCACGCAGACGACGTGGTTCGAGGACCAGCTGAAGAAGTTCCGGGCGGCGACGGACATCGACTTCGTCGTCGTCTTCTTCCACCACTGCGCCTACTGCACCTCCACCGCGCACGCCTCGGAGGGGGGCGTGCGCCAGGAGTGGGTGCCGCTGTTCGAGAAGTACCAGGTCGACCTCGTCATCAACGGTCACAACCACCAGTACGAGCGCACCGACGTGATCAAGGGCGACCAGGTCGCGAAGAAGCTGCCGATCGGCGGCACGGCCTACCCCGAGACCGAGGGCGTGGTGTACGTCACGGCGGGCGCGGCGGGCCGCAGCCTGTACGCGTTCACCGCGCCGGACTCCTACGAGGGCCACGAGCACGAGGTCGACTCCGTCGCCTCCTTCGTCAACCTCAAGGGCGGCAAGCAGAACGAGACCGTCGCCTGGTCCCGGGTGCGCTACCTGAACTACTCCTTCCTGCGGGTGGACGTCGAGCCCGCGCCGCAGGGCCACTGGACCACGCTGAAGGTCCAGGGCATCGCCGAGACCGGCGACCGGATCGACCACTTCACGGTCGCCCGCCGGGCGAAGTAGGCCCCGGTGTGACGGCAGGCGGTCCTGGTGTCACAGACGCTTCAGGACCGCCTGCTTGGCCAGCGTGAACTCCTCCTGGGTGAGCACGCCCGCGTGGTGCAGCTCGCCCAGTTCCCGCAGCCGCCGCAGCAGGGCGTCGGTCTCGTCCTCGGCGGCGGGCGGCCCGGCCGCCGGCGCCGCCACGGTCTGCGGCCGGTCCGCGGGCGTGGACGGGTGCGGCAGCCGCGCCTGCACCGCCGCCGCGACCAGCGCCATCAGCGGGTCCCGCTTGAACCCCCACAGCTCCACCGCGTGCGGGTCGTACTTCGGCGGCGCCTTGGTGGGCGCGTCCTTCACCGTGAAGCGCAGACAGCCGTTCTCCAGGCCCACCGCAGGCTGCCACTCCACGGCCGCGATCTCCTTCAGGGCGAGCGTGCGCGGACCGGCGGCGGCCTTCACGTCCTCCGTCTTCCAGTTCCACTCCAGGCGGACCTGTTCCCCGTCGAAGCTCGCCGTGCCGTCCCCGGCGGACATCGACAGCGGCACCCGCGGACCCGGCAGCAGGTATGAGGTGACCGGTCCGGACTCCACCTCGTCCAGCAGCAGGGCGCCGCGCACCTCGTCCGTGAAGTACTCGGCCACGCCGTACCGGTCGGACTCCACCACCAGCTGGTAGGGATCGTGCGGCTCGGTGAGCCGGCCCCCGGTCGCCTGCAGCAGCGGATCGGCGCCCTCGCGCAGCCGCAGCCTGAGCCGCCCCGACTTCCTGCCCTGCTCGAACGACACCCCCGCCAACGCCTCCAGCGGTACGACGAGTTCGCCCAGCGTCCTGCGCAGCACGCCGACGGCCTTGTCCCGACCCGGCGTCAGCCGCAGGGCATCACCGTCGAACGCCCAGGTGCCGTCCTTCTGGATGATTTCCGCCATGCGGGGATTGTTTCACCGGATCTGCGGGACAGTGGTCTCAACCACTTCCGAAGGGAGCGCATGTGAGACGGCACCACAGCACGACTCCCCGACAGCGGACCACGGCCACCCGCACGGCCCGGGTCCTCGGCGCACTGCTGCTGACCGCGGCGGGCGCCCTCACCGTCGGCGCGACCGCCCCCCGGGCCATACCGCAGACTCCCGCCGCCCGGGCCACGCCACTCGGCCAGGTGGTCCCGGCGCCCGCGTCGGTCACCGCGAGCGGGCAGCCGTACCGCATCACCGGCGGCACCTTCCTGCGCGTCGACGACGATCCCGCGGCCGAGCGGGTCGCCGCCTACCTCGCGGACGTCCTGCGGCCCTCCACCGGCTACCCGCTGCCCATCGTCCACGAGGGCACGAGCGGCATCGCCCTGCACCTGACCCCCGGTCGGTACGGTGCGGAGGGCTACCGGCTGCGCAGCGGCCCCGGCGGTGTCACCCTCACCGCGGGCACACCGGCCGGCCTCTTCCACGGCGTGCAGACGCTCCGTCAGCTGCTGCCCGCCGCCGTCGAGAAGGACACCGTGCAGCCCGGCCCCTGGCTGGTGGCCGGCGGCACCATCACCGACACCCCGCGCTACGGTTACCGCGGCGCCATGCTCGACGTCTCCCGGCACTTCTTCACCGTCGACCAGGTGAAGCGGTACATCGACGAACTCGCCCTCTACAAGATCAACAAGCTGCATCTGCACCTCAGCGACGACCAGGGCTGGCGCATCGCCGTCGACTCCTGGCCCCGCCTGGCCACCTACGGCGGCTCCACCCAGGTCGGCGGCGGCCTCGGCGGCTTCTACACCAAGGACGACTACCGGGAGATCGTCCGCTACGCCGCCTCCCGCCATCTCGACGTGGTCCCCGAGATCGACATGCCCGGCCACACCAACGCGGCCCTCGCCTCCTACGCCGAACTCAACTGCGACGGCACCGCGCCCCCGCTGTACACCGGCACGAGCGTCGGCTTCAGCTCGCTGTGCGTGCCCAAGGACGTCACCTACCGCTTCGTCGACGACGTCGTACGCGAGCTGGCCGCACTCACCCCGGGCCGCTATCTGCACATCGGCGGCGACGAGGCGCACTCCACCAGCCACGCCGACTACGTGACGTTCATGAACCGGATCCAGCCCGACGTCGCCAAGTACGGCAAGACGGTCATCGGCTGGCACCAGCTCACCGGCGCCACCCCCGCCCCCGGCGCCCTCGCCCAGTACTGGGGCCTGGACTCCACCAGCGCCACAGAGAAGGCCCAGGTCGCACAGGCCGCGCAGCACGGCACCGGGCTGATCCTGTCGCCCGCCGACCACCTCTACCTCGACATGAAGTACGACAGCACGACCAAGCAGGGCGCTACCTGGGCCGGCTACGTCGAGGTGAGGAAGTCCTACGACTGGGACCCGGCCGCCTACCTGCCCGGCGCCCCCGCCACCGCGGTCAAGGGCGTCGAGGCGCCGATGTGGACGGAGCGCATCACCACGTCCGCCGACATCGAGTACATGGCCTTCCCGCGCGTCGCCGGCGTCGCCGAACTGGGCTGGTCCCCTGCGGCCACCCACGACTGGGACGCCTACAAGGGCCGCCTGGCCGCCCAGGGCCCGCGCTGGGACGCCCTCGGCATCGGCTACTACAAGTCGCCCCAGGTCCCCTGGCCGGCTCCCTGACCACCCCGACGCACAACACCGACGGGCGCCCCGGTGGACCGTACACCGGGGCGCCCGCCCGCTTTCGGAGGTCAGAACCCGGCGATCGGGTTCTCCAGCGTGCCCACCAGCTGCAACGCCCCCGAAGGGTCGGCCAGGTCGACCATCTGCCGGTTGTCGCGCAGCTGGAGCCGGTTGAGGCAGGACAGCGCGAACGCCGGGGCGAACATGTCGTACTGCCGGAACCGGTCGGCGAGTTCGGGATGCGCCTGCTGGTACTCGCGGGTGACCTCGGCGACCGTCCGCCAGAAGCCGTCCTCGGTCAGCACCCCCTCGTCGGCGAGCAGCGCGGCCAGGAAACGGAAGAAGCAGTCGAAGACGTCCGTGAAGACCGACAGCAGCTTCTTGTCCTCCGGCACCTCGACCCGGATGCGCGCCACCTCCGGCGGCAGCACCGCGTCCGGGTCCATCACCGCGATCTCCTCGGCGATGTCCTTGTAGACCGCCCGCTGCACCACGCCGTCCCGCAGCACCAGGATCGTGTTCTCCCCGTGCGGCATGAACACCAGGTCGTAGGCGTAGAAGCTGTGCAGCAGCGGCGTGTAGTACGCCCGCAGATAGCGCCGCAGCCACTCGGTGGGCGCGAGGCCCGACCGCTCGATCAGCGCGGCCGCGAAGGCACGGCCCTCGTGGTCGACGTGCAGCAGCGAGGCCATCGTCGCTAGCTGCTCACCGTCCGCCAGCGACGGCACCGGGGACTCCCGCCACAGCGCGGCCAGCATCTTGCGGTACGGCGAGTAGCGGTCGGTCGCCTGCTCGTACTCCAGGTGCCGGTAGCCGACGGCCGCCCGCTCCCGGAGGATCGACAGGCCCGCCGACTTCAGCACCGGGTCGCCCTCGATCAGCTGCGCCAGCCAGTCGTTGATGGCCGGGGTCGCCTCCATGTACGCGGCGGACAGCCCCCGCATGAAGCCCATGTTGAGGACGGACAGAGCCGTCTTGACGTAGTGCTTGTGCGGGTGCGAGGCGTTGAAGAAGGTCCGTATGGACTGCTGCGCCAGATACTCGTCGTCGCCCTCGCCCAGGCACACCAGGTGCCGGCGCGCGACCTCGGCGGCGAAAGTGACGGTGAGCTTGTTCCACCACTGCCACGGGTGGACCGGCATCAGCAGGTAGTCGGCCGGATCCAGGCCCTGCTCGCGCAGCACGCCGTGGAACCGCTCCACGGTCTCCTCACCCAGCTCCTCGCGAACGAAGCTCTCGTACTCGATGCCGGCACCGGCCGTGAACGCCGCCCTGGACCGGTGCGCCGCCAGCCACACCAGCCGGACGGGGCTCGCCGTCTCCGGCGCGTACGACAGGTACTCGTGGATGCCGAAGCCGAGCCGCCCGTTGTTGGCGACGAAGCAGGGGTGGCCCTCGGTCATCCCGGTCTCGATCGCCTGGAAACCGCTCCTGGCCAATTCGGCGGCGCTCACGCGCGGTGCGGTGAGTTTGTAGCAGGTGCCGGAGAGGGTGGAGGAGATCTCCTCCAGATACACCGGCAGGATCTCGTCGCTCAGCCCCAGGGACCCCTTCAGCTCGATGACGAAGTCCAGGGCGGCGAGCGGCAGTTCGGCCCTGTCGCGGTGGCGGGTGAGCGAGCGGGCGTCCACCTGCCAGTGGTCCAGGGCACGGCGCACGGCGGTGAAACCGTACCGGGTCAGCCCGTCGTCGCTGCGGACGACGTACTGCCCGGGAGAGGTCTCCTCGGGGGTGATCAGCCGCTCGTGCGCGAACTCGGCGAGCGCCTTGCGCACCAGCAGTCGGTTGGCCTCCTCCCAGCGCTCCGGCGACAGGTGGGCCACGGCGTCGGCGAGGGTCATGCGCGCACCGCCTTCTCGAACTGCTCACGGGTGCAGAAGCTCAGCAGCGCCCGCTTCTCCGGCTTGTCGATCTCCCGCTCCGGCACGAAGCCCACGGCCGCGTTGAGCGCGTGCACGGCCGTGTTGCGCACGTCCGGCTCCACGACGACACGCCGCACCGCCGGGTCCTCGAAGAGGTGCCCCATCACGGCGGTGATGACGGCCCGCGTGAACCCGTGCACGGGCGTGTCGGCCGGCGGCGTCAGGAAGTGCATGCCGACATCGCCCGGCCGCGCCTCGTACAGGCCGGCCAGCTCGCGGTGGGCGGGGTCGTAGCGCTCCATGAGGAAGACGGGCTCGCCGCCGTCGAGCCCGAGCAGCGCCTCGTGGTGCTCGTCCGCGGCGATCTCCCTGTACGCCCGCTCGACGTCCTGGAGTGTCGCGTCCTGCATCATCCAGAACGCCGCCTTGGGATGCGTGACCCAGGAGTGCACCAGCTCGGCGTCCTTCAGCGGGTCGAGGGGGCGGAACGTGAAGGTCATGCGGCGAACTCCTGGAAGGCGATGGTCTTCTCGACCGGGTAGTACTCGCTGCCGAGCAGTTCCCGGATGATGTAGCTGTTGCGGTACGCGC
Organism: Streptomyces sp. NPDC049915; assembly: GCF_040656475.1. Taxonomy (NCBI): domain Bacteria; kingdom Bacillati; phylum Actinomycetota; class Actinomycetes; order Kitasatosporales; family Streptomycetaceae; genus Streptomyces; species Streptomyces sp. NPDC049915. The sequence goes on from NZ_JBFAMH010000036.1 coordinate 12,766, forward strand.
CCATGCCCAGGTCGGGGCTGGTGATGCTGTGGGTGTGGACGCCGGCGTTCTGCAGGAAGACGCCCCGGCCGGTGACGTCGACGGCGTAGTTGCGGGCGACGTCCAGGCTGCCGTGCGAGTCGTACACCAGTCGGTCGCGGATGGGCTTCAGGAACTCCGGCTCGACGTATCTGTACCCGGTGGCCAGGATCAGACCGTCGGTGACGATCTCGAAGTCCTTGCCCTGCTCCTCCTGGTGGAAGGTGAGGGTGTACGCGCCGTTGCCGTACGTCGCCTGGGTCAGCGCGGAGTTGGTGAGCAGCCGGGTGGGCACCGGGCCGCCGAGGTTCTTCTCGTAGAGCAGGTCGAAGATCTCGTTGATCAGGTCGCCGTCGATGCCCTTGAACAGGCCCTTCTGGCGCTCCGTGAGCCGGTAGCGGGTCGCCTCCGGCAGGGCGTGGTAGTAGTCGATGTACTCGGGGGAGGTCATCTCCAGGGTGAGCTTGGTGTACTCCAGCGGGAAGAAGCGCGGGGAGCGGGTGACCCAGTTCAGCCGGTAGCCGTGGACGTCGATCTCGCTGAGCAGGTCGTGGTAGATCTCGGCGGCGGACTGCCCGGAGCCGACCAGCGTGATCGTCTCCTTGCGCTGCAGCTCGGCCTTGTGCTGCACGTAGCGCGAGTTGTGGAGGAGGTCGCCGCCCAGGCCCCGGCAGGCCTCGGGGATGTGGGGCGGGGTGCCGGTGCCGAGGACCAGGTGGCGGGCGCGGAACGTCTCACCGTCGGCGGTCCGCACGGCGTACAGCTCGTCGCTCTCGTCGTACGTCACCTCGGTGACCGTCGTGCTGAAGCGCACGCTGCTCAGCTTGTTCGCGGCCCAGCGGCAGTAGGCGTCGTACTCGACGCGCAGCGGGTAGAAGTTCTCCCGGATGTAGAAGGAGTACAGCCGGCCCTGCTCCTTGAGGTAGTTCAGGAACGAGTACGGCGAGGTCGGGTCGGCCAGGGTGACCAGGTCCGACATGAACGGCGTCTGCAGGTGCGCGCCGTCGAGGAACATGCCGGCGTGCCACTCGAAGTCCGGCTTGGACTCCAGGAAGAGTCCGTCCAGCTCGGCGATGGGCTCCGTCAGGCAGGCCAGGCCGAGGTTGAAGGGCCCGAGCCCGATGCCCACGAAGTCGTAGGTGCGGTCTCGGGATTCAGCAAGCGCGGTCAAGGGACTCTCCCAGGTACTGCTCGGCGTGGCCGGCGATCAGGTCGAGCACGGCCGCGATGTCCTCGGCCGTCGTCTCGGGATTGAGCAGGGTGAACTTCAGGTAGTGGCGGCCCGCGACCTTGGTGCCGGCGACGATGGCGTCCCCGGAGGCGAACAGGGCCTTGCGGGCGCGGAGGTTGGCGCGGTCGATCTCGGCCGGGTCGGTGACGGCGGCCGGGATGTAGCGGAAGACCAGGGTGGACAGGGCCGGTTCGACGACGACGTCGTAGCGCGGGTCGCCGGCCAGCAGCCGGAAGCCCTCCCGCGCCAGGTCGCACACCTCGTCGAAGAGCCGGCCGACGCTGTCGGCGCCCATCACGCGCAGCGTCAGCCAGAGCTTCAGGGCGTCGAAGCGGCGGGTGGTCTGCAGGGACTTGTCGACCTGGTTGGGGATGCGCTCGGCGACCATGCGGCGCGGGTTGAGGTACTCGGCGTGGTAGGTGGCGTGCCGCAGGGTGGCGGCGTCGCGGACCAGTACGGCGGAGGAACTCACCGGCTGAAAGAAGGACTTGTGGTAGTCGACGGTGACCGAGTCGGCGCGCTCGATGCCGGTCAGCAGCGCGCGCCGGGTGGGGGAGACCAGCAGCCCGCAGCCGTAGGCGGCGTCGACGTGCATCCAGGTGCCGTACTGGGCGCACAGCTCCGCGATCTCGGGCAGCGGGTCGATGGAGCCGAAGTCGGTGGTGCCGGCGGTGGCGACGACGGCCATCGGCACCAGGCCGTCCTCGCGGCAGCGCTGGAGTTCGCGGGCGAGGGCGACGGTCTGCATCCGCTTGTCGTGGTCGACGGGGAGGGTGACGACCGCGTCGGGGCCGAGGCCGAGGAGTTTGGCGGACTTCTTCACGCTGAAGTGGCTGACCTCGGAGGCGAAGACGCGCAGCCGTGCGAGGGAGTCGCTCTTGGCCTCTTCCCGGGCAAGCAGCAGCGCCTGGAGGTTGGACTGGCTGCCGCCGGAGGTGAAGACGCCGTCGGCGGCCGGGCCGAGGCCGATGCGCTGTGCGGTCCAGTCGACGATCCGGCGCTCGATGAGGGTGCCGCCGGCCGACTGGTCCCAGGTGTCGAGGGAGGAGTTGACGGCGGACAGGACGGCCTCGCCGAGCACGGCGGGGATGACGACGGGGCAGTTGAGGTGGGCGAGGTAGCGGGGGTGATGGAAGTAGACGGCGTCGCGGAGGTAGACCTCCTCCAGTTCGTCCAGGGCGGCCGTGGTGTCGAGCAGCGGCTCGTCCAGGTCGATGCCCTCGATGCGGGGGGCGAGGTCGTCGGCGGTGACGCCGGTGAACGGACGGTCGGTGGTGGCGAGTTTCGCGGCCACCCGCTCGACTCCTTCGGTCACGGAGCGGCGGTAGTGCTCCGTGGTGAGGTCATTGAGCAGGTGCGAGCGCATGTGGGGGTCCTCCGGTGGGGACAGTCCGTGCGGGCTAATTTAGGTTAGCCTAACCTAAATTGATCAGGTGCCGACATGGCTGTGCCGTGACCGCGGTCACGAAGGGGGGAGTTACTCCGCCGCGCGGAGCTGTTCCTCGGTCATGCCCTGCCGCCAGTACCCGACGAACGTCACGCGCCGCCGGTCGACGCCACGCTCCCCGACGAAGTGCCGGCGCAGCTCCTTGACCCGGCCGGACTCACCGGCGAGCCACACGTACGGCCGTGCCGAGACGGGCAGGGGGGCGGTCCGTACGGCGTCGACGGTCGTGGGGGACCCGTCGTGCCGTACGAGCCACGTGATCTCGACGTCCGCCTCGGTGGCCACGTCCTGGATGTCACCGGCGTGCGGCACCTCCAGCCAGGCACGCACCCGCGTACCGGCCGGCAGGGACTCCAGGACGGCGGTCGCGGCGGGCACGGCCGTCTCGTCGCCCCACAGCACGACGAGATCGGTGTCCGCGGGCGGACGGAAGCGGACGGCCCGGTTGTCGGCGACCGCAGGGCCGAGCAGCAGCACCCGGTCACCGGCCGCGGCCCGGGCGGCCCAGCGGGAGGCGGGACCGGCGGGAGCGACCGCACCGGGCCCGACGCCGTGCAGCGCGAAGTCGATGTCGATCTCGCTGGTGCGCCCCCAGGCGTCCTGACGCAGGGCGCGCAGCGTGTACGACCGCATCACGGCCCGTACGTCGTCCGGGAGTTCCCGCCACCCTTGCCACCAGCCGTCGCCCAGCTCGATCGGCACGACCGGCTCCGGCTGCCCCGGATGCGGCAGGAACAGCGACAGCGACTGATCACGCCCCACCGACCGCAAGGCGTCCAGATCGGCCCCGGCGAAGGAAACCCGGACGAGCGACGGCCCGAGCCGCCTCGTCCGGACAACCTGAAGGGAAAAGAAACGGAACGGAGCGGCTACGGCCGTGGTCATGGAGGCTCCTCAAGCGACGTCAGATTGTGGGAGAGGGCGAGGTGTCCCACTCCAGGGGGCGGGAACTGCGCGACCAGCCACAAACGGCCCGCAGCCCGCCCACGGCGAAGCGCCCCCACGGCGCTTAGGGGGGCACCTCACCGGCGGAACATGTCAGCCAACCTTCTTGGCCTTCTCCAGCGCCTCGGCCAGCTGCTCGAGCAACGGCGCACACTTGTCGTAGGACAGAATCGGCTCGGGATTACGGGAGATGACCTGCCCGGCCTTCACCGCGGGCAGCTTCTTCCAGGTGGCCTCGGAGATGTCGGCGGGCTGCACCGCAGACGTGCGGTTGTCCATCATGATGATGTCCGCCGCGTACTTGTCGACGTTCTCCCAGCTCAGCGACTCGAACCAGCCGCCGCCCTGCTTCTTCGCGCTCTCCGGCGGCTCGACGAAGTTCACGCCGAGGGCCTTGAAGTACTCCAGGTCGATGGAGAGGTCGGTGCCGGAGACGTAGAACAGGTCCTGGCTGGCGCTGCCCGCCATCACCTTGATGTCCGGCTTGGCCTTCGCCGCGGCGTGCAGCCGGGCCGCCGCGTCCTCGAACCGCTTCTTCGCCCGGGTGACCTTCGCGGCGGTCACGTCACCGCCGAGGGACTTCGCCAGCTCGAGCATGCGCGCGAGCGGCTCGGTCAGCTGGCGGTCGTAGACGGAGATGCCGGCGCTGGGCGCGCCGACGGCTTCGATCTTCTTCTTCGACTCCTCCGGGACGTACCAGAGGCTGCCGACGTTGTCGAACATGGTGGAGATGAGCAGGTCCGGCTGGAGCGCGGCGTACTGCTCGATGTTGAACTGGCCCCACTCGTTGCCGAGGACGGTCACCTTGTTCACGTCCAGGCCGCCGGCCTGCACGTCGGCCTTGCCGTCCTTGGTCTTCGTCGGGCCGAAGACGCCCTTCACCTCGACGCCGTAGTCGTGCAGCGCGGCGGCGACACCGGTGAACGCGACGATGTTCGACGGCACCTGGTCGGCCTTCGCCGTCTGCCCGCGGTCGTCCTTGAAGGTCCAGGGGCCGGACCTTGCGGCGGCGGTGCCCTTGCCCGAGCCCCCGGATGTCGCGTCGTCGTCACCGCAGGCGGCGAGCGCGGCACCGAGGCCGATGACGCCGCCCGCGGCCAGGATCCCGCGGCGGGTGAAGTGGGTGGCGCTGGCGTTGGGCATGGGTATGACTGCTTTCGAACGGGGCGGAGCGCCCGCAGGACAGGTTCGAAGGTAGGTTAGCCTAACCTCACTCACTGTCCAGGGGGCGCCCCCTCGCGCTCAGCTCACGAGCCCCAACTCCCGTGCGATCAGCATCCGCTGGACCTCGCTCGTGCCCTCCCCGATCTCCAGGATCTTCGAGTCGCGCCACATGCGGGCCACCGGGTACTCGTTCATGAAGCCGTAGCCGCCGTGGACCTGGGTGGCGTCGCGGGCGTTGTCCACCGCGATCGTGGAGGAGTACAGCTTCGCCAGGGCCGCCTCCTTCTTGAAGGGCTCCCCGGCGACCAGACGGGCCGCCGCGTCGCGCCAGGCCAGGCGCGCGGTGTGGGCGCGCATCTCCATGTCGGCGATCTTGAACTGGATGGCCTGGTTGGCGCCGATCGGCTTGCCGAAGGCGTGCCGCTCCTTGGCGTACTTCACCGACTCGTCCACGCAGCCCTGCGCCAGGCCGGTCGCGAGCGCCGCGATGGCGATGCGTCCCTCGTCGAGGATGCGCAGGAACTGCGCGTACCCGCGGCCCTCCTCGCCCAGCAGGTTCGCGGCCGGGACCCGGACGTCCTGGAAGGACAGCTCACGGGTGTCGGAGGCGTTCCAGCCGACCTTCGAGTACGGCGCCGCGACGGTGAAGCCCGGGGTGCCGGACGGCACGATGATCGCGGAGATCCGCGGCCGGCCGTCGGGCTTGCGGCCCGTGACCGCGGTGACCGTGACCAGGCCGGTGACGTCCGTGCCGGAGTTGGTGATGAAGCACTTGGTGCCGTTGATCACCCACTCGTTCGTGTCCGGGTCCAGGCGGGCCGTGGTGCGGGTGGCACCGGCGTCCGAGCCGCCGTCCGGCTCGGTCAGGCCGAACGCGCCGAGGATCTCGCCCGCGCACAGCCGGGGCAGCCACTCCCGCTTCTGCTCCTGGGTGCCGAACAGATGGATCGGCATCGCACCCAGCGACACCCCCGCCTCGAGCGTGATCGCCACAGACGAGTCCACCCGGGCCAGCTCCTCCAGGGCCACGCCGAGCGCCAGATAGTCGCCGCCCATGCCGCCGTACTCCTCCGGGAACGGCAGCCCGAACAGGCCCATGCGCCCCATCTCCCGCACGATCTCGTACGGGAACTCGTGCCGCTCGTAGAAGTCACCGATCTTCGGCGCCACCACGTCGTGCGCGAACTCCTCGACCGTGCGCCGGAGTTCTTCCAGTTCGGGGGAGAGTCGGTAGTCCATGCTGATCACTGGTCCTTGTGGGAGAGGGCGCGGACGGTACGGGAGGGGCTGGGGCGGCCCAGCTGTTCGGCCATCCAGACGCTTGTGGCGACGAGACGGCCGAGGTCGACCCCGGTGTCGATACCGAGGCCGTGCAGCATCCACACCAGGTCCTCGGTGGCGAGATTGCCGGTGGCGGACTTCGCGTAGGGGCAGCCGCCCAGGCCGCCCGCGGAGGCGTCGACGGTGGTGACGCCGTGCTGCAGCGCGGCCAGGGTGTTGGCGAGGGCCTGGCCGTAGGTGTCGTGGAAGTGCACGCCCAGGGACCCGGTGCCGATTCCGGCTTCCTTCAGCGCGGTCAGCAGCGCGGTGACGTGCCCCGGGGTCGCCACCCCGATGGTGTCGCCGAGGCTCAGCTCGTCGCAGCCCAGGTCCAGCAGCGTCCGGCAGACCCGGACGACCTGGTCGACGGGGACCGGGCCCTCCCAGGGGTCGCCGAAGCACATGGACAGATAGCCGCGGACATGGACGCCCTCCGCCTTCGCCCGCGACACCACCGGGGCGAACATCGCGAGCGCCTCGTCCACCGTGCGGTTGAGGTTGGCCTTGGCGAAGGACTCGGTGGCGCTGGCGAACACGGCGACCCGGGTCGCCTTCAGCGCCAGCGCCCGCTCCAGGCCGCGTTCGTTCGGCACCAGCACCGGCAGGTCCACGGGCAGCGCGCTCACGAGGGGGAACAGCTGCTCGGCGTCGGCGAGCTGGGGCACCCACTTGGGGTGCACGAAGCTGGTCGCCTCGATCGTGGTCAGGCCGGCTTCGGCCAGGCGGCGGACGAACTCCGCCTTCACCTCGGTCGGCACGGCGGCCTTCTCGTTCTGCAGCCCGTCGCGCGCACCGACCTCGTGGATGCGCACCCGGGCGGGCAGCCCGGCGGCCGGGACCGTCATCGGCAGTCCGGGAGCAGTCATCGCGCCGCCTCCTCGTGCGGGGTGATCACGGCCAGCACCTGGTCCATGGCGACCGTCGTGCCGGGGGTGACGTCCAGTTCGGCGACCGTGCCGGCGTGCGGGGCGGAGATGACGTGCTCCATCTTCATCGCCTCCACCACCAGCAGGCTCTGCCCGGCGGCCACCTCGTCGCCGACGGCCACCTTCACCACCGTCACCGTGCCCGGCATCGGCGCGGTCAGCGAGTCGGCGCCCGCGTGCCCGGAGCGGGTGAGGGACGCGGCGACCGGGTCGTGGTCGCGCACGTGCCAGGCGTCGCCGTCCCGGCCGAGCCAGTCGGCGGCGTGGTGGAAGGTGTGCCGGACGCCGTCGAGGGTGACGGTGACCGTGTCGCCGGTGACGGTGTGGGTGCCGCGCGGGGTGTGGTCCACGGGCTCGGTGACCCGCAGCGGGAAGGAGACGGGCTTGGGCGTGCCGCCCATCCGCCAGCCGCTCGGCACGGAGAAGGGATCGACCCAGCCGTCCCCTTCCGGCTTCAGCGCGTGCAGACGTACGGCCGCCGCCGCCTCGTACACCTCCTCCGGCACGCCGGTGGGGACCAGGTCGTCCACCACCCGCTCCACCAGCCCGGTGTCCAGGTCGCCGGAGACGACCGCCGGGTGTGCGAGCAGCCGGCGCAGGAAGCCCGCGTTGGTCTGCACGCCGAGCGTCACCGTCTCCGCGAGGGCCGCGCGGAGTCTGCGCAGAGCGGTCGCCCGGTCGGGGCCGTATGCGATGACCTTGGACAGCATCGGGTCGTACAGGCTGCCGACCTCGGTGCCCTCGCTGAGCCCGGAGTCGGTGCGCACCCCTCCCCCAAGCTCTCCGAGCAGGGGGGACCCCCAGCCGTCGGGTTCGCGCAGCTTGAGCACCGTGCCGCCCGAGGGGAGGAAGCCGCGCGCCGGGTCCTCGGCGCAGATACGGGCCTCGATCGCGTGCCCGGTGAGGCGGACGTCGTCCTGCCCGAAGCCGAGCGGCTCACCGGCCGCCACCCGCAGCTGCCACTCCACCAGGTCCAGGCCGGTGATGAGCTCGGTGACCGGGTGCTCGACCTGGAGACGGGTGTTCATCTCCATGAAGTAGTACTGCGACGGGTCGCCGCCGGGGACGATGAACTCCACCGTGCCCGCGCCGCGGTAGCCGCAGGAGCGGGCCGCCTGCGCGGCCGCCTCGCCCATCGACGCGCGCGTGGCCTCGTCGAGGAGCACGCTCGGCGCCTCCTCGATGATCTTCTGGTGGCGCCGCTGCAGCGAGCACTCGCGCTCGCCGAGGTGGACGACGTTCCCGTGGCCGTCGGCCAGCACCTGGATCTCGATGTGCCGGGGCCGGTCGATCCACCGCTCGACCAGCAGCGTGTCGTCGCCGAAGGAGGCGCGGGCCTCGCGGCGGGCGGCGGCGATCTCGTCGGCCAGTCGGTCGGCGTCCCGCACCAGCCGCATGCCCTTGCCGCCACCGCCGGCCGACGGCTTCAGCAGCACGGGCATGCCGATCGTGCGGGCTGCGTCGGCGAGCTGGTCGTCGCTGAGCCCGCTGCCGCTGGAGCCCGGCACGACCGGCACGCCGGCCGCCCGCACGGTCTCCTTGGCGCGGATCTTGTCGCCCATCAGCGCGATGGCGTCGGCCGGGGGACCGATGAAGACGATCCCGGCCTCCTCGCAGGCGCGGGCGAAGGCCGCGTTCTCGGCGAGGAAGCCGTAGCCCGGGTGGACGGCCTGCGCGCCGGTGCTCCGGGCGGCCTCCAGCAGCCGTTCGATGGACAGATAGCTCTCGGCGGCCGGCGCCGGACCGATACGGACCGCCGTGTCGGCCTCCCGGACGTGCCGGGCGTCCGCGTCGGCGTCGGAGAAGACGGCCACCGAGCGCACGCCCATGGACCGCAGGGTGCGGATGACGCGGACGGCGATCTCGCCCCGGTTGGCCACGAGTACGGTGTCGAACACGAGTCCCCTCCTCACATCCGGAAGACGCCGAACTGGGGATCACCCAGGGGCGCGTTGGCGCAGGCCGTCAGGGCGAGCCCGAGGACCTGGCGGGTGTCCAGCGGGTCGATGACGCCGTCGTCCCACAGGCGGGCGGTGGCGTAGTAGGCGTTGCCCTGCCGCTCGTACTGCGCGCGGATCGGCGCCTTGAAGGTCTCCTCCTCCTCGGCGGCCCAGTCCTCACCCCGCGCTTCCATCTGGTCCCGCTTGACGGTGGCGAGCACGGAGGCGGCCTGCTCGCCGCCCATCACGGAGATCTTGGCGTTGGGCCACATCCACAGGAAGCGGGGCGAGTAGGCCCGGCCGCACATGGAGTAGTTGCCCGCGCCGTACGACCCGCCGACGACGACGGTCAGCTTCGGCACGCGCGTGCAGGCGACGGCGGTGACCATCTTCGCGCCGTGCTTGGCGATGCCGCCGGCCTCGTAGTCCTTGCCGACCATGAACCCGGAGATGTTCTGCAGGAACACCAGCGGGATGCCGCGTTGGTCGCACAGCTCGATGAAGTGCGCGCCCTTCTGCGCCGACTCGGCGAACAGGATGCCGTTGTTGGCGACGATCCCCACCGGGTGCCCCATGATCCGGGCGAAGCCGGTGACGAGGGTCTGCCCGAACTCGCTCTTGAACTCCGCGAACCGGGAGCCGTCGGCGATACGGGCGATGACCTCGCGGACGTCGTAGGGGGTGCGGGAGTCGACGGGCACGGCGCCGTAGAGGCCGTAGGGGTCGACCTTGGGCTCTGTGACGGGCGCGACCTGCCAGGGCAGGGAGGGACGCGCCGGGAGGGTGGCGACGATGTTCCGCACGATCCGCAGGGCGTGCGCGTCATCCTCCGCGAGGTGGTCGGTGACGCCCGAGACGCGGGAGTGGACCTCGCCGCCGCCCAGCTCCTCGGCCGTGACGACCTCGCCGGTGGCGGCCTTCACCAGGGGCGGACCGCCGAGGAAGATCGTGCCCTGGTTGCGGACGATGACGGCCTCGTCGCTCATGGCGGGGACGTACGCGCCACCCGCCGTGCACGAGCCGAGGACGGCGGCGATCTGCGGAATCCCGGCGCCCGACATCCGGGCCTGGTTGTAGAAGATCCGCCCGAAGTGGTCACGGTCCGGGAAGACCTCGTCCTGCATCGGCAGGAAGGCGCCGCCGGAGTCGACGAGGTACAGGCAGGGAAGCCGGTTGTCGAGCGCCACCTCTTGGGCGCGCAGGTGCTTCTTCACGGTCATCGGGTAGTACGTGCCGCCCTTGACGGTGGCGTCGTTGGCGACGATCACGCACTCACGGCCGCTGACCCGGCCGATCCCGGCGATCACGCCCGCCGCCGGGGCCTGCCCGTCGTACATCCCGTCGGCGGCCAGCGGCGCCAGCTCCAGGAAGGGCGAGCCCGGGTCGAGCAGCGTGTCCACCCTGTCCCGCGGCAGCAGCTTGCCGCGCGCGGTGTGCCGTGCCCGCGCCTTCTCACCTCCGCCCAGGCGGGCGGCGGCCAGCTTGCCGCGCAGCTCATCGACGAGAGCGCGGTGCGCCTCCTCGTTGGCCTGCCAGGCCTCCGACGCGGGATCGGCCGCGCTCGTCAGCTCCGGTGCCTCTTGCATCCTTGCGGTCCCCTCACCCAGTGATCACTGTTAATGAGCGTTAACCATTTCCTCCAGGTTAACGACCGCTAACCTGCCTGTCTAGAATTGACGGCATGGCCACCAGAACCGACGCCCCGACCCGCCGCGACCAGATCCTCAAGGCGGCTGCCCGGCTGTTCGCCGAACGCGGTTTCCACGGCGTCGGCGTCGACGAGATAGGCGCGGCCGTGGGAATCAGCGGACCCGGCCTGTACCGGCACTTCCCGGGCAAGGACGCGATGCTCGCCGAGCTGCTCGTCGGGATCAGCGGACGGCTGCTGACCGGGGCGAAACTGCGGGTGGCGGAGGCGGACGGGGTACCGGCGAGCACCGTGCTGGACTCCCTGATCGAGGGCCACATCGACTTCGCGCTGGACGACCGCCCGCTGATCACCCTCCACGACCGCGAACTGGACCGCCTGCGCGACAGCGACCGCAAGCTGGTGCGCCAGCTGCAGCGGCAGTACGTCGAGCTGTGGGTGGAGGTCGTACGGGAGGTGTACCCGGGGCTGGGGGAGGCGGCGGCGCGCTCCGCGGTGCACTCGGTCTTCGGTCTGCTGAACTCCACCCCCCACCTGGGCCGCGGCGGCACGCTGCCCGGCCGGGGGGTGACGGCGGAACTGCTGCACCGGATGGCTCGGGGGGCGTTCTCGGCGGCGGAGGCGTCGTAGCGGACGGTGTGATCTACCAGCGGTAGCTGTGCTTGCCGGGCGTGACATGGACGGTGAATCGCTCGAGCCCGGGCGCACCGGCGGCCTGCCAGCGGCGCACATGCTCTTCGGCGGTGTCCCAGAGGGCGTTCGGCCCGTCCTGCCGTACGGTCCACCGTCGGCCGTCGTGGTGGAGGGCGGCCCACGAGCCGGATGCGACGTCGAGGAGCACGTCCTCATGGCGCCCGTCGTGTGCCAGGGCGAGACGCTGTGCCTCCGGTACGGCCGCCTGGACGATGAACCGGCAGGTCCAGTCGTCGAGGACGCCGGCGCCGAGGCAGGTCTCGCGTTCCTTGCCGGCGCTGAGGTCCGGCAGAAGGTCCAGCGGTGGCGGAAGGTGCGGCCGGGCGAGCATGAAGCTGACCCGCCCGCCGATCAGAGGCCCGGACGCGGTGCCGTCGGCGTGCACGGTCAGCCGGGCCAGCTCCGATGCGCCGAGCCAGCCGCCGACGGTGGCGAGGACGAGCCCGCCGGGCCGGGTCTGCTCGATCCAGGGCGCGGGGATCGTCCGTACGCCGCAGGTTGCGATGATCCTGTCGTAGGGCGCGCCCTCGGCGTAGCCGTCCAGCCCGTCCCCGGTGACGAGCGTCGGGTGGATGCCGAGCCGGCCGAGGGCGGTGCGTGCCCTGACGGCCACGTCCTCGTCGTACTCGATGGAGGTGACGTTCTCCTCGCCGAGCCGCTGGGTGAGCAGCGCGGTCGAGTAGCCGGTGCCGGTGCCGATCTCCAGCACGCGCATACCTGGTTCGACCTGGAGGTCCTCCAGCATGCGCAGGACGAGGGAGGGGAGCGTGCTGGAACTCGTCGGCTCGCGCAGGATGCGGCCGCGGATGTCGGTCGGTACGACGGTGCCGGCGATCTGGGTCACCAGCGACTCGTCGCTGTAACAGGCTTCGAGCCAGCCGGGGTCGCTCTCCAGGACCGGCTCCCAGGCGGAAGGCACGGAGTTCTGGATACGGCGGAAGAAGCCGCCGCGGAGGAACTCGTGCCGGGGGACTGCTTCGGCCGCCCGCTTCCACGCGGGTGAGCGCAGGTTGCCTCCGGCCGACAGGGTGTCGATGAGCGACGCGAGGAGCTGGGGGTGGTCGGTCATGTCCTCTCCAACAGGTCTGCCAGGGCCGTCAGCATGGGCAGACCGGTCTCCGTCTGGAGCCAGTACCACTGGCCGCTGGGATTGCATTCCAGGAACCACCATCGGCCGTCGCCGTCCACGCAGAAGTCGAAAGCGCCGAAGACCAGCCCGAAGTGGCGCAGATAGCGGCGCAGTGCGGTCTCGATGCCGGGCGGCGGCTCGATGGGGGTGTAGGTCAGGCGGCTGTGTCCGGGGCGCCAGTCGAGGAGGTCCGAGTCGATGCGGACGCAGAACACCTGGGAGCCGATGACGGTCACACGGACGTCGGCCGTCTTCGTTACGCGTTCCTGGAACAGGTGGGCCGTCCCGGCCACGCGGTCGTCGATGTCTTCGTCCGTCACCTCGGCGACCGTGACGACGGATGAGTCGCCGTCGACCAGATACACCGGATTCTGCAGGGGCTTGCAGACGACCGAGCCGTACCGCTTGATGAAGGCCCGGGCGACGTCCGGGTCGGACGTGATGAGCGTGGGCGGTACGTCGAAGCCGGCCCGCACCGCTGCGGCCAGCCCCGAGGGCTTGAACTCCGCGTCACCGATGCGGTGCGGGTGGTTGACGTACAGGCAGCCCGGCAGGGAGGCCAGCACGCCACCGAGGCCGTAGCGGGCCTGGGTGACGGCAAATCGGGCGTCCTGCTCGGTGAGGTGCGGGAAGGAGAAGCCGGAGGGGCGGCGGTAGTAGAGGGCGCGGATGCGGGACAGGTCCGCAGTGCGGGTCGGGGTGGAGATACGCCCCCGGATGCCGCGATCGGTGACCTCGGCTTCCATCGACAGTGATGCCGGGAAATCCCCGGAGTCGAGCCGCACGACCGGGACACCCCTGCCGTGCAGCTCGCGGATCACCACGTCGGAGGTGGGGTCGTACAGGCTGGTGACGACCAGTACCGGCCTGGTCCCTTCACTGGTCGCCGTCGCTGCCGGTGTCGCTGTCCTGCGTGGAGCCGTTGCCGTCGGGGCTGGTGCCGGTGGACGGGGCCGTGCCGGTGCTGGTGCCGTGGCCGGGCATCTCCATGACGCGCCCGTCGGCGTCGAAGAAGACGGTGGCCTGGGTGACCGGGTCGATCTCGGCGCGTGCGTAGTCCGGGGCCATGGTGGGGTACGGGGCCATGCGGCTCAGACTCCAGGGGGCAGGTGTACGGGTTCCGGACGGCAGCGGTGAGCTGGTCGGAAGTCGGTCGGAGTGCACGAACAAGGGGTGCTCCTTTGCTGTGAGGCGGTGCGTTGCGTACGGGAGTCTTGGTTGGTTGCGACCCTGACCCTGCGGTCGCCGTGGGGGTACGTCAGCCGGGTGTCCGCGTCGGTACCGGGGCGCGGACCGGCAGGGCTCACCGTTGGGCGTGGCCCGCGTTCTCGTAGTGGTCGCACAGGGCGCGCAGGACGCGGGCCAGGCGGCGGGCGTGACCGGCGGGGCCGCCGAAGCGGGGACTGGGCTCTGCGTCCAGCTTGCGGCGGGCCTCGCCGATGCAGGCGAGGGCGCAGTAGCGGGAGACGCTGTCCTTCGGCAGTCGGGCCGCCCTCTTGGCGACTTCGGGGATCAGGAGCTCCAGGTGGCCGCGCAGGACGGCGGTGCCGGTCTCCACCTCGATGGGCGCCGAAGGCGGTGCCTCGGCGCCTTCCGGGCCGAGGATGCGCTCGATGGTTTCCCGGATGGTGGCGATATCGATGAGGGCGGTGGCGTTGCTGCCGTTCGGGGGAGTGTTCACAGCACCGCCCCTCCGTGTGGCCCGGCAGGTCTGGCACCCGCACGGCGGGTAGGCGGTCGAGAGCGACAACGGCTCATCACTGTTCAGGACCTTGACCGTCCCCCGGTCCTGGGTGACGGTGCCGTAGCGGTCCACCTGGTACACGCGCAGGGTCATCTTGACCCCCGGGTCGTTCGGGGAGGTAGCTTGCATGGTGTCGACGCTCCTCTGCAGCGTTGGCCATGCCCCGGGGCCGTTCGCGCGGTCGCCGGGGTCAGCGTTGTTCTCCGAGGAAACCCGAAATGCCCACCCCCACATCAGGTCAGTTCTGGGGCAGTTACTTGCCGTCGACCGGACGTTTTTCAACGACGGCGCTCTCCAGGGCTACCGTCGAAGCGCAGGGACAACGGCGCCGGGGGAGAAACTGTGGCCAGACACAGGAACGCGAAACTTGAAGCGCTGCTGGCCGAGTTCGGGTACACACACGCCGGGCTCGCGGAGGAGGTGAATCAGGTAGCCCAGGAGTTATTCGGACAGCCCGCGCAATGCACCGACCGCCACGTCCGCCGATGGATCAGCGGCGAAGTGCAATGGCCATGGGCCCGGTACCTTCTGCCTCTCCAGAGAATCTTCGGGCGCAGTCCGGAGGGCATGGGCTTCACCCCGCGCAAAACGTCACGGATGCCGAGCGTGCCTCCGCAGCCGGTAGCCACAAAGGAGCACCGCACCGTGAAACGCCGCGAGTTCGTCGCGGTCGGCCTTGCCGCCGCACTCGGCCTGGACGTCATTCCGGTGGAGGGCCGGTTGGGGGCCAGCGATGTGCACCGCATTCGGGCGCTCGTCCCGGCCCTCTACAGGCATGATCACCAACTGGGTGGCGGCGCCCTGCACGCGGTGGCGATGGACGCCCTGCGACGAGTCCAGCACACATTGAACCGATGTAGTTATGGCGAGCGCGTGGAACGTCTCCTGTACTCCGCGATGGGTGACCTTGCCGCCTCAGCAGGATGGTTCGCCTACGACGCGGGCCGTCAGCAAGACGCCAGCCGCCTCTACAGTCAGGCCCTCCAGGCGGGCATGCTGTCGGCCGATGGAATGTTGCAGGCCCGGGTGTGGTCCAACCTCGCCATGCAGGCCCGTCTGCTTGGCCGGGACCGTGAGGCGCTGCGGATCGGGCGGGCAGCCGTCGAGACCCGGCAGGCCAGGACAGACCCCTGGCTGATGGCACTGTTGCACTGCCGCCAGGCCGTCGGATATGCCCGCACAGGTGAACGAGCCAGAGCCGAGCGCTCTCTCGCCCGCGCCGAGACTGCCTACGACCGCGCCGGAGACGAGCCCGCCCCTTGGCTCTCCTTCCTCACCCCCGGCGAGATCACCGGCCTGGCCGGTGCCGCCCATCAGGCCCTCGGCAAGTACGAGCGGGCAGAGCGACTGACCGCCGACGCGCTCACCATGTTGGAGCCACGTTTCGAGCGGAACCGTGTGTACTACACCGTGCAACGTGCGCAGGCACTTCTCGACGGCGGCAAGGTCGAGCAGGCCGCCGTCGAGGCAGGCAGGGCCGCTGAGTTGGCCAGCCGGTTGCATAGCGAGCGGGTGCGGAACAAACTCGACGATCTGCGGTGCCGTCTGACACCCCACGCACGGGTACCGGCCGTTGCCGATTTCCTGGAACGGACCCGACAGACAGGAGCGTGAAATGGACGGATTGCGGCTGGAGCGCAGGGACGCGGAAAGCCTGAACGACATCCGCCCCCAGCTGCTTCGGGTGTACGCCGAGATCTACGCGGACCGGCTCCAGGAGGAGTTCCACCATGTCGAACGTTTCGACGAGAGACTCGGCTGGAATACGGAAGTCCCCGGGTTCGGAGCGGTTTGCGGCTATCTCGACGGTCGGCCGATCGGCTACGCCTACGGCTGCACGCTTCAGCCGGACACGCGATGGTGGACCGGTCTGCGAACCCCCGTTGCCGCAAATGTGATCACGGAGACGGGAAGCCGCACTTTCGCGCTGTCCGAGCTGATGGTGGTGCAAGAGGTTCGCGGAACCGGGGCGGCACGGAAGATCCACGACGCGTTGCTGAGCGACAGGTCCGAAGAACGCGTGACACTCCTCGTCGAGCGCGAACATCCGCGAGTCCGAAGGCTGTATGAGTCCTGGGGATACGAGTGGCGCGGCGAGGTCTTGCCGTTCCCCGACGCTCCCCTGTACGACGCGCTGGTGCTGCAGTTGAGCGGCGCAGCGGTCGGGTAGGCGATGGCAGCCGACGCCTTGTGACGGAGGCTGTGAGTTGTAGTGGCCGCTCACCGGCGACGTGGCTGTAGGGCCCCGAGGAAAGCGGGGCCCGGGTGGGTCGTCGATCGGGTCGGCTGGGCGGCCGGTCGAGGTGTGGGGCGCGGGGGCGCCTCGCATGGGCGCCGGGTGGGTTGGTGGCTGCGGGTGGTGGCGGGTAGGTGCCTACCGGCGGTGGTGACGCAGGCTTCCGCCCACGTCAGTCGCGTGATCTGATGCCTCCGCAGTGATCAAAAAAGGGGGGAGTCGTCATGGTCGGTGTGCGGGGCAGAGCCGTGGGCATGGGGGTGCGGCGGGCCGTGGTCGTGGTCGCCGCGTTGGTGTTGCTGAGCGGGGTCGCCGGCGGTGACCGGGCCCGGGACTGGGCGCAGGGGCGGGGGCTCGACGCAAGAGGGGGCGGCGAGATCGGCTCCGAGCACGTCCGGGTCGGTGGTGAGTACTGGGTGAGCATGCCCCTGGCGGGCAATGTCACCGCGGAACCGCTCACCGTGGTGCGGGCTCAGTGGGTGCACGTGCCGCAGGGGCTCCGGGTGCTGCGCTACGGCGTGTCGGCTGTCGACGGCGACGGCGTCTGCATTCTGGGAGTCATGGACGACGCGTCGTTCCCGCAGGGGGCGGCGCCCGGTGCCGGGGTCCACGGCGAGCGTCCGGTCCGCGTGCCCGCTCACGGCCGTGCCGACGCCTGCCTGCTGGCCCGCGTGAAGGTGACCGGGGCGGCACAGGACGGTCTTGAAGGCATACGGGTCTGGTACCGCCAGGGCTCGGTCGTCTACCGGCAGGATCTCGCGTGGGAAGCCGGCCTGCGGCTCAAGCCCGAGGAGGAATGACCCACGGCGCCGCCCTCAGAGGGTGACGGCCAGCACGAGCACCACTGCCACCGTCCCCGCCGTGAGCACCGCCCCCAGCACCGTGAACACTCTGTCGACCACCGGCGTGTCCCAGCCCTGGATGATGAACCGGCTGGGCTTCGCCGGGTCGTAGAGGACCACGACCGACGCGCCCACGCCGAAGCCGGGAACGACCTTGTCGCGGCCGAAGCGTGACGCGTGCGTGTACGCGCGGCCGTCCTCGGTCGTCCAGGTCGCGACGGGGTGGTGATACCGGGGGCCTCCTTCGTCGCTGCGCCGGGTGTCGTGGCGGACGATCCGGCCCCGCGCGGTGACACCCGTGCGGCGCAGGGCTTCCGCGCGGCGCAGGCCGGAGACGCCGAAGCCGAGGAAACCCGCGCCGACCGTCAGCGGGATGAGCGAGAAGAGCCCTACCGGTTGCATGATCTGTGCGACGCGCGGGCGGGGGTGCCGGTTGCCGCACGTGCGTCGTGCGTCGTTCGCCATCGGGCGTGACGAGCGTTACGACCCTCCCCCTCTGGACGCGCTTCCCTACTCGCCGGTACCGTGGGAAGTGAGCAAGCGCTTAGACAGTCGACGTACGTGGAGGTGGCGGCCGTGCGCCGTACGGTGTTCAACGAGGATCACGAGGCGTTCCGGGAGACCCTCCGCGCCTTCATCGAGGCCGAGGTCGTCCCCGTCTACGACGAGTGGTTCGCCGCCGGCCAGGCGCCGCGCGACTTCTACTACAAGCTCGGTGAGCTGGGCATCTTCGGCATCAGCGTGCCGGAGGAGTTCGGCGGCGCGGGCCTGGACACCCACAAGTTCGAAGCCGTCATGTACGAGGAGACCTCTCGTGCGGGCATCCAGTTCGGCGGCTCCGGCGTGCACGTCCTGCTCGCCCTGCCGTACATCAAGATGCTCGCCACCGACGAGCAGAAGAAGCGGTTCCTGCCGAAGTTCGTCAGCGGCGAGGAGATGTGGGCCATCGCCATGACCGAGCCGGGGACCGGTTCGGACCTGGCCGGCATGAAGTCCACCGCCAAGCTCTCCGAGGACGGCACGCACTACGTCCTCAACGGCGCCAAGACCTTCATCACCGGTGGCGTCCACGCCGACCGCGTGATCGTGTGCGCCCGCACCGCCGCGCCGACCGCCGAGGACCGCCGCCACGGCATCTCCCTCTTCGCCGTCGACACCAAGTCCGAGGGCTACTCCGTCGGCCGCAAACTGGACAAGCTGGGCCTGAAGACCTCCGACACCGCCGAGCTGGCGTTCGTCGACGTCAAGGTGCCCGTCGAGGACCTGCTCGGCGAGGAGAACAAGGGCTTCTACTACCTCGGCCACAACCTCGCCTCCGAGCGCTGGGGCATCGCCTTCGGCGCCTACGCGCAGGCCAAGGCCGCCGTCCGGTTCGCCAAGCAGTACGTGCAGGAGCGCACCGTCTTCGGCAAGCCGGTCGCCCACTTCCAGAACACCAAGTTCGAGCTGGCCGCCTGCCAGGCCGAGGTCGACGCCGCCGAGGCCGTCGCCGACCGCGCGACCGAGGCGCTGGACGCCGGTGAGCTGACCCCCGCCGAGGCCGCCTCCGCCAAGCTGTTCTGCACCGAGGTCGCCCACCGCGTCATCGACCGCTGCCTCCAGCTGCACGGCGGCTACGGCTACATGAACGAGTACCCGATCGCCCGCCTGTACGCGGACAACCGCGTCAACCGTATCTACGGCGGCACCAGCGAGATCATGAAGACGATCATCGCGAAGGACATGGGTCTGTAGGACACCGGGAATCGCTGGCCGGTACAACTACTGCCATGAGCCAGGCACTCCAGGATCTCCTCGATCTGCTCGACCTCGAGCAGATCGAGGAGAACATCTTCCGCGGCCGGTCCCGCTCCGCCGTCGTCCCCCGCGTCTTCGGCGGGCAGGTCGCGGCCCAGGCGCTGGTCGCCGCCGGGCGGACGGTCCCCGCGGACCGGCTCCCCCACTCGCTGCACGCGTACTTCCTGCGCATGGGCGACCCCGGGGCGCCCATCGTCTACGACGTCGAGCGCATCCGGGACGGCCGCTCCTTCACCACCCGGCGCGTGGTCGCCATCCAGCACGGCCGGCCGATCTTCTCGCTGTCCGCCTCCTTCCAGGTGTACGAGGAGGGCCTCGACCACCAGGCCCCCATGCCGCCCGCCCCGGACCCCGCCGCCCTGCCCACCTCGCAGGAACGGCTGCGCGGCTACGACCACCTCGCCCCGGACGTCGTCGAGCGGTTCCTCGAAGCGCGTGAGGCGATCGACCTCAGATACGTGGACGAGCCGCCGTACGGCCGCTTCGGCGCACCGCGCGAGCCGCACTCCCAGGTGTGGTTCCGCACCAACGGCAAGCTCGACGACGACCCCCTGCTGCACGTCGTCCTCGCTACCTACGTCTCCGACATGACCCTCCTGGACTCCGTGCTGCTCGCGCACGGGCGCGGCGGATGGGCCGTCGGCGACGTGGTCGGCGCCTCGCTGGACCACGCCATGTGGTTCCACCGGCCCTTCCGCGCCGACGAGTGGCTGCTGTACGACCAGGAGTCCCCGTCGGCCTCCGGCGGCCGGGGCCTCGGTCAGGCGCGGATCTACACCCAGGACGGGCGACTGGCCATCTCGGTGATCCAGGAGGGCGTGGTCCGCGTTCCCCGGGAACACTGAAGGCTCTCCCGGGAACACTGAGGGGCATGGCCCCACACCAGGCGCAACAGCAGGCGCAGCAGAGCGCACCGCAGGGCGGCGGCGAGTCCACGGTCACCGTGATCGTCGCCGCCCTCGCCAATCTCGGGATCGCCCTGGCGAAGGCGGTCGCCGGGGTGATCAGCGGCTCCAGCGCGATGCTGTCCGAGGCCGCGCACTCGGTCGCCGACACGGTCACCGAGGTCCTGCTGCTCACCGCTCTCAAACGCAGCGAGAAACCCGCCGACGAGGACCATCCCCTCGGCTACGGGCCCGAGCGGTACATCTGGGCGCTGCTCGCCGCCGTCGCCACCTTCGTCGGCGGCGCCGTCTTCTCCCTCTACGACGGCGTCCACACCCTCCTCGCGGGCGAGGAACTCGGCGACCCCCTCCTGTCGTACGTCGTCCTCGCCGTGGCCTTCCTGCTGGAGGGCTTCTCGCTGCGCACGGGCGTGCGGCAGGCGCGCGGGGAGGCGGCCCGGCTCGACGTGCCGTTCCGGCACTACCTGCGGCACACTCCGGACACCGCCGTGAAGGCGGTCGTGCTGGAGGACTCCGCCGCGCTGGTCGGCCTGGTGCTGGCCGCGGGCGGGCTGCTCGGCGGGCAGCTCAGCGGGTCGGGCGTGTGGGACGCGCTCGCGTCCCTGTGCATCGGCGTTCTCCTGCTCTACGTCGCCTGGGTGCTGGGCCGCTCCAACGCCGAGCTGCTGATCGGGCGTCCGCTGCCGAAGACGATGCGGGAGCGGATCAGGCGGGAGCTGCTGGCCGTGGACGAGATCGAGGCCGTACTGGAGCTGACCACCCTCGTGCAGGGTCCGCAGGAAGCCCTGGTGGCGGCCAAGGTCGACTTCCGGGACGTGTCCACGGCCGCGCAGATCGAGCGGGCCTGCGAGCAGGCCGAACGGCGGCTGCGGGAGCTGCTCCCCGCGATCGGACGGGTCTATCTGGACCCCACGCCGGGGCGGGCGGCTCAGATCGCGGCACAGACCCCCGACCTCACGCCGCACGAGGAGGCGGGCGAGTCCCCGCCGGGGAACTCACCCGCCTCGCCGTGACCTCGCGTCAGCCGGACGTGGGCGCACCCGGCGTCGAAGGACGCCGCGTGCACATGGCAGGCCGATCCGGCGGAGCCGGAGTTCCAGCACACGTCGACGTCGGTGACGTCGGCGGAGGCGGGGGCCGCGGCCACGAAGCCGGCGGCGAGCGGACCGGCCAGGACGAGCGAGACACGCCGGAGCATGTTGTCTCCGTGTCGTCGGGGGGGATGTGCCCCCGACTCTCCGGCAGCGAGTGCCGCCCCGCGGGGCAGGAGGTGCGGCCGGGTGGACGCGTACCCCGCTCGGCCCTCTCGCCCGGCCCCCTGACGCGGCCGGATCAGGCCAGACCCGCCTGGTCCAGCAGATACGCCGTCATCGGGTCGTAGTGGCGCGGGCTGACCACGTGGTCGTCGAGCGGCACCGCGACCTGCAGGGTGCCCTCGGCCTCGGCGAGGAAGAGCGCCGGGTCGTTGCAGTCGGCGTACCCGACGGAGTCCACGCCGTGCTGCCCGGCGTACCCGGCCCAGCCGTGGTCGGCGACGACCAGGTCGGGCAGCGGGCGGCCTTCGCGCTCCAGGCCGGTGAGGATGGCCCGCATCGGCTCACCGGAGTGGGTGTGCCACAGCGACGCCCCGTGCTCCAGCACCGCCACGTCCGCGAACTGCATGACGTACCCCTCCTCGGTGCTCAGCCCCTCGGGGATGACGACGATCTCGCAGCCCGCCGCCCGCAGCGCGGCGGCCGTGGCGCGGTGCACGTCGAGCAGGCCGCCGGGGTGCCCGGTGGCGAACAGCACCCGCTGTGCGCCGTCGGCCGCCTTGCGCAGCCGCCCCGCCATGCGCTCCAGGGCGTCGACGGTCAGCTCCGGGTCGATGGTGTCCTGGCCGTAGCGGTACTCGGGGTCGTCGTTGACGCCGACCCGCTCCGCCATCACCGCGAGGACGTCCTGCTCGTCGCTCCAGCGGTCGCCGAGCTCCAGGCCGAGCCAGTAGTGACGGTTGCCGTTCGCCAGCTGCCGGTAGTGGGAGAGGTTGTTCTCGCGGGGCGTGGCGACGTCGCCCGCGATACGGGTGCGGACGAGGTGGGCGACGAGTTCGGCGCGGCTGGGCGTCCCGGGTATCGGCATGGTCACCATTGTGAGGCAGATCGCTGTGCGAGCCGACGGCGTACCGGCCGCTGGGACGCGCGTCACGTGCCGCCTCACATCTGCTTCAGCGCCAGCCACAGCTCCATCCGTACGTCCGTGTCGTCCAGGTCGGCGTTCAGCAGGGCCGCGCAGCGGGCGATGCGCTGGCGGACGGTGTTGCGGTGCACGGACAGGGCGACGGCGGTGCGGTCCCAGCTGCCGTGCAGGGACAGCCAGGTGCGCAGGGTCTCGGTGAGCGCCGGGGTGAGCGGGGCGAGCAGGGCGCGGGCGTGCGCGGCGGCCTCCTCGGCGGGCAGCAGGTCGGCCAGCGCGGGGCGGGCGTCGTGCCGGACGAGCGGGGTGCGGCCGGCGCGGGCGCGGGCCAGCGCGCGGGCGGCCTGGCGGTCGGCTGCCGCCCAGTCGGCCGGGCCGGCGGGCGCGCTCACGCCGAGCGTCCAGCCGGACTGCTCCAGCACGTCGTGGTCGGCGGGCACCAGCAGACGTACGGCGTCGTCGGCCAGGTCCACCAGCGGGGTGCCGAGGGCCGCGCCGAGCGCGGAGGCGGCCATCGGGTCCGGGGCCTGCCCGTCGGGGACGGCGTGTACGACGACCCGGCTGTCCGCGCCGAGCAGCGCGGCCACCTCCTCGGGTGCCGCGCCCAGCAGCAGCCGGACCAACGCGGAGGAGCGGGCGGCGCCCGTGCCGCTCTGGTGCTCGCCGGTGAGCAGGGTGAGCAGGACGGCGGCGACCGAGGCGATGGTGTGGTCGGCGGGGTCGCGCTGCGTGGCGGCGACGCCGAGTGCGAAGCCCTGACCGGCGCCGAGGGCGTAGGCGGCGAGATGCACGCCGGCGGCGGTGTCCGTGGCGGTGGTGGAGGAGCGGCGGGTGACCACGGCGGCCAGTTCGGCGAGCGCGCCCATGGCCTCCTCGGGCTGCTCCCGGCCCGCCTCGGCGATCCGGGCGCCCTCCGGGCCGTACAGCACCGCCCGGCCGCTCACCCGCTGGGCGAGCTGGCGCAGCACCGAGGGCACCGGGTCGGGGCGGGCCGCGGCGGCCGCCAGGGACTGCTGGGCCTCGGTGACCCGGCGCAGTTCGGCGAGGCGGGCCTGGGCCATCAGCTGCCACACCGCCCGGGCGACCCCGGAGAACGTGGTCTGCGGCGGGACCTCCAGCAGCGGCAGCCCCTGCGCCTCGCACGCCTCGACCAGGGCGCGCGGCACGGTGTCGTGCACCGGCGCCACGCCGAAGCCGAGGGCGGCGCCGCCCGCGGCGACGATCCGGGAGACGTAGTCGTCGAAGTAAGTGCTCGTCCCGGCGGCGTCGGGGATGTGCACGCCCGCGGTCAGCAGCAGCTCGCCGCCGAGCAGATACGGGTAGGGGTCGGACATCTCGGAGGTGTGCGCCCACCGGATGGCGACCCCTGCGTCGCGGGGCCCGGCGATCTGGCGCAGGGCCAGGTCCTCACGGGCCAGGAGCGAGGTGAGGGGAACGGGTGGCGTGGGGGGTACGGGCTGCTCCGCCACGGTGTGCACTCCCTCCATCTACCGGTCGTACGAATGGAGGAAACGTACACTTCGCAGTCGCTTTTCGGCCACCTAGTGTCAGGTGGGAACCGGCAGCCGCGGGTACGGGCGGATGTCCCCGCGAACCGCTGCCGACTCTTCCCTCACTTTCACGACACGCCACCGAGAACGGTGGAAGGAGGCCCCATGGCCGTCGACTACACAGTCATCGTCCTGTACTTGGCCGGCATGCTGGCCATGGGCTGGTGGGGCATGCGCCGCGCCAAGTCGAAGAGCGACTTCCTGGTGGCGGGCCGCCGCCTGGGACCCGCGATGTACTCCGGCACCATGGCGGCCATCGTCCTCGGCGGCGCCTCCACCATCGGCGGCGTGGGCCTCGGCTACCAGTACGGACTCTCCGGCGCCTGGATGGTCTTCACCATCGGCCTCGGCCTGCTCGCCCTGTCGGTCTTCTTCTCCGCGCGCATCGCGCGGCTGAAGGTCTACACCGTCTCCGAGATGCTCGACCTGCGCTACGGCGGCAGGGCCGGCGTCATCTCCGGCGTGGTCATGTGGGCGTACACCCTCATGCTCGCGGTGACCTCCACGATCGCCTACGCCACGATCTTCGACGTCCTGTTCGACATGAACCGCACGGTCGCGATCATCCTCGGCGGCGCGATCGTCGTCGCCTACTCCACGCTCGGCGGCATGTGGTCCATCACGCTGACCGACATGGTCCAGTTCGTCGTGAAGACCATCGGCGTGCTGCTCCTGCTGCTGCCCATCGCCGTGGTCAAGGCGGGCGGCTTCTCGGAGATGAAGGCCAAGCTGCCGACCTCGTACTTCGACCCGCTGGGAATCGGCGGCGAGACGATCTTCACCTATGTGCTGATCTACACCTTCGGCATGCTGATCGGCCAGGACATCTGGCAGCGCGTGTTCACCGCCCGCAGCGACAGGACGGCCCGGTACGGCGGCACCGTCGCCGGCACCTACTGCCTGGTCTACGCCCTCGCCGGCGCCGTCATCGGCACCGCCGCCAAGGTCCTGTACCCCAAGCTGGGCAGCCCGGACGACGCCTTCGCCACCATCGTCAAGGACGAACTGCCCATCGGTGTGCGCGGCCTGGTGCTCGCCGCCGCCCTCGCCGCGGTGATGTCGACCTCTTCCGGCGCGCTGATCGCCTGCGCCACCGTCGCCAACAACGACATCTGGTCCCGGCTGCGCGGCATGGTCAAAAACTCCGGTGAGGAGCACGACGAGGTCAAGGGCAACCGCGCCTTCATCCTCATCATGGGCATCGCCGTGATCTGCACGGCCATCGCCCTCAACAACGTCGTAGAGGCGCTGACCGTGGCGTACAACCTGCTCGTCGGCGGGCTGCTGGTGCCGATCCTCGGCGGGCTGCTGTGGAAGCGCGGCACCGTGCAGGGCGCGCTCGCCGCCGTGATCGTCGGCGGTCTCGCCGTCATCGGCCTGATGGCCGGCTACGGCATCCTCGCCAACGAGCCCGTCTACTACGGCCTGCTGGCCTCCCTCGCCTCCTACGTCGTCGTCTCCCTCGCGACGAAGCCCACCGACGCGGCCGTCCTGACCGCCTGGCGCGAGCGCCTGGCCGGCCGGACCGCCGAACCCCTGTCCGAACCGGTCCCGGCTCCCCAGTAAAATCATAGGGACCAAGCAGTACATACGCGACGAAGCGTAAGAAAGAAGGCAGTTCCCATGAGCAGCAACGAGACGCCCCGCGGGCCCGTCGACTCGTCCCGCATCCCGCGGTACGCCGGCCCCGCGACCTTCGCCCGGCTGCCCCGCCTCGACGAGGTCGGCCGCGCCGATGTCGCCGTCGTGGGCGTGCCGTTCGACTCCGGCGTCTCGTACCGGCCGGGCGCCCGCTTCGGCGGCAACGCCATCCGTGAGGCGTCCCGGCTGCTGCGCCCCTACAACCCGGCGCAGGACGCCTCCCCGTTCGCCCTCGCGCAGGTGGCCGACGGCGGCGACATCGCCGTGAACCCCTTCAACATCAACGAGGCCGTCGACACGATCGAGGCCGCCGCCGACGACCTCCTCGGCACCGGCGCCCGCCTGATGACCCTCGGCGGCGACCACACGATCGCGCTGCCGCTGCTGCGCTCGGTGGCGAAGAAGCACGGCCCGGTCGCCCTGCTCCACTTCGACGCCCACCTGGACACCTGGGACACCTACTTCGGCGCCGAGTACACCCACGGCACCCCGTTCCGCCGCGCGGTGGAGGAGGGCATCCTCGACACCGAGGCGCTCTCCCACGTCGGCACCCGCGGCCCGCTGTACGGCAAGCAGGACCTCACCGACGACGAGAAGATGGGCTTCGGCATCGTCACCTCCGCGGACGTCTACCGCCGCGGCGCCGACGAGATCGCCGACCAGCTGCGCCAGCGCATCGGCGACCGCCCGCTGTACATCTCCATCGACATCGACTGCCTCGACCCGGCCCACGCCCCCGGCACCGGCACCCCCGAGGCGGGCGGCATGACCTCCCGCGAGCTGCTGGAGATCCTGCGCGGCCTGGCCTCGTGCAACCTGGTCTCCGCGGACGTCGTCGAGGTGGCCCCCGCTTACGACCACGCCGAGATCACCTCGGTGGCGGCCTCCCACACGGCGTACGAACTGACCACCATCATGAGCCGCCAGATCGCGGCCGCCCGCAAGGAGAACGAGGGCAAGTGACCCACGACCACGACCTGGAGCTCCGTCCGAGTGCCGCCCAGACGGAGGCCGCGCTGAATCCGCCCGCCGGGCGCAACGGCGGAGACCTGGTCGTGGAGACCCTGACCGGGCTCGGCGCGACGACCGTCTTCGGCCTGCCCGGCCAGCACGCCCTCGGCATGTTCGACGCCCTGCGCCGCTCCGACCTGCGCTATGTGGGCCTGCGCGTGGAGAACAACGCGGGCTTCGCCGCCGACGCCTACGGCCGGATCACCGGTGAGGCGGCCCCGCTGCTGCTGTCGACCGGCCC
Source organism: Streptomyces sp. NPDC049915 (assembly GCF_040656475.1). Lineage (NCBI taxonomy): Bacteria > Bacillati > Actinomycetota > Actinomycetes > Kitasatosporales > Streptomycetaceae > Streptomyces > Streptomyces sp. NPDC049915. The sequence continues at coordinate 39,369 of NZ_JBFAMH010000036.1, forward strand.
CGGAGCCCTCACCTCGCTGGCCGCGCTGCAGGAGGCGGCGGCCGCCTCGGCCCCCGTCCTGGCGATCAGCAGCCAGATCCCGACGGCCGGCCTCGGCGGCGGCCGCCACGGCTATCTGCACGAACTGCCCGACCAGGCCGCCTCCTTCCGCGGGGTCGTGAAGTCCGTGCACACGGTCCGCACCCAGTCCCAGATCCCGTCCGCGATCGCGGCGGCCTGGAAGTCGGCGCTGAGCGCCCCGCACGGCCCGGTGTGGGTGGAGATCCCGCAGGACGTGCTGCTCGCCGGGACCCGCCTGCCGGTGGTGACGGCGCTGGACGCCACCCCGGACGAGCTGGTCCCGCGCCCCGAACTGACGGCGGTGGCGGCCGACTTGCTGTCGCGCGCCGAGCGGCCCGCGATCATCGCGGGCGGGGGAGTGGTCCGCGCGGACGCCTCCGGCAAGCTGCGCGCGCTCGCCGAGAAGCTTCAGGCGCCGGTGGTCACCACCTTCGGCGGCAAGGGCGCCTTCCCCTGGGAGCACCCGCTGTCCCTCCAGTCCTGGCTGGAGGACCGGCACACCACCGACTTCCTGGAGGACGCCGACGTCCTGCTGGTCGTCGGCTCGGGCCTTGGTGAACTCTCCTCGAACTACCACACGTTCGCCCCCCGGGGCCACGTGATCCAGGTCGAGGCCGACCTCGGCAAGCTGGAGTCCAACCATCCGGCCCTCGGCATCCACGCCGACGCCCGGCTCGCCCTGCAGGCCCTCCTGGAGACCGTCACCGAGCGCCCCGACCCGACCACCCCCGAGCGCGTCCGGGACCTGCTCGCCAAGGTCCGCGAGCGGATCGACGCCCAGGACCTCACGCTGGAGCAGCAGGTGCTCGCGTCGGTGCGCCGCGCGCTGCCGGCCGACGCGCCCTCCTTCTGGGACATGACGATCCTCGCCTACTGGGCGTGGTCCGCGTTCGACGCCAAGGCCCCCAACGCCATGCACTCCGCGCAGGGCGCCGGCGGCCTCGGCTACGGCTTCCCGGCCGCCCTCGGCGCCGCGGCGGCCGATCCGGCCCGCCCGGTCCTGGCGGTCTCCGGCGACGGCGGCGCCCTGTACTCCATCGCCGAGCTGGCCACGGCCCGCCAGTACGGCCTGAACGTCACCTGGCTGATCGTCGACGACGGCGGCTACGGCATCCTGCGCGAGTACATGACGGACGCCTTCGGCCAGGCCACGGCGACCGAGCTGACCCGCCCGGACTACGTGGCCCTGGCGGAATCCTTCGGGGTACCGGGCGTGCGCACCACCCCCGAAGCCCTGGAGGCCGACCTGGCGAAGGCGCTCGCGACGCCGGGCCCGTCGGTGGTCGTACTTCCCGCCGTGCTGCGCATGTTCGCGCCGACGCACCTCAACTGAGGTCATTCGCCCGCTTTTGAGTCACCACCCTGCCGAGCCGTACAACCATTCGGTCGAATTCGTGCGTCAACAGGGGTATGACTCAGGGGATATCCAGGCGCGCCCGTCTGCTGGCCGCCGCCGTCGGTGCGGGCGTTCTCGTTCCGGGCGTGGTCGCCGCCACGCCCGCCGCCGCCGCGCCAACGACCGTAAGCTGCACGTCGGCCAAGGCCGGCCTCGCCGCCAAACTGCAGAAGGACATCACGGGGGCGCTCGCCGGCCGCACGGGTACCGTCGCGCTCGGCGTCTACGACCGTACGACCAACACGACCTGCACGCTCCGCGCCACCAGCAGCTTCGACTCGGCGAGCACCGTCAAGGTCACCGTGCTCGCCACACTGCTGTGGGACGCCAAGAAGCACAACCGGTATCTGACCGACCGTGAGGCCACCCTCACCAAGGCCATGATCACCCAGTCGGACAACGACGCCACCAGCGCGCTGTGGAAGCAGCTCGGCCTGACGAAGATCAAGGGCTTCCTCGCCGCCGCCGGGATGACGAAGACGACCCCCGGCGCGGACGGCTACTGGGGCCTGACGCAGGTCAACGTCACCGACGAGCAGAAGCTGCTCAAGCTCGTCACCGCGAAGAACAGCGTGCTCAGCGACAACTCCCGCGCCTACATCCTGAAGCTCATGGGCCAGGTCGTCTCCTCGCAGCGCTGGGGTACGCCCGCCGGTGCGCCCTCCTCCGTCGCCGTGCACGTCAAGAACGGCTGGCTGCAGCGGGCCACGCACGGCTGGCGGGTGCACAGCCTGGGCACCTTCAACGGCGCCGGCCACGACTACACGATCACGGTGCTGACGCAGGACAACAGCACCATGAGCTACGGCGTCACCACCATCCAGAACGTCGCCAAGGTCATCCACCGGGACCTGGTGCCGGCCGCCACCGCCCGCTACACGCCGACCAGCCGGCCGAGCGAGGCGTTCGTCGCGGTGCCGCCGCCGGGCTGACGTTCCGTCACGCCGCCGCCCGCCGGTCACCGTACCCGCCTACGGTGACCGGCATGCGCTTTGGACCCGTACTCGCCGGCCTGGCGGTGGTCGCCTCCCTGACCGCCGCCTGGCCCGCCGACGTCCAGGAACGACACGCCTGTTCGCCCACCGTGACCCTCGAGGGCTTCTCCGACGCCCTCGACATGAAGACGTACCGGGGGGAGTTCGTCGGCAACCTCTCCGCGCTCGCCGTCGACCGGGACGGCTCCTTGGCCGCTCTCTCCGACCGCTCCTTCCTGTTCCGCCTGGACCGGCGGACGCTCACACCGACGTCCGTGGTGCCGCTCGCCGACGAGAGCGGGGCGCGGCTCGACTCCGAGGGCCTGGCGGTCGACCGGGACGGCAGCCGGCTGATCACCTCCGAGATCGAGCCGTCGGTACGCCGCTACGACCCCGACGGCCGTCTCCTGGGGCGCCTGCCGGTGCCGGACATGCTGTGGGCCGCCCCGGCCGGCCGCGCACGGCCCAACGGCACCTTCGAGGGCCTGACCCTCCTGCCGGACGGCCACACCCTGCTGGCATCGATGGAGTACCCGCTGACCGGCGACCCGGCGGACACCGTCCGCTTCCAGACCTGGGAGCGCCGCGCGGACAGCTTCAGCCTCGCCGCCCAGTACGCCTACCGCACCGACCCCGGCCTCGGCGTCGCCGAGGTCCAGGGGATCGGCCACGGCCGCCTCCTCGTCCTGGAGCGCGCCTTCACCACCGGCGTCGGCGACACCGTCCGCCTCTACCTGGCCGGCCTGCGCCACGCGACGGACGTCAGCGGGATCGCATGGCTGACCGGGCGGCCCGGTGTCCGCCCGGTCGGGAAGACCCTGCTGGCCGACATCGCGTCCTGCCCGTCCCTCGGCGCCACCGCGAAGCAGCCCCAGCCGAACCCGGTGCTCGACAACATCGAGGGCATGGCGGTCACCGGCCGGGACCACGGCACCCTGAGAGTGACCCTGGTCAGCGACGACAACCAGAACGCGGCGCAGACGACCCGGTTCTACTTCCTGCGGCTCCGGATCGGGTGAGCGGCCGGGCGCGGCGGCGGCCCCGGACCCCTCGGTCGGCCGCCCGTTTGTTGCGCGGGGATGAAATCGCAGCCCGTCGGCGTTGGAGCCTTCCGGTAGAGCAGGACCACTGGGAGGCACGGAGTGACACCGCAACGGGGATGGGCTCGGCGACTGTGGGGTTATGCCTGGCGGTATCCGAAGGACGTCCTCCTCGCCCTCGGCTCCTCCCTCGGCGGCATGGCCGTCATGGCCGTCGTCCCGCTGGTCACCAAGGTGATCATCGACGACGTGATCGGCGACCACAGCCGCCGTATGGCCCCGTGGGCCGGCGCGCTGATCGTCGCCGCCCTGCTCGTGTACGTCCTCACCTACATCCGCCGCTACTACGGCGGCCGGCTCGCCCTCGACGTCCAGCACGACCTGCGCACGGAGATGTTCGGCACGATCACCCGGCTGGACGGCCGGCGGCAGGACGAGCTGTCCACCGGGCAGGTCGTCGGGCGGGCCACCAGTGACCTGCAGCTGATCCAGGGCCTGCTGTTCATGCTGCCGATGACCATCGGCAACATCCTGCTGTTCCTGATCTCCCTGGGGATCATGGCCTCGCTCTCCCTGCCGCTGACCCTGGTCGCGCTGGCCGTGGCGCCCGCGCTCTGGTACATCGCCCGGCGCAGCCGCACCAAGCTGCACCCGGCCACCTGGTACGCGCAGGCCCAGGCGGCCGCCGTCGCGGGCGTGGTCGACGGCGCGGTCAGCGGCGTACGCGTGGTGAAGGGCTTCGGGCAGGAGGAGCAGGAGACCGGCAAGCTGCGCGAGGTCGGCCGCAGGCTGTACGCGGGACGCCTGCGCACGATCCGCCTGAACAGCAGGTACACCCCCGCCCTGCAGGCCGTCCCGGCGCTCGGCCAGGTCGCGATGCTGGCGCTCGGCGGCTGGCTCGCCGTGCGCGGGCACATCACGCTCGGCACCTTCGTCGCCTTCTCCACCTACCTCGCCCAGCTCGTCGGCCCGGTCCGCATGCTCGCGATGGTCCTCACCGTCGGCCAGCAGGCCCGCGCCGGCACCGAACGCGTCCTGGAGCTGATCGACACCGAGCCGACCCTGAAGGACGGCACCAAGACGCTGCCCGCCGACGCACCGGCGACGGTCGAGTTCGACGACGTGTCCTTCGGATACGACCACGAGCGCCCGGTGCTGCGGGGGCTCAGCTTCGAGATCCGGCCGGGCGAGACCCTCGCCGTCGTCGGCTCCTCCGGCTCCGGCAAGTCCACCCTCTCCCTGCTCCTGCCGCGCTTCTACGACGTCTCCCACGGCGCCGTCCTGGTCGGCGGCCACGACGTGCGCGAGCTGACCCTTCAGTCGCTGCGCGCCGCGATCGGCCTGGTCCCCGAGGACTCCTTCCTCTTCTCCGACACCGTCCGCAACAACATCGCCTACGGCCGCCCCGACGCGAGTGACGAGGAGATCGAGGCCGCCGCGCGCGCCGCCCAGGCGGACCGTTTCATCCGGGACCTTCCCGACGGCTACGCCACCACGGTCGGCGAGCACGGCCTGACCCTCTCCGGCGGCCAGCGCCAGCGCATCGCGCTCGCCCGCGCCCTCCTCACCGACCCCCGCCTGCTCGTCCTGGACGACGCGACCTCCGCCGTCGACGCCCGCGTGGAGCACGAGATCCACGAGGCGCTCAAGGAGGTCATGCAGGGTCGCACCACCCTGCTGATCGCGCACCGCCGCTCCACCCTCAACCTCGCCGACCGCATCGCCGTCCTCGACGACGGCCGGCTCGCCGACCTCGGCACCCACGACGAGCTGCAGGAACGCTGCGCCCTGTACCGGCGGCTGCTCACCGACCCCGACGAGCTCGGCGGGGTCTCCCCGGGCCACACCCAGCCTGCCGCGCCCGCCGAGGACACCTCGCTGCGTGCGGAACTGGACGCCGAGTTCGACGCCGAGCGCGGCATCACGCCCCGGCTGTGGGCGGGCGAGCGCGAGCCCCGGGACGCGGCGCTGCACGGCACCCCGGCCACGCCGGAGCTGCTGGCCCAGGTCGAGGCGCTGCCCCCGGCCACCGACACCCCCGGCGTCGACGAGGCGGCCGCGGTCCGCGCGGAGGATTCCTACGGCCTGCGCCGCCTCCTGCGCGGCTTCGGGCTGCCCCTGCTGGTCAGCCTCGCCCTGGTCGCCGTGGACGCCGGGGTGGGCCTGCTGCTGCCGGTGCTGATCCGGCACGGCATCGACAGCGGCGTGACCCGAATGGCACTGGGTGCCGTCTGGTCGGCGTCGCTGCTGGCGCTGCTCGCGGTGGCCGCGCAGTGGGCGGCCCAGGTCGGCGAGACCCGGATGACCGGCCGTACCGGCGAGCGGGTCCTGTACTCGCTGCGCCTGAAGATCTTCTCCCAGCTCCAGCGGCTCGGCCTCGACTACTACGAGCGGGAGCTGACCGGCCGGATCATGACGAGGATGACGACGGACGTCGACGCCCTCTCCACCTTCCTCCAGACCGGCCTGGTCACCGCCTTCGTCTCGGTCGTCACGTTCTTCGGCATCATGGCCGCCCTGCTGGTGATCGACCTCCAGCTCGCGCTCGTCGTCTTCGCCACGCTGCCGCCGCTGATCGTCGGCACCTACTTCTTCCGCAGGGCCAGCGTGAAGGCGTACGAGCTGGCCCGGGAGCGGGTGTCGGCGGTCAACGCCGATCTGCAGGAGTCCGTGTCGGGCCTCAGGATCGTGCAGGCGTTCCGGCGTGAGCGCGACGGCGGACGGCGGTTCGCCGAGCGCAGCGACAGCTACCGGCAGGCACGCATCCGCGGCCAGTGGCTGATCTCCATCTACTTCCCCTTCGTGCAGTTCCTGTCGTCGGCCGCCGCGGCCGCGGTGCTGATCGTCGGCGCGGGCCGGGTGGAGGCGGCGACGCTCACCACCGGCGGGTTGGTGGCGTACCTGCTGTACATCGACCTGTTCTTCGCGCCGGTGCAGCAGCTCTCCCAGGTCTTCGACGGCTACCAGCAGGCCACGGTGTCGCTGGGCCGCGTCCAGGAGCTGCTGCGCGAGCCGACGTCCACGAAGGCCGCGCGGGAGCCGCTGGAGGTGCTGTCCCTGCGCGGCGAGATCGCCTTCGACAAGGTGCACTTCGCCTACGGCGCCGACGAGGAAGCCCTGGGCGGCATCGACCTGCGCATCCCCGCCGGGCAGACGGTCGCCTTCGTCGGCGAGACCGGCGCCGGCAAGTCCACCCTCGTCAAGCTGGTGGCCCGGTTCTACGACCCGACCGGTGGCCGGGTGACGGTCGACGGCACGGATCTGCGCGACCTGGACCTCACGTCGTACCGCCACCGTCTGGGTGTGGTGCCGCAGGAGGCGTACCTCTTCCCCGGCACGATCCGCGACGCCATCGCCTACGGCCGGCCCGACGCCACCGACGCGGAGGTGGAGGCGGCGGCCCGCGCGGTCGGCGCGCACGACATGATCGCCACGCTGGAGGGCGGTTATCTGCACCAGGTCGCCGAGCGCGGCCGCAACCTGTCCGCGGGGCAGCGGCAGTTGATCGCGCTGGCCCGCGCCGAGCTGGTCGACCCGGACATCCTGCTGCTCGACGAGGCGACGGCCGCACTGGATCTGGCGACCGAGGCCCAGGTCAACCAGGCCACGGACCGCCTGGCGGGCCGCCGCACCACCCTGGTCGTGGCGCACCGGCTGACCACCGCCGCCCGCGCTGACCGGGTGGTGGTCGTGGACCACGGCCGCGTCGCCGAGGACGGCACCCACGAGGAACTCCTCGCCCGCGACGGCCACTACGCCCGTCTGTGGCGCACGTTCGTCGGCGAGGCCGAGCCGGAGGAGCCGGTCGGCGCGTCCCGCTGACCTCCGCGCCCCGAAAGGGGCGCGGGGAACTGCGCGCCCAGCCACAACCCACCCGCGGTCGAACGCAATCAGCCCGCCCCCCCGCACCGATTCCCTGACGGTCGTGCAACCATCCGACACACGTACCGCGTCCGTACACTCGTACGCTTCTTGACGCGCGGACGCACCATCGCGAACCCGCACGCGCGGACGCGCAATCGCGGACGTAGGAGGGACGACTGTGGACTGGGGTGGGATACGGCGGCGGACGGCGGTCGGGCTGGGAGTGCTGACCGCGGCCGGGCTGTTCGCGCTGGCCGCGCCGGGCAGTGCCGAGGCCGCCGCGGCGCCCACGCGGTGCGGCGGTCACAGGGTGGCGACGCTGCCCTTTACCACCGGCAGCGTGCAGGTCTACCGGAGTGACGGCTACGTCTGCGCGATCACCGTGCCCCGGCGTCCCGGCCCCCGCCAGACCATGTCGGTCAGCGTGCAGGCGCGCGGCGGACGTCCCGTGGTGGACCAGGGCCGGTTCATCCAGCGGGCCGGACCGGTCACCGTGCACGCCGGGCACCGCTGCGTACGCGTCCTCGGCACGGTGGGCGGCGGATCGGTCAACTCCGGTTGGATTCTTTGCTGAACCGTTTTGCCTTTCTTTGACTCCCCCTGGTGGAAACGATGTTGCTCCGATAGCTTCCGGCGCACATCTGTCTCACAAGGAGGGTGCATGCGCAAGGCACTCAGATGGCTGCTGGCGTTCACCGTGCTCATAGGCACGCTGAGCGCGGCGGGCGCGGCCACCGCCGCCGACGCCACCGGCGGCCAGGACATCAAGGACCGGCTTCTCTCCATACCGGGCATGAGCCTGATACAGGAGAAGCCGTATCCCGGCTACCGCTACTTCGTTCTGAACTTCACGCAGCCGGTCGACCACCGCCACCCCTCGGCCGGCACGTTCCAGCAGCGCATCACCGTGCTGCACAAGGACGTCAGCCGCCCGACGGTCTTCTACACCAGCGGCTACAACGTCTCCACGACCCCGTCCCGCCGCGAGCCCACCCAGATCGTCGACGGCAACCAGGTCTCCATGGAGTACCGCTACTTCACCCCGTCCCGCCCCGCCCCGGCCGACTGGTCCAAGCTCGACATCTGGCAGGCCGCCGGCGACCAGCACCGCGTCTTCGAGGCGCTGAAGCCGCTCTACTCGAAGAACTGGCTTGCCACCGGCGGCTCCAAGGGCGGCATGACCGCCACCTACTACGAGCGCTTCTACCCGCGGGACATGGACGGCGTCGTCGCCTACGTCGCCCCCAACGACGTGGTGAACAACGAGGATTCGGCCTACGACCGCTTCTTCGCCTCCGTCGGGACCAAGGAGTGCCGCGACAAGCTGAACGCGGTACAGCGCGAGGCGCTGGTGCGCCGCGAACCGCTGGAGCGGAAGTACACGGCGTACGCCTCCGAGAACGGCTACACCTTCACCACCATCGGCTCCCTGGACCGCGCCTACGAGGCCGTCGTCCTCGACTACGTGTGGGGCTTCTGGCAGTACAGCCTGCTCGCCGACTGCGACAAGATCCCCGCGAACGCCGCCACGGCGAGCGACGACGAGATCTGGAACTCGATCGACGAGATCTCCGGCTTCTCCGCCTACGCCGACCAGGGCCTGGAGACCTATACGCCGTACTACTACCAGGCGGGCACCCAGCTCGGCGCGCCCACCATCCACTTCCCGCACATCGAGAAGCAGTACATCCGCTACGGCTACCAGCCGCCGCGCAACTTCGTCCCGCGCGAGATCCCGATGCGCTTCCAGCCGTGGGCGATGCGCGACGTCGACACCTGGGTGCGGCACAACGCCCGCCACATGCTCTTCGTGTACGGCCAGAACGACCCGTGGGGCAGCGAGCGCTTCCGCGTCGACAAGGGCGCCAAGGACTCCTACGTCTTCACCGCGCCCGGCCTGAACCACGGCGCCAACGTGGCCGGTCTGCTGCCCGCGCAGAAGGACCTGGCCACCGCCCGCATCCTGCAGTGGGCCGGCGTCCACCAGGACACCGCGCAGGCCAAGCCGCTGGCGAAGTTCGACAGCCGGCTGGACGTGCGCGACATCGAGCGCGAGCCCGCCCTGCGCCCGTAGGTCACATCCGGCGGGCGCAGCCGACCGGCTGCTCCCGCCGAGCCGCACGTACAGGGCCGTGGCCGCCGGGCAGAACGACCGGCCGGCCACGGCCCGCACCACCCTGTACCGCGGCGCGCGGCGGGCCGCGGCCGTCGCAGGCCGTCTGGCGGGCCTCGCCGTCCACCGAGCCGTGGACGCAGTCGCCGACGAGGGCGCGGCCCGCCCGCGCCGCCGCTCCCACCCGGCACCGCCGCCGGCAGCGCGCACCCCACCGGCTCCCGCGCATCCCCGCCCCCCGCACTCCCCGCGACCGGCGTGGCCCGTGGCCGCGGGTGCCCGCCAGACGCGCGAGGTGCTTCGGCCGGTCCGGGGTGGTGCGCCCGGGGCGGGCCGTGGCGTCAGTACGCCAGGCCGTGCCCGATGGGGTACAGCACCTGCGCCGGATCGTCCGCCCGCATCACCGGCACCGGTAGCTTCCCGCGCGGATCCACCTGCCCGGCGATCACCCGGGCGGCGGCGCGCAGTTCGACGTCGGTCCACGAATAGGACGCCAGACAGGCGCGTACGTCGGGCAGTTGGGCCACGTCGTAGGGGTTGCGCACGGCGACGGCCACCACCGGCCTGCCCGTCGCGAGGAGCCGCCGCACCAGCGTGCGCTGGCTGCTGCCCGCGGTGACGTTGTACGTCCCGACGACGACCGCGTCCGCGTCCGCCGCGGCGGCGACGGCCCGGTCGATCGTCGCCGTGGAGGGGGCCGTACCGGTGGACAGGGCGGTCGCGGTGAAGCCCAGCTCGGTCAGGGCGGCGGCGAGGACCCCGGTGGGCGGGCCGGTGGTGCCCGACGGGGAGGCCGGGTCGGCGCCCACCACGAGCAGCTTCTTGTGCTCGCGCCGGTTCAGCGGCAGCAGTCCGCCCTCGTTGACCAGCAGCGTCGTCGTCCGCTCGGCGATCCGGTCGGCCGCCGCGAGATGCGCGGGCGTCCCCACCGTGCGCTCCACGCCCGCGTGGCTGACGTACGGCTTGTCGAACAGTCCGAGGCGCGCCTTGAGCCGCAGGATGCGCAGGATCGACTGATCGAGCCGCTCCTCGGTGAGTTCCCCGGTGCGTACGGCGGTGAGGACGGCGTTCCACGCCACGTCCAGGTCGGGCGGGTTGAGCAGCTGGTCCACGCCCGCCTTCAGCGCGAGCACCGGCACCCGGTCGTCGCCGTACTTGCTGCGCACTCCCTCCATGCCGAGCGAGTCGGTGACCACGACCCCGTCGTAGCCCAGCTCCTCGCGCAGGATGCCGGTGAGGATCGGGCGGGAGAGGGTCGCCGGGTCGCCGGAGGGGTCCAGCGCAGGGAACTGGATGTGCGCCGTCATGATCGAGTCGATGCCGGCCCTGATGGCCGCCCGGAACGGCACCGCGTCCAGCGTCTCCCACTGCTCGCGGCTGTGCGTGATGACCGGGAAGCCGTAGTGGCTGTCGACGGCGGTGTCGCCGTGCCCGGGGAAGTGCTTGGCGGTCGCCGCGACCCCCGCGTGCCGGTACCCGCCGACCTCGGCGGCGACCAGTGCGGCGACCGCGTCGGCGTCCGCGCCGAAGGAACGCACGCCGATGACCGGGTTGGCCGGGTTGACGTTCACGTCGGCGACGGGGGAGTAGTCCTGCCGGATGCCGATCGCGCTCAGTTCGGCGCCGGAGATCCGGCCGAGGGTGCGCGCGTCGGAGCGGGAGCCGCCGGCGCCTATCGCCATCGCGCCGGGGAAGAGCGTGGCGGGCTTGCCGACACGGCACACGATGCCGTGCTCCTGGTCGGTGGAGAGGAGCAGGGGCAGTCCGCGCGGCAGCTTCAGGGACGCCTGCTGGATGCCGTTGGACAGGCCGGCGATCTGCTGCGGGTCGCGGGTGTTGTGCGCCCACACGAAGTAGATGATGCCGCCGACGCGGTACTTCTCGACCAGCTCGGCGGCCGTGCGGACCCCGATCTCGGCGAGGTTGGCGTCGATGTCGGCCTGGTCGGGGGCGGTCGCCGAGTGGCCGTAGACCCGCATGACGAAGAGCTGGCCGACCTTCTCCTCCAGGGACATCCGGGAGATGAGGTCGCGCAGTGTGCGCTCGTCGTTGGGGGCGGCTGTGGCCGTCGTGGCGGGCCCGACGGCGAGGGCGGCGCTCAGACCGGCCGTCGCGGCGAGGACGGTGCGTCTGGCGGGTCGTGCGGTGTTTCCCGTGCTGTCCGTGCTGGCGTGGTGCACGTGCGCTCCTTCCGGAGGGGGAACCGCTGAAGGAAACTTCCGAGAGGTCACCAATATCCGGGAAGTTTCTGCCAGTCAAGACAATGCGCAGGCGACGCAGCCGGTGCGGATCGAGTCAACCGGCTTGCTCCCTGCCCCTGATGGCGAGCCGTCCGACGACGAGCAGCTGACGCACGGGGGTGTTATTTCGGTCGACGACCGGGGTCCGGCTGCGGAAAACTCTCCGCTCGTCGGCAGCGGTGCACGCGAGGAGAGGTGGCACGGGGTGGGCTTCACGCTGAAGGGCCCTGTTCTGGAGGGCGCACTGGTGCGCCTGGAGCCGCTGGAGCACCGGCACGCCGCCGGGCTTGCGGAGGCGGCCGAGGAGAACCGGGACACCTACGCCTTCACCTGGGTGCCGCGCACCTACGAGGTCCCGGCGTACCTCGACGCCCAGCTGGCCCGCGCGGCGGCCGGAACCCTGGCCCCCTACGCCCAGGTGTCCCGGGCGACGGGACGGGTCGTGGGCACCACGTCGTACTGGGACCCGCGCAGCTGGCGGTCCGAGGACCGGCTCGACGCGATCGAGATCGGCTTCACCTGGCTCGCGGCCTCCGCACAGGGAACCGGCGTCAACGCCGAGGCCAAGCTGCTGCTGCTCCGCCACGCCTTCGAGGAGTGGGGCGTGGCCCGCGTGGACCTCAAGACCGACGCCCGCAACGCCCGCTCCCGCGCCGCCATCGAGTCCGTCGGCGCCCGTTTCGAGGGCATCCTGCGCAACTGGTCCCGCTCCTGGGTGCCGGGAGAGGAGGACGACCTGCGCGACTCGGCGATCTTCTCGATCACGGCGTCCGAGTGGCCCGAGTGCCGCAAGCGGCTGGAGGAGCGGGTCGCGCGCTACGCCGCGAGGTGACGGAGGGCTCAGGCCGACTCGTTGAGCAGCCGCGCCAGATGCTCCCGCCCGGTGTCCAGCAGCCCCGGCAGCGGCGCCGCCGACTCGTACCACCGTTTCTCGTACTCCCAGCACAGCCAGCCGTCCCAGCCGTGCCGGGAGAGTTCCTCCACGACCTCGGCCAGCGGCAGCACCCCGGCGCCCAGCGCCACCGGGGTCGTGTCGTCGGCCGAGGCGATGTCCTTGACCTGGACATAGCCCAGGTGCGGGGCGAGCGCGGCGTACGTCTGCGACGGCTGCTCGCCGCCCAGCCAGGTGTGCATCACGTCCCACAGCGCGCCCACGCTGCCGTGCCCGACGGGGCCGAGCACGCGGATCGCGTCGGCGCCGGTGCGGTGCGAGTCATGGGTCTCCAGAAGCACCCGCACACCGAGCGCGGAGGCGTCCTCGGCGGCCGTACCGAGCCGCCGTGCGGCCGTCGCGTCGGCCTCCTCGCGCGACTGCTCCGGGCGGCCGCCGGGGAAGACGCGGACGAAGGGCGCGCCGAGGTCGTGGGCCAGCTGGAGCAGGGCGCGGATCTCGTCCAGTACGGGCCCGTCGTCGCCCGGCGCGGCCACGCGCGCGTACCCGGCGACACCGAGCAGTTCCACACCGGCCGCCTTGAAAGCGGCAGCGGTATCGGCCCGTTCGGCCGGGGAGAGCCCCGGGTGCACCGGCTCCTCGGGATGGGCACGCAGCTCCACGCCGTGATAGCCGTGCGCGACGGCCAGGCTCAGCACGTCGGGGAGGGGCAGACCGGGAACGCCGAGAGTGGAGAACGCCAGCTTCATGTCCAGGACCCTACTCGCAGCCCGCCGCTTCAAACCTGCGCACCGCGGCTACTCCTGCGCCACCGCCCGGTAGACGCACACCTCGGCGCCCGTCTTCGCGGTCACCGTCGAGACCAGCTGGAACGGCCGCCGCACTCCGTCCGCCGGGAAGATCGACATGCCGCCGCCGAGCAGCACCGGCATCCGCATCAGCATCAGCTCGTCGAGCATCCCCTCGGCCAGCAGCGAGCGCACCAGACGCGGGCTGCCCGCGATCAGCAGATCGCCCCCCGGCGTGGCCCGCAGGTCCTCGATCCGCTCCATCGCCTCACCGGCCCGGATCAGCCGCATGTTGTCCCAGGGCACGTCGGACTCGTCCAGGGTGCCGGAGACGAGGTACGTGCGGACCGTGTTCATCCGGTCGGCGAAGATCTCCCCGGCCCGCTCCGGCCACAGCGTGGCCATGGCCTGCCAGGTCCGCTCCCCGCACAGCAGCGCGTCCGCCTTGGCGAGCGCCCCCTCGAACGCGCCGCCGACGACCTCCGGATCGACATACGGAAGCGACCAGCCGCCGTGCGCGAAGTCGCCGTCGGCGTCCTCCTCCGGCTCGCCGGGCGCCTGTACGACACCGTCGAGACTGATGAACTCGCTGGCCACGGTACGCATGGGACTCATTCCTGCCTTGTGCGGACCCGCCCAGTATCGGGCTGCTATGCCCGCAGGTGGCCCATTTGGCACGCCGCGAAACACAGACTCCGCCCAACGTCACTGTACCTACTGGTATGTACGGCTACTCGCCCGACCCCTGGAGCCCGCATGCCACTGGTCCGCATAGACACCCTGGGCCCGGACACGGTCCGCCTGCACACGCTCGGTGACGCGGTGCACCAGGCGCTCATGGACACCCTGGGCATCCCGCCCGAGGACCGCTTCCAGATCCTGACCACCCACGACGGCACGACCAGCACCCTGCGCTACGGCGACCACCTCGGCATCCCCCATGACGACGGTGTCGTCCTCGTCGCCGTCACCCTGCGGGCCGGCCGCAGCCCGTCACAGAAGCGGGCCCTGTACCGCCGCATAGCCGAGCCGGCCGAGGCGCGCGCCGGCGTCGAGCCGCGCAACGTAGTGATCACGCTGTACGAGAACGCCTCACCGGACTGGTCCTTCGGCCACGGCGAGGCCCAGTACGACACCGAAAACTGACCGCCGCACCCGCGTACGACGGGAAGGGGACGGGGTGGGGGGTGTCCGCCCGCAGCGGCCGGCACCGGCACAGGGCGCCCCTCGTCGGAAACGGGCGGCCGGACCGAGGACGGA
>NZ_JBFAMH010000037.1:0-52052 GCF_040656475.1 Streptomyces sp. NPDC049915
CAGGTCAGCAGCAGGTCCAGGGAGAGCAGGACACAGATGCCGGCGTCGATGCCGATCGGGAAGACGTAGGAGAAGTTGCCGAAGCCCTTCTTGAGTGCCAGTTCCCGCACGGCGGCGTAGGAACCGGCGAAACCGATCCCCGCGATGATCAGGGCGCCCGACACGACCACACCGATGAGAACGCGGTGCATCCGAGTCAGCTTCAGTGGCGCGGCCACTCGTACTCCCCTCCCCTTGCATGCTGTTGCGCGCAACAGGGTGGCACATGTGTACGGCGAACGTCGTGCCGGTACGGCCGTAGCCCGGCCCCGCGGAGGGCCGGGTTCCGGCAAACAGGCCCAGACCGGGTCCTGTTGACGTCCTACGGGGCCGTCAGCCCTTCTTCGCCGCCGAAGCGGACGGGGAGGCGGACTTCGACGCGGAAGCCGACGGGGACGCGGACTTCGACGCGGAGGCCGACGGCGACGCGGGGGCCTTGCCACCGCCCGTGCTGCTGGTCCCGCCCGAGCCGCCGCCGTCGCCGTTCGCGGACGACACCGAGGCCACCGCCTCCTTCACCGCCTGCTCCGCGGCCTTCGCCAGCTCACCGGCGTCGGGCGCCTTGTCACCGGCCAGACCGGCGCCGTTGTAGTCCAGGGTGACGACGACGTTCTCGACCCGGGCGACGACCGTCTGCTGCTTGAAGTCGCCCTCCTTCTTCTTCAGGTCGTAGCGCACCGTCGTCGCCTCGTCGCCCGCCCCGGCGACCGGCTGCGACGTGGTGTTCTTCGCACCCGCCGTCGACTTCGCCTCCTGCACCTGCTTCAGGAAGTACGCGTGGGCCTGCTCGTTGCCGGAGCCACGCGAGGCGTCCGACGCGAAGCGCAGCAGTGAGACGTTCAGCCAGCGGAACTGCGAGCCCTTCACACCCTTGTTGTCCAGGCTGTTCCAGGAGCAGCTGGTCCGCGTAGCGATGTCGCCGGAGCTGCCCTCCTTGCCCTTGGGGCCCTTGGGCACCAGGTCCTCCAGCGTCTTCTTCGACAGCACCCCGCACGCCTGCGGCAACTTGGCGTACGCCGCTGCCTGCACGGTCGGCGACGCGCTCGCCGACGACGACGAACTGCTCGCGCCGGCGCTGGAGCCGGCCTTGGCCTGGTCACCGGAGCCGGAGTCCGAGGAGGAGCAACCGGCGGCCACCAGCATCACGGGGACGGCGGCCGCGCAGACAAGGACGCGGTTCAGCCGCGCTGCGCGCTGCGGGCGCTTCGTACGCATCTCACGCTGGTCGTCACGCTGGGCTCGTCGCTGCATGGTTCCTTCACTCATGTGGCTCGTGGTTCCTGCGGTCGGAACGGGTCCGAGGGGCCACGGTACGCGGTGCCGCAGCCACGCGGTCGGGCTTCGTCCGCTCTCCGGACGGCGGCGGCGGGGAGCGCCGGGCGGGTCAGCCGGACAGTGAATCGTCCAGCTGCGCCGCCAGTTTCCGGGCGCTGTCCTGCATTTCCTTGCTGTCCGGGACCGCGGTGACGGTCGTCGGCTGCTCCTCGTACCGGATGGTCACGATGACGTTCGACGTGCGGAACGCCACAGTCACCGTGCGCTGCTTGGCCGTCGAACCCGGGCCGCCCAGCTGGTCGTCGAGGAACGCCTCGTCGCCGACGTCGTCCAGGGTGCGGGGCTGGAGGTCGGTGGTGGGCGAGGCCGACGGCGACGGGGAGACGGATCCGGAAGCGGACCCGGACGGCGCACCGGACGGCGACGCGGAGGGCGCGGTGGAGGGTGCCGTCGGGGACGGCGTTCCGGACGGGCTCGAGGTGTCGAAGTCCGCGGTGGCCGAGGTGCGCGGCGCCGGCAGGTCGGCCGCCGTCTCCAGGCGCGCGAAGAGCTGCTCGGCCTGGGTGTCGTCGCTGACGGCGCTGTCGTAGGAGACGACCCGCTCGAAGTCCACGGAGAGATGGTCGGTGGCGGCCGCGGACTCCACCTTCCAACGGCAGCCGACCTTGCGGTCGGTGTTGTACGTCAGCTCCGCCTCGCCCTGGTAGGCCTTCTGCCGCTGCTCCTCGTCGGTGATCTGCCGGATGCCGGGCAGCAGCGCGTCGAGGGTGTCGTGGCCGACCACGCCGCACGGCTCGGGCAGCGTGCGGTACTTGCCGGGCTCGGCGACCGCGGTGGCCGTGGCGGGCTCTCCGGGGTTGGAGTTGTCGGTACGGCCGCCCTCGTCGGAGCCGCTGGTGCAGGCGGCCAGCAGCGCCGCGAGAAGGGCGACGGTGCCGGGTACGTACGCCTTGCGCTGCACGGGTGAGGCTCCTCTCGACGGTGCGCGGGCGGTCGGTGTCCGCGCTGGTTATTCGCTTGCCGCACGGGGGCGCCCCCTGTGCACCATGTGTATCGCACGCACGACCGTGGACGCCGGTCCGTTGTCCATTTCATCGACCTTGGCGCCGGTTTTTGCGATCCAAGACTTTTGTTCTGTTTTCCGGGGGAATGAGGAAACCGAGATGTCGTACGTAGAGCTGCCCGGCGCCAAGGTGCCGATCCGTATGTGGACGGATCCGGCGACGGTCGAGGACGGGGCACTGCAGCAGCTGCGGAACGTGTCGACCCTGCCGTGGATCAAGGGCCTGGCCGTCATGCCCGACGTCCACTACGGCAAGGGCGCGACGGTCGGCTCGGTCATCGCGATGCAGGGCGCGGTGTGCCCGGCGGCGGTCGGCGTGGACATCGGCTGCGGGATGTCGGCGGTGAAGACGTCACTGACGGCGAACGACCTGCCGGGCGACCTGTCACGCCTGCGCTCGAAGATCGAGCAGGCGATTCCGGTGGGGCGGGGGATGCACGACGCCCCGGTCGACCCGGGGCGGTTCCACGGGCTGGCCACGGCCGGGTGGGACGACTTCTGGGGGCGGTTCGGGGGCGTCGCCGAGGCGGTCAAATTCCGTCAGGAACGGGCGACAAAGCAGATGGGAACGCTCGGAAGCGGCAACCATTTTGTTGAAGTGTGCACGGATACGACCGGTTCCGTCTGGCTCATGCTGCACTCCGGCTCCCGCAACATCGGCAAGGAGCTCGCTGAGCACCACATCGGCGTGGCCCAGAAGCTCCCGCACAACCAGGGCCTGGTCGACCGCGACCTGGCGGTCTTCGTCGCGGACACCCCGCAGATGGCGGCGTACGAGCACGATCTCTACTGGGCGCAGGAGTACGCCAAGCACAACAGATCGATCATGATGGCGCTCCTTAAGGATGTGATCCGCAAGGAGTTCAAGAAGGCCAAGGTGACCTTCGAGCCCGAGGTGAGCTGCCACCACAACTACGTCAGCCGCGAGCGCTACGACGGCATGGACCTGCTCGTCACCCGCAAGGGCGCGATCCGGGCCGGCTCGGGCGACTATGGGATCATCCCCGGCTCCATGGGCACCGGCTCGTACATCGTGAAGGGCCTCGGCAACGACAAGTCCTTCAACTCCGCCTCGCACGGCGCGGGCCGCCGGATGAGCCGCAACGCGGCCAAGCGGCGCTTCACGACCAAGGACCTGGAGGAGCAGACCCAGGGCGTGGAGTGCCGCAAGGACTCCGGCGTCGTCGACGAGATCCCGGGCGCCTACAAGCCGATCGATCAGGTCATCGACCAGCAGCGGGACCTCGTCGAGGTCGTGGCGAAGCTGAAGCAGGTGGTCTGCGTCAAGGGGTAATCACGCAATGAACCGGAGGGGCCGGCCGCGGCGGCGAGCCCCTCCGGACGGTGCAGACCGCGGGAGCAGTGTGGTCATACGGCCGGGATCGTCGTTCCTGATGCCTTCCAGACAGGAATCACAGCAGCCGGGTCGAAACATCGATGTTGTTCACCCCTGTGAGTTAACTGAGCTGCTTTTCCAGGAGTGTTACGGCGTACGGGCTGCCCCCGCCGTCCGTTTTCCCGGGCTGTTCGCCGACCACCCGGTAGCCCGCCGACTCGTAGTAGGCGCGCAGGCGGGGGTTGGTCGAGAGGCAGTCCAGGCGGGCGTGGGGGCGGCCTGTTGCCGTTATGCGGGACTCGGCCTGGGCCAGCATCGCTTGGCCCGTGCCGGGTGGGGCCGTGTGCGGGGTGGTCATCAGGCGGTGGATGTAGCCGGCGTCGGCAGGGCGGGGGCCCCAGGCCGCCTCGTCGGTCCACCACAGCTCCCAGGCGCCGGTCAGGGTGTTCCCGGCGTAGGCGAGCCAGACCTCGCCCTCGCGCATACGACGGACGAAGTGGGCCTCGTCCTTCTCGCCCGGCTTCCACTGGTCGATGCCCCGGGCCAGCTGCCACAGGGCCGCGGTGTCGCGCAGGCGGACCAGGAGCGGGGCGTCGGCCTCCGTGGCCTTGCGGTAGGTCAGGGCCGGGTGGGCCGTGGGGCGGGGCTCCAGGAGGGCCTCGCGCAGGGTGGCCGCGAGGCTGGTCGCGTCCATGCCGAGGGCGTCGGTGACGTACGCCTCGACGCTGCCGTACCGCTCCTTCAGGGCGGCCAGGAACAGGCGCATGATCGCGGCGGGCGCGCGGCCGAAGCCGGGCCAGGTGGGGGACGCGCCGCCGTTGCGGGTGCGCCAGTCGGCGAGCAGGGCCCCGGTGGCCAGTTCCGTGAGGCTGAAGTCCTCGGTGATCGTCGCCTCGTCGATGCCGAGGAGGGCGAGGACGAGGGCGGCGATCTCGCCGGTGCGGTCCTTGCCGGAAGCGCAGTGGAAGACGACGGGGGTGCCGCGCCGGGCCGAGTCCGCGATGGTCTCCAGGGCCTCGCGGATCTCCTTGACGCCGTCCTCCGCCACCTCCATGAAGCGTTCGGCCAGGTAGGGGCCAGGCTCGATGTCGGGGGTCAACGCCGCCTGGTTGTACGGGCGGTGCTCGATGCTCAGGTGGTGGTACGTGAGCGAGGCGTGCTCGGGGACGCGGCCGGAGCGCTCGATCTCCCACGGGTGGCGCAGGTCGATGACCGTGCCGACGCCGAGGGACAAAAAGCGGTCCCAGTCCGCCGTGCCCTCGCTGAGCTTGCCGAGGGAGTCGGAGCGGTAGAGACGGCCGGGGCGGACCCGGTGGGTGCCGTCGGGGGTCGGATAGCCGCCCAGGTCGCGGAAGTTGCGCAGGGCGTCGAAGGGTATGTGTCGGTCCACCCGCCTATTCAGCCCTACTTGGCGTGCCGGACGGCGTAGATCATGACGAACGCCACGATGTGGATGCCGAAGAGGAAGTACGCCAGGAAGATCCACACCTGGCGTTCGTCCTTCGTCTCCTGGGCCAGGCGGCGTTGCTCCGGCGACAGTTCGGGCTCGTCGTCGGCCATCAGCGTTCCCGGTGGACCTTGGTGTTGGACGCCTGGGCGCGCGGCCGGACCACCAGCAGGTCGATGTTGACGTGGCTGGGGCGGGTGACGGTCCAGGTGATGGTCTCGGCGACGTCGTCGGCGGTCAGCGGTTCGGCGACGCCCTCGTAGACCTTCTCCGCCCGCTCCCGGTCGCCGCCGAAGCGGGTGAGGGCGAACTCGTCCGTCTTGACCATGCCGGGCGCGATCTCGACGACGCGGACCGGCTTGCCGACGATCTCCAGGCGCAGCGTCTCGGCGAGGACGTGCTCGCCGTGCTTGGCGGCGACGTAACCGGCACCGCCCTCGTAGGTGCTGAGGCCGGCGGTCGACGACACGACGACGACCGTGCCGTCGCCGCTCGCCTCCAGCTTGGGCAGCAGGGCCTGGGTGAGGTTGAGCGTGCCGATGACGTTCGTCTCGTACATCGCGCGCCAGTCGTCCGGGTCGCCGGTGGCGACCGGGTCGGCGCCGAGGGCTCCGCCGGCGTTGTTCACCAGCACGCCGATCGTCTTGAACGCGGTCGCGAACTCGTCGACGGCGGCGCGGTCGGTGACGTCCAGCGGGTACGCCGTCGCGGAGTGCCCGGCGGAGTTGATCTCCTCGGCGATCGCCTCGATGCGGTCCTTGCGGCGGGCGGTGAGGACGACGCGGTAGCCGGCGGCGGCCAGCCGGCGGGCCGTGGCGGCGCCGATGCCGCTGCTCGCGCCGGTGACGACGGCGATGCGGGCGGCGGCGGACGGTGCGGCGGTGGCCATGGGCTGCTCCTCGGACGTCTGTGCGCTGGCTCGCCCCAGGATAGGCGGCGGCGCCGCCAGGCGGCCGGGGCCGGTCAGCCGTTGCCGCGCGGCGCCCACATGATCAGCGCCATGCCGGCCAGGCAGACGAGGGCGCCGGCCAGGTCCCAGCGGTCGGGCCGGTAGCCGTCGGCGACGGCGCCCCACAGCAGGGACCCGGCGACGAAGATCCCGCCGTAGGCGGCGAGGACGCGGCCGAAGTGGGCGTCGGGCTGGAAGGTGGCGACGAAGCCGTACGCGCCGAGGGCGAGGACGCCGCCGACGGCCCACAGCGAGCCGCGGTGTTCGCGCACGCCCTGCCAGACCATCCAGGCGCCACCGATCTCCAGGATCGCGGCGAGAACGAAGAGGGCGGCCGACTTCAGGATGGGCATGCGGGCAGCTTGGCACACGGCCCGTGGGGGTCGGCCGGGACCGGGACGGCGGCACCGGGCCGGGGAGGGGGCGCGAGCGGTGGGGTGGTGTCACCTGATGGACGGCGCCTGGGCCGGGGCCGGTGGGGGATACATGGCAGCGATGTGCCGGACGGTCGGTGAGGAGTGGGTGGCGTGCGAAGGCTTGCGATGTGGGGTACGGCGCTGGCGGCGCTCGGTGCGGTCACGGTGGGCGGGCCGGCGGGTGCCGCCGTCGCGGTGGCCGGGCCGGGCGCCGGGCAGGTGGTGCGGGAGGCGGACCTCGCGTACCACGGGTCGGTGGTGCTCAGCCGGGGCCGGGTCCGGGTGGAGCTGACGTCGCGCAACGAGGGGCCGGCGGCGGTGCCGGAGGCGGCGGTGCGGCTGCGCTGGTCGGTGCCGCTCGCCGACGGCGGGCAGCGGCTGCCGGACGGGTGTGTGCGCACCGGCGCGCGGGACGTGGTGTGCCGTACGGGCGCGCTCACCGCGGGCGAGGTGGGCGAGCGGATCGATCTCGACCTGCGGCTGCGCGGCCGGCCCGCGGAGGTGCGGCTGGAGATCGGCACGGTGTGGCGCGGCGGCGTCCCGGACCACAACCGGGCGAACGACCGCTACCAGGTGCTCGTGCTGGACACCGGGGACGCGTACCCCTTCTGACGGCTCCGGCCCGGCCTCCGCGCCGCCGGCACGGCGGGCTGTCGCTGCGTCGTACGCTTTCTGCATCACGCAAGCGAAGGGGTGCGGCGGATGGCGCGGGACGGGCGGGCGCGGCTGCTGGAGGAGCTGTCGGGCGTGTCCCGGCGGTACATGGCGTCGTACGCCTTGTTCAACCAGGCCGTCGCCGACCACCTGCGGCTGCATCCCACGGATGTGCAGTGCCTGAACCTCCTCACGCTGGAGGAGGGGCCCGTGACCACGGGCCGGATCGCGGAGCTGACGGGGCTGACGACCGGGTCGGCGACGCGTCTGGTGGACCGGCTGGAGAAGGCCGGCTATGTGCGCCGGGAGCGGGACGCGGCGGACCGGCGCAAAGTGCTGGTGGTGACCGTGCCGGAGCGCATCGCCGAGTTCGGCCGCATGTGGGACCGGCTCGGCGGCGGCTGGTACGCCCTCTTCGACGACCTGGACGAGTCCCAGCTCGGCGTCATCGTCGACCACATGCGCCGGACGACGCGGTTCGGCGCGGAGCAGGTGGCGCGGCTGCGGGCGGGGGACGTCTAGGGCCTGTCGTCGGGATCAGGCCCTGGGCCGCCGGAGGCTCGGCTTCCGGAGGTCCGGGACAGGTCGGCGTACAGGATGATGTTGTCCGGGCGGTGGCCTGCGCGCAGGTCGCCGCCGCAGGTGATGACGCGCAGTTCGGGGCGGGTGGTGTCGCCGTACACCCGCTGGGTGGGGAAGTGTTTCTTGTCCACCTGCTGCAGGGCGCGGACGGTGAAGACGGCGGTGGAGCCGTCGGCGCGGTCGACGGTGATGGTGTCGCCGGGACGCACCCGGGCCACGTCGCGCAGGACCGCGGGGCCCTTGGCGGTGTCGAAGTGGCCGATCAGCACGGCCGGTCCGGTCTGGCCGGGGGTGACGCCCTCCCGGTACCAGCCGATGCGGTCCGCCTGGTCGACGGACGGTACCTGGACGGTTCCGTCGGCGGCCAGGCCGAGGGCGAGGACGGGGGAGGTGTCGACGCCTGCGGCCGGGACGCGGACCCGCACGGGCTTGGCGGCGGGCAGCGGCGCCGGTGGGGAGGGGGACGCGACCGGGCTGGGCGCGGCCGGCGGCGGCGGGGTGGAGGCGGTGATGTTCGCGGCCGGACCGTGTGCGGCCGGTGCGCCGGTGTCGGCGCGTACGGCGGTGAGCGTCATCCAGGTGCCGACGGCCAGCGCGGCCCCTGCCGGCACCGCGATCCAGCGCAGGCGGCTGCGGTAGGGCGGGGGCGGGGCGTCCTGGGCGGAGGGCGCGTTCATCGGGGTTCCTCGGGCTCCTCGGGCTCTTCGGGTGCGCTGGCGGAGCCGCGGAAGGCGGGCCGCCGGTGACGACCGGTGGCCCGCCAGGGTGCAGTGCTGACCGGGGGGTCAGACGCCCGCGCCGGTGCGGCGCCGACGGACCACGTAACCGAGGCCGATCACGCCGGCCGCGGCCAGGGCGGCGCCGCCCGCCAGCATCGCGGTGTCGTGCTCACCACCGGTGCCCTCGGCGCCCGCGGCCACACCGCCGGCCGGGACGACCTTGGTCTGGGTGGTCTTGGCCGGAGCAGTCGGGGCGGTCTCCGTCGTGCCGGTGCCGCTGTGCTTCGAGGTGCCCGTGTCCTTGCCCGTGCCGGTGTCCGTGTTCAGGCAGCCCTTGGGGAGCTTGGGGAAGCGCGTCTCGCGCCACGGGGCGTCGCCGCCCTGGTTGTTGTCGAGGAAGAGCGGGGCGGTGCTGAAGGCGTCCTTGATCTTCAGGCCGTTGACGGTGTCCTCGAGGCGGTTGCGGTCCACGGTGGACACCGCCTTGCCCTTGTCGTCCTTCAGCACGGCCTTGGGGCCGGTGCGGAGGCTGTTGGTGAGGTCGACCGTCCAGCCGCCGAAGCGGGAGGGGATGGTCTGCATCACGGTGCACTTGCCGAGGACGGTGACCTCGCCGGTGCCGGTGCCGGTGCCGGTGCCAGTGCCGGTGCCGGTGCCCGTACCTGAACCGGTCCCCGTCCCGGAACCCGTCCCCGTCTGCACGCAGTCCTTCGGCAGTGCCGGGAACGGCGTCTCGCGCCACGGCATCGGGTCGCCCTGTGAGCGGTCGAGAAAGAGCGGGCTGGTGGTGTCCGCGTTCTTGATCTTGAGGCCGTTGGTGAGGTCCTCGGGGTGGGCGCGGTCCACCGTGGCGACCGACTTGCCCTTGTCGTCCTTGAGCACGGCCTTCGGGCCCGCCGAGAGGCTGTTGGTCAGGTCGACCGTCCAGCCGCCGAACGCGGAGGGGACGGTCTGCGTCGCGGTGCAGTGCGCGTCGGTGTTGCCCTGGCCGTCGGCGGCGAAGGCGACGGCCGGCGTGAGCAGGGCGCCGGCGAGCGCGGCGGTGGCGACGGCGGCGCGGAGTACGACGCGGTGGCGCGAGAACACAGCAGACATGGTGATCCCCCCAGGGACGGCACGAGTGGTGAAGACAAGGAGATCGCCCCGCGCGGTCCTTGGTCCGGCCCCCCGGTTCGGCCCTGCGCTGTGCGATGCCGCAAGTCTGCTGATCACATGACCTTGATCGGTGCGAGAACCGTCACCACTGCGTAACGGGGCGACGGCGCACTTCCAGGGCTGTCTCTCCGGCTGCCTCTCGGGCCGCTTCCCGGGCTACTTCTCCGGCCTCCCGCCGTTCTCCGCGTCGTAGCGCTCGCGGGCCGCGTGCACCTCGTCGAAGTGGGTCTCCGCCCAGTCCTTCACGGCGGTCAGCAGCGCGGCGAGGCTGCTGCCGAGCGGGGTGAGCGCGTAGTCGACGCGGACCGGGACGGACGGGGTGACGGTACGAGTGACGATGCCGTCGCGTTCGAGGGTGCGCACGGTCTGGGTGAGCATCTTGGGGCTCACGCCGGCGATCTTGCGGCTGAGGTCGCTGTAGCGCATGGGTCCGGCGGACAGGGCGGCGACGACGAGGCTGACCCACTTGTCGCTGAGCCGGCCGAGGAGTTGGTTGGTGGGGCATTCGCGCAGGAAGGCGTCGTACTCGATGCGGGCCTGTTCGCGGCGCTGGGCCGCGGTGGTGGTCGCCATGGCTCTCCTCCCGGTGCGGTAGGCACCTCCAGGTAACTACTTCCCTATGGATAGTAGCTCTCTTTACGGTTGTTCTCGCCGTCAGGGGCACAGGAAAGTGCCCGGAGAACAGGGAGAGTTGACATGCGTGCTGCAGTGGTGAGGACCTTCGGTGGGCCCGAGGCAGTGGAGGTCGTGGAGACGGAGCGGCCGGAGCCGGGCGCGCGGCAGGTGCGGATCAGGGTCGCCGCGAGCGCGCTGAACCCCGTGGACGCGGGGGTGCGTGCCGGGGCGTTCGGAGGCGCCGGCAAGCAGATCGGGCTGGGCTGGGACATCGCCGGGACGGTCGACGCGACCGGTGTCGCCACGGCCTGGAGCGTCGGGGACGAGGTCGTGGCGCTGGACTACGGCATGGTCGAGCCGCTCGGCGCGCACGCCGAGTACGTCGTCGTCGACACCGACGCGGTGGCCGGGGCGCCGGCCACGGTCGACGCGGTGCACGCCGCGACGCTGCCGCTGAACGCGCTGACCGCCGTACAGGCCCTTGATCTGCTGGAGTTGACGCCGGGGCAGTCGCTGCTGGTGACGGGCGCGGCCGGGGCGGTCGGCGGGTACGCCGTGCAGCTCGCCGCCCACCGGGGTGTGACGGTGACGGGGCTGGCCCGGGAGGGCGACGCGGAACTGGTGCGCTCGCTGGGCGCCGCGCACGTCACCGCAGTTGAGGCCGGTGCCTTCGACGCGGTGCTGGACGCGGCGGTGCTCGGTGAGACGGCGCTGGCGTGGGTGCGGGACGGTGGCGCGTACACCGGGGTGATTCCGCAGGCCCAGCCCGCCTCCGTGCGCGGGGTGCGCACCGCGGCGGTCGAGGTGAGCGCCGACGGGGCGCGGCTGGCGGAGCTGGTGCGGCTGGTGGACGAGGGGGTGCTGACCCCGCGGGTGGCCGAGACGTTCGCGCTGGACGACGCGGCCAAGGCGCACGCCCGGCTCGCGGAGGGCGGGGTGCGCGGACGTCTGGTGCTGGTGCCGTAGCGGTACCGGCTCAGTGCCCGTGGCCCTCGGGTGCCGTGCGCGGCAGGAGGCGTACGAGGGGCAGGCAGGCGGCGACGGAGACGGCGACCACGGTGAGGGTCACGGTCAGGGCGTGGCCCTCACCGCCGTCGGGCACGGCGGCGAAGTACACCGTGGTCACCGCGGCGGCGCCGAGTGCGTTGGCCAGTTGACTCTGCGTCATGCAATATCTGCGTCACGCAGATAAATATCCAGAGGTCGGCTCGTGGCGTCAAGGAGTTATGTGGTGCGGCGGTCAGTGAACCGCCCTCGCGTACGCCGTCGGCGGCACCCCGACCGTCGATGTGAAGTCGCGGATCAGGTGGGCCTGGTCGGCGTAGCCGAGGGTGGCGGCGAGGGCGGCCCAGTCGACGCCGGTGCCGCTTTCGGCGTGCTCCAGGGCCTCGTGGATGCGGTAGCGCAGGATGACCCACTTGGGGCCTACGCCGACGTAGGTGGCGAAGAGGCGTTGCAGCAGTCGTACCGACAGGCCCTCGGAGCGGGCCAGTTCGGTGACCCGGCGGATCGTGCGGTCGGTGCGGACCCGGTCGACCAGGGTCATCGCGAGGTCCGCCTGCGGATCGGGGTGCGGGTCGAGAGCGAGCAGGAAGGCGTCGAGTGCGGCGACGCGGGCGTCCTCGTCGTCGGGGGTGAGGACGGCGGCCGCGTCCACGTCCGTCAGCGGGAGGCGTCTGCCCGTCCAGTGCGACACCGGGCGCCCCGGGCGGAAGGGGCGGAAGCCGCCGGGGCGGAACTGGATGCCGCACACCCGGCCCCGGCCCTCCAGTTTGTGTGTGGACACCTCCAGGCCGACGCCGGAGACCTCGGCGAACGGCTCCTGTCCCGAGTACCGCTGGAAGACGATGTTCACCGAGGGGTGCGGGACCACGTGGCTCGCGTACGGCTGGGACAGGTCCCAGTCGATCAGCCAGTAGTGCTCCAGGTAGGGGCGCAGTGGCTCGGCCGGCATGCGGCGGCGGAAGTCCACGTGCGCGAAGAGGGCGGCGGCGTCGACGATGCCCCGGGTGTCACGGCGAGGAGCGGCCATGCCGGGATCGTAGGACGGGGCTGTGACAGCGGCCCCCGAGCAGGGCCGGGGTCCTGCCGGCGGTCGGTGGAATACGGGGGGCGGGGTGGCGGTTGGGCGATATAGTTCAATAATCAACTAACTGGAGGGTGAGCGACCATGCAGTTCGGTATCTTCAGCGTGGGCGACGTCACGCCGGACCCCACCACCGGCCGGACGCCGACCGAGCGCGAGCGCATCAAGGCCATGGTCGCCATCGCGCTGAAGGCCGAGGAGGCCGGGCTCGACGTGTTCGCCACCGGGGAGCACCACAACCCGCCGTTCGTGCCCTCGTCCCCGACGACCATGCTCGGTTACATCGCCGCGCAGACCGAGAGGCTCATCCTCTCCACGTCCACCACGCTGATCACCACCAACGACCCGGTGAAGATCGCCGAGGACTTCGCGATGCTCCAGCACTTGGCCGACGGGCGCGTGGACCTGATGATGGGCCGCGGCAACACCGGGCCGGTCTATCCCTGGTTCGGGCAGGACATCCGGCAGGGCATCAACCTCGCCATCGAGAACTACGCCCTGCTGCACCGCCTGTGGCGCGAGGACGTCGTGAACTGGGAAGGAAAGTTCCGCACCCCGCTGCAGGGCTTCACCTCCACCCCCCGGCCGCTGGACGGCGTGGCGCCGTTCGTCTGGCACGGCTCCATCCGCTCCCCGGAGATCGCCGAGCAGGCCGCGTACTACGGCGACGGGTTCTTCCACAACAACATCTTCTGGCCGGCCGACCACACCAAGCGGATGATCGAGCTGTACCGCAACCGGTACGCCCACTACGGCCACGGCACGCCCGAGCAGGCGATCGTCGGCCTCGGCGGGCAGGTGTTCATGCGCAAGAAGTCCCAGGACGCGGTGCGCGAGTTCCGGCCCTACTTCGACAACGCGCCGGTCTACGGCCACGGGCCCTCCCTGGAGGAGTTCACCCGGGACACCCCGCTGACCGTCGGCTCCCCGCAGCAGGTCATCGACAAGACGCTGTCCTTCCGCGAGTACGCCGGCGACTACCAGCGCCAGCTGTTCCTGATGGACCACGCCGGGCTGCCGCTCAAGACCGTGCTGGAGCAGATCGACCTGCTCGGCGAGGAGGTCGTGCCGGTGCTGCGCAAGGAGTTCGCCGTCGGCCGCCCGGCCGGTGTGCCCGAGGCGCCGACCCACGCCTCCCTGCTCGCGACCGCCCGTAAGGAGGCCACCGTATGAAACTCGTCGTCATCTCCGCGGGGCTGAGCGTGCCCTCCTCCACCCGGCTGCTCGGCGACCGGCTGGCCGCCGCCACCGCCGAGCGCACCGGGGCCGAGGTGCGGGTGATCGAGTTGCGTGACCTCGCCGTGGCGATCGCGCACACCTTCACCAGCGGCTTTCCAGGCACGGAGCTGTCGGACGCGTTCGACGCGGTGAGCGCGGCGGACGGGCTGATCGTCGTCACGCCGGTGTTCTCGGCGTCGTACAGCGGACTGTTCAAGTCCTTCTTCGACGCCCTCGGCGCCCACGACCAGGACGCGCTCGCGGGCAAGCCGGTGCTGATCGCCGCGACCGGCGGCACCGCACGGCACTCCCTGGTGCTGGACCACGCCCTGCGGCCGCTGTTCGCCTACCTGCGGGCCGTGGTCGTCCCGACCGGTGTCTACGCCGCCTCCGAGGACTGGGGCGCGGAAGGCCTGCCGGAGCGGATCGAACGGGCTGCGGGCGAGCTGGCCGCGCTGACGGCCGGGCTGTCCACGGCCCGGCCGCCGGCCCAGCGGGACGCCTTCGACGTCGTCCCCTTCGAGCAGCGGCTGGCCGCGCTGCGGCCGACGGCCTGACCGGACAGCGGGGGCTCCGCCCCGAGCCCCCGCTGCCCCCGCTGCCCCCCGGCGCCGGCGGCTCGGGCAGAGTCCGTGACCGGGGTCCCCGGTCACGGACCCCGTGACGGTGAGATCCGAGTAAGAAGGGTGATCGTCGCACCACTCGCCCGACCGCACCGCCGCTGGCCTTGGCAGACTGGTCGGGTGCCCCAGACAGTGCTCCTCGCCGAAGACGACCGCGCCATCCGCCACGCCCTGGAACGCGCCCTCACCCTGGAGGGCTACCAGGTGACCGCGGTCGCCGACGGCGTGGAGGCGCTCGCGCACGCCCACAAGTCGCCGCCGGACGTGCTCGTCCTGGATGTGATGATGCCCGGCATCGACGGACTGCAGGTCTGCCGCGTGCTGCGCGCCGAGGGCGACCGCACACCCATCCTCATGCTGACCGCGCTGGTGGAGACCGCCGACCGGATCGCCGGGCTCGACGCCGGCGCCGACGACTACGTCGTCAAGCCGTTCGACGTCGAGGAGGTCTTCGCCCGGCTGCGCGCCCTGCTGCGCCGCACCAGCCCCGACGCCCCCGCCCCCGCGGTGACCCGCGAGGAGCCGCAGCTGCCCGAACGGCACATCGAGGCCGCAGGCATCCGCATGGACCCCCAGGCCCGCCGGGCCTGGCGCGGCGGGCGCGAGCTGGAACTCACCCGCACCGAGTTCGAACTGCTGGAACTGCTCGTGCGCAACGCGGGCATCGTGCTCGACCACTCCACGATCTACGACCGGATCTGGGGCTACGACTTCGGCCCCGGCTCCAAGAACCTCGCCGTGTACGTCGGCTACCTGCGCCGCAAGCTCGACGAGCCCGGCGCCCCGCAGCTGATCCACACGGTGCGCGGCGTGGGTTACGTGCTGCGGGAGGACTGACATGGGGCGCGGCCGTCTGCGCCGCCTGGTGTCCGGGCGGCGCCCCGGACTCGTCTCCCTGCGCACCACGTTCGCGGTGTCCTTCGCGGCCGTCACCGCCGCCGTCACCGTCCTGGTCGGCATCCTGTCCTACAACGCCGCCGCCCGGCTGGTGCGCGTCGACCAGCAGTCGGTGTTCGACGAGGTCGTGCAGGACGTGCGCAGCGAGGTGCGCCAGCACCGGATGTCCCCGGAGGACTTCTCCTCCTCCGCTCCCGGTCACGACGTCGTCCGCCCGGCCCGCACCAATGTGCAGGTGCTCGGCGCGGACGGCGCGGTCTCCGACAGCGGCAGCCCCGCGCTGCCGGTCACCGAGGCCGACCGGACCGTCGCGGCCGCGGGCAGCGCCGGGCGCATGGTGCTGCACAAGGACGTGGACGTCGGCAGCGACGTGTACCGCGTCGCCACCGTCTCCCTCGGCGGGAAGCGCGGCGCGGTGCAGGTGGCCCAGGAGTTCAGCGACACCGAGGACCTGCTGCGGGCGCTGCAGCAGCGCACGCTGATCCTGATGGCGGCGGTCGTGGTCGCGGCCGGGCTGTTCGGCTGGTGGCTGGCCCGGCGCATCACCCGCCGGCTGATCGTCCTGACCGCCGCCGCCGAGGACGTGGCCCGCACCCGCCGGCTCGGCATCCAGGTGCCCGTCACCGGCTACGACGAGGTGGGCCGCCTCGGCCGCGCCTTCGACCGGATGCTGGGCCGGCTCGCCCAGTCCGAGGAGGACCAGCGCCGCCTGGTCCAGGACGCCGGGCACGAGCTGCGCACGCCGCTGACCTCGCTGCGGACCAACATCTCCCTGCTGAAGCGGATCGACGAACTGCCGCCCGGCTCCCGCGAGGAGCTGGTCGCCGACCTCGGGCAGGAGGCCCGCGAGCTGACCGACCTGGTCAACGAGCTCGTCGACCTCGCCGCCGGCCAGTCCGACAGCGAGCCGCCCCAGCGGGTGGACCTCGCCGACCTCGCCGAGGACGTCGCGGGTCTCGCCCGCCGCCGTACCGGCCGCGAGATCGTGCTGCGCGCGAGCGGCGACACGACGACGTACGGCCGGCCGGGCATGCTCCAGCGGGCGGTGTCCAACCTGGTGGAGAACGCCACCAAGTTCGACCGGGACGGCACCTCGCCCATCGAGATCAACGTCGCCGGCCCGGCCCGCCCCGGCACGGTCCGTGTCGAGGTCCTCGACCGCGGGCCCGGCATCACCGACACCGACCTGCTGCGCGTCTTCGACCGCTTCTACCGCGCCGCCGACGCGCGCTCCCTGCCCGGTTCGGGCCTCGGCCTGTCCATCGTGCGGGAGGTCGCCCTGGTTCACGGCGGAGCGCCGTTCGCGCAGCACCGCGAGGGCGGCGGCTCGGTGATCGGCTTCACGGTGGCGGGGGCACCGGCGCGGCGGGAGGAAGACGGCGGCTGACGGTGACGGAGGCCACGGCCGATCATGACGTCGTGCAGGTCGCGGCGCAGGACGAGGCACAGGTCGTCCGGGCCGTGCGGGCCGCACGGACGGGCGCCCTGGTCGAGCGAGGCGGGCCCGGCGTCAGTCCTGAAGTGCCCGACCGGTGCGGCGGGCGTACGCGCGGGCCGCTCGGGCGCGGTCGCCGCAGCGGGTGGAGCACCACTGGCGGCGGCCGTGCCGCAGCAGGTAGCGGGTGCACGGCGGTGAGCCGCAGGCGGTGAGGCGGTCGGCGTCGGGGCCGGTGAGCAGGTCGGCGGCGTCGGCGGCGAGGGCCGCGAGGGCGTGTTCGAGGATCTGGGTGGTGGGGTGGGCGGCGGCCCGGTGCAGTCCGCGTGTGGTGTCCCAGTGCAGCAGCGCGGTGGCCGGGGCCTTCGTCATCGCGTCGTTGACCGCTGCCAGGGCGCCGGCCGGCGCCGGCTGCCCGTCGACGCGGGAGGCGATCAGCGCGCGGATCTGCTCCCGCAGCGAGCGCAGTTGCGCCGCGCACATCTCCCGCAGGCCTGCGTCGGCCGGGGCGAGGCCGCGTTCGGCCAGCCAGCGGGTGGCGTCCGCCGGGCTCGACAGCAGGTCGAGGGTGTGCCCGCCGGGCACGGCCATCGCGCTGTTGGCGAGGTCGAGCGCCAGGTACTGCTCGGCGCCCGGCGCGGGCGGGGCGGCCGGTTCCAGGGGCTCGGCGGGCGCGGTCTGCGTCATGTTCCTCATGGTACGGCTTGCGCCCATCCGTGAGGTACGACTACCGTTCTTCTCACGGATAGACATCGGGTCATCCGTGACATCCCTCTGTGAGGTGCTTCGACGTGTCCTCTTCCGACCTCCCCGTGCACACCTACGGCGGCCCCACCGCCCTCATCGAGTACGGCGGCCTGCGCTTCCTCACCGACCCCACCTTCGACGAGCCCGGCGACTACCCGATCGGCGGCGGCCGCGCCCTCACCAAGACCGCCCCGTCCCGCACCACCCCGGCCGCCCTCGGCCGCGTCGACGTCGTCCTGCTCTCGCACGACGAGCACCCCGACAACCTCGACCACTCCGGCCGCGCCCTGCTCGCCGGCGTACCGCTCACGCTCACCACGACCGGTGGTGCGCGGCGGCTCGGCGCGGGGGCCCAGGGCCTCGCGGACTGGGAGCCGGTCGAGCTGGACCGGCCCGGCGGCGGCACGCTGACCGTCACCGGCGTACCCGCCGTGCACGGCCCCGGCACCAAGGAGCAGGTCGAACCCGTCGCCGGCCAGGTCACCGGGTTCGTCCTGACCGGTGAGGGTCTGCCCACGGTCTACGTCAGCGGCGACAACGCCTCCCTGGACGCCGTCCGGGAGATCGCCGACCGGTTCGGACCGGTCGACACGGCGGTGCTGTTCGCCGGTGCGCCGCGAACCCCCCTCTTCGACGGCGCGCTGCTCGTCCTGGACGGCGCCGGCGCCGCCGAGGCCGCCCGCCTGCTCGGCGCCCGCCGGGTGGTCCCCGTGCACTGCGACAGCTGGACCCACTTCACGGAGGGCCGCGAGGACGTGGTCAAGGCCTTCGCCGAGGCGGGGCTGGCCGACCGGCTCGTCGTGGACTGACGCCGCGCGCGGCGGGCCGGCGCGCCGCCGGCCCGCCCGGGGCGATCGGCTACGGCGTCACCACCTTGCCCCCGGACGTCCGCTCTGCAGATGCGGCACCGCGAACTGGTGCAACTCCTCCTGCAGATCAAGGTAGTTGCGGACCGGGAAACCCCTCCATGCGGATGCTCGTCTCCACGATGTCCGCGTGGTCGAAGCGCGGCGACGGTGTGCCGGGGGTTCGGCGCAACGAGGCGCCGGAGGCGGGACGTTCGCCCTCCCGCAGCCCACCGTGTCCCGGGACCGTTCGGCCCCCGTACGCTGCCGGGACCGCACCACGTCAGCCGACCCCTGGGAGAGCCGCGTGACCAGCCCTGAGAAACAGCCGTTCCTGTACGTCGTCGTCTGCGCGGCCGGGGTCGCCGGTGACGTCGGCAAGCTGATCACGGCGGCGCAGGGGCAGGGCTGGGAGGTCGGAGTGGTCGCCACCCCGCAGGGCCTCGGTTTCATCGACGCCGAAGCGGTCGAGGCGCAGACCGGTTACCCGATCCGTTCGGCCTGGCGTCGCCCGGGTGATCCCCGCCCGCTGCCTCCGGCGGACGCGATCGCCGTCGCCCCGGCGACCTTCAACACGATCAACAAGTGGGCCGCGGGCATCTCCGACACCCTCGCCCTGGGCATCCTGTGCGAGGCGTACGGCATGGGCACCCCCATCGCCGTCCTGCCCTGCCTGAACGCGGCCCAGGCCGCCCACCCCGCCTACCGGAAGAGCCTGGAACGGCTACGGGAGATGGGCGTCCGCATCGGCGGCCACGAGCCGCCCGGGGGATCCGAGGCCGGGGGAGGCGCCTTCGCCTTCCGCTGGGAGGAAGCACTGGAGCTGCTGGAGCCCGGCCGGGTGTGAGGGCGGCAGCTGTTCGGCACCGGCGCGGGCACGGGTCCGAGCACCGCAGCCGGCGGCCACCGGGGCGAGGGCGGAGGGCTTCCGTTCAGGCGCTGTCGCGCGTGGCATCAGGAGTAGCGTGGCAGGTGCGAAGCGGTCCCGTTGTCGCACCTGCTCTCAGGACGGGTGGTCTTCATGAGCGGCTCGGATTCACCACCGGTTCCCCGACGTCTGCCCAGCGGTGTCCACGAGGCCGTGGGGCCGGGGTGTGCGCTTCTCCGGCTGGAGACCACCGCATCACGCGAAGGTCTCCTCGACGGTGCGTGGTGGCCGCGCTCGCGCAACATCGGTGCCGAGCTGCCCGCGCTGCTGAGCGCACTCGTCGCACATGTCGGCCCCGTGACCCGCGTGGGACTGGACACCGCAGCCTGGGAAGGTCTCCCGACGCGTATCGTCGTGGACGACCAGGTGGTGCACATCGATTCCTTCCCGGACGGTGACGACACGGTCCTGATCACCCGGGGCGACCGGGACATCTTCTCGCTGCTGGTGGTCCCGCCGGACGCGACACCGGACGCCGCCCGCGCCGCGATGGCCCAGGCGGTCCGGGCGGACAACGCCAGCCAGGCGGAACAGATCCTCATCGATACCGGGAGCGGGCACGGCCCGTCGGGCTGACGGGCGCCGGGGCACAACCGGCACAACGGTGCGGGCGGCGCGGGGGGAGGTCAGCCGCGCCATTCCACCATGAGCAGCGTCGCGTCGTCGCTGGTCTGTCCGCCCCGCGCCCGCTTGAGCGTGTGGGACAGGGCACGCGTCACCGCCCGGATGCCGCGGCCGGTCCGCTCCAGATGGTTCACACAGTCGATCAGCTGGTCCTCCCCGAACTCCTCCCCACGGCTGTTGTGCTCCTCGATCAGTCCGTCGGTGAAGCAGAGGACGCGGTCCCCGCGCGCCAGCCCCAGCTCACTGATCCGGGGCACCGAACCACCCAGGCCGACGGGGAGCGTCGTCGGGGCGACCAGGCGCTGCGCGACGCGGTGGTCGCGGACCAGGATGGGCGGCGGGTGCCCGGCGTTGACCCACTGCACCCGCCCCGTCATCGTGTCCAGCTGCATCATCTGCGCGGTGACGAAGTGCTCGGGACCGAACTGTCTGGCCACGGCCCGGTCCATGAAGTCGTAGATCTCCGACAGCCCGATGTCCTGGCGGCGGGCGTGGCGGTAGGCGCCGATGGCCACGGTGGCCATCGTGGCCGCGTTCAGTCCGTGACCCATGGCGTCGATCATGACCACGTGGAGGATGTCGTCGTTGAGGGCGTAGTCGAAGCTGTCGCCGGCCACGTCGTAGGCGGGTTCCAGGATCCCGGCCACGGCGACCCGGGGCATGATCATCGCCAGCGGTGGCAGCAGGGACCACTGGATCTCCGCGGCGACGGTCATCGCCTCGTCGCGCCGGACCCGGAAGAACAGGTCGGAGTAGCCGTGCTTGGTCACCAGCAGGTCGGCCACCAGGCCGGAGATCCGGTGCAGCAGACGGCGGTCGTGGTCGTCGACGCCGTCCAGCGTCACCGCCATGACCCCTACCTGGTCACCGCCGTCCAGCAGCGGCAGATGGATCCGTACGCCGTCGTCCTCGGGCACCTCGACGGGGACCGCGTCGAGAAAGCAGCGGCCCGCGGCGGAGTCGTCGATCACCTGCGATTCCCCGCCCGCGAGGCCGTCGCCGGGCAGAGGTACGAGCAGCAGCTGGCCGTAGTCCTGCAGCAGTACCTGCGGACTGCGGCCTCCCAACCGCTCCACCACGTCGGCGACCAGCGGCCCGATCAGATGGGGAGGCAGCTCGTGCGCGCGGTCGAGGACCGCGCCGAGCAGCGCTTCCCCGAAGCTCTCGGCGCGGTCCCCGCGCCGTCCGTGCGTCACCGTCCCGCCCTCCATGGTTCGCACGCGGCGGTTGCGGCGGGGGACGATGAAGAGGTTGCTCGTGCCATGGCTCCACCGGGGACGTCTACGACCGGAGCGGCCGGCCGGTCACCTGGGCCCGAAGACGTCAGGCCCTCACTCGGGTCCGCGACCTCCCTCCGACTCCCATGCGGCCTCGCCGCCGAGGCCGTTCTCGGCGAGTGCCAGGATGCGGGGGGCCGACAGCCGGTTCTCGGGGTCCGCGGCGTCGGTGAGCAGCCGGGTGGCCGCTCCGGCCGGTTCGTCGGGCGGGATCACCAGCAGTTCCCAGCGACCC
Source organism: Streptomyces sp. NPDC049915 (assembly GCF_040656475.1). Taxonomy (NCBI): domain Bacteria; kingdom Bacillati; phylum Actinomycetota; class Actinomycetes; order Kitasatosporales; family Streptomycetaceae; genus Streptomyces; species Streptomyces sp. NPDC049915. The sequence continues at coordinate 21,166 of NZ_JBFAMH010000037.1, forward strand.
ACCGTGCCGCAGTCCAGGGTGATGGCATGCGCTTCGGCAGCGAGGTCGGTCCGGACCACCTCGATCACATGACCGGGCGCCATCACCGTCTGCGGGGCGTCGGGCCAGGAAGCAGTGTCCACGGTGACCCGGGTGACAGTGCCGACGGATGGGTCCAGTGAGCCGACGAGCGGGGGCAGTTCCAGTTCCAGCGCATTGCAGCGCGGCCACCAGGCTCCGTCCAACGGGCCGTGGCTGACGTCCGGCGTGAGACTCAACCGGGGCAGGGGCATCCGGTAGGTGTCGGCGTCACCGGGTGACGTGGCTTCGCCGGGCCCTGTGATGGCGTCCATCGTGCGATCCCGTCCCGTCCCGGACGGCCTGCGGCTGCCCGCGTCTGCCACTCACCGGGAACGGCGCCGCCCTGATCGTGCGCCCACGCTCTCGGTACATGTCAGCGTACTCCCGGCCGTGGCGGGCGGCGCGGAGACGAGGACCTCGGGAAATCCCCCGTACGGCCTGCTCCGGTGCCGTGCGGACCACGGCCCCTGCGCGGCATCCGGGGCGGCGGATGTCCCGGTCACCGGCCTGCCGGGACCGGTTCCTCCCGAGGCAGGGTCATCACGCAGGGGGCGATCGGCCCCGGCAGCCCGACGATCTCTCCCATGTTCTGCCAGCCCCAGGAGGCGAAGGTGGCTTGGCCGGCCAGGTCGGCCGGGTGGAGCAGGGCGACTCCGAGCGAGGAGTGCCGGTCGGTGAGCAGATGCCGCTGCAGACGGCGGGCGATGTCACGGCGCTGAGGGTGCGGATGCGCCACGAACTGAGTGAGGACGACGAACTCGGCGCAGGACGTGAGCCGCTCGATGTACTGAGGCAGCGCTCCGTCGCCTTCTTGTCGTTCCGGGCCGCCCGAAGACACCGGGAAGCCATAGGCGCAGCCGACCAGCACGGTGGTCTCGGCGACCAGCAGCGCGAAGCCGGGGCGCCGGGCGCTGACGGCCAGACGGCGCAGGAGGTCGCGCCGTTCGTGGTACGCCTCGCCTGCGGTGCCCGCGACGGACGCCGTGGCCAGGTCAGCGATGTCCTGCGCCATCCCCTCGGCCTGCCAACGAGTCAGCCGGCGCAGCCGGATTCCCTCGAGAGCCGGACCGCGAGCGGACTCCGCGGGCGTCCTCGCCCTGCCCGTCGACGGCGCCGGGGAGACCGGTTCGAGGAGGCCGAGGCCCGAAGAGGCGGATCCGGTGGCGGCGAGAAGCCGGGTGAGCTGCGCGCAGGGGTGGTGCAGACGCAGCGTGGCGTGCACCCGGCTGGCGCGCCGCGACGCCGACAAGAAGACATCCAGGCCCTTGGCATCACAAGAGCCGACCGTGACCAGGTCGACGTCGATGAGGGTGACGCCGTCGCGCAGACACTGCTCCAAGGCGGCACGCAGCAGCGGCGCCGTGGCCGGGCCGATCTCACCGGCGAGCGTGACGAACGCGCCCTCTCCTTGGTCGCGCCGGTGGATGTCCAGCCGGGACAGGGTCATCACGCCTCCTCCCGACAGGGGCGCAGGCCGGCACGGGCACGCGGTACGGCCATGACGAGCGTGTGTGAGGTTCCTTCGACCGCGACGGACATGATGCCGACCCGCCTCCGCGCCGACTGCTGTGGCGGCTCGGGGTTCGTCTCTCGCCGGGGACGACTCGGCTCGGCGGCCGAAGTGCGCGATGCCCTCGGTACTTCAACGGTACGCCGCCGCCGACGAAGCCGGCCGCGCGGAGGAGGCCGGGAGCGGCGGCCCCGTCATCCCGCGCCGGCGTCGGGACGCCGACGGAGCAGCGGGCCTTCCCTCACGTCCCGGTCCTCGCCCGTCGCCGCCCCTCCCGCGCACCGGCAGAGCCTGAGAATCCGCAGCTCACGGCACACAAGGCAGTACGGCTGGTGCCCCGCCTCTCGCAGCCGATGGCTGAAGCCCGTTCATGCCCAGCTTTCGCGCCCGACCGGCGCCCAGGAGCCGGCCAGTTGCTTCCGCGCGGCAGCGGCTTGCAGCTGCCCCGCCTGGAACGCGGGCACCCACGCCGACGTGTCCGACGGGTCCGTGCCGAGCGCCGCCGCCGATGCCTCGTCCGGGAACAGCGACACCACCGTCTCCGCGCCCAGCGCGGCCGGCGCTTCCTGCCCGGGAGCCTGACGCGCCATCGGCTCCACGACGACCACCGTACGTGCACCGGCCGCGAGGTCCACGTTGGTGCCTGCCCGCAGCGCGCCGTCGATGTAGTGGCGCCCGCCGATCGAGACGGGAGGCGCCGCGCCCGGGAACGCGCTGGAGGCCGCGGCAGCAGCCGACAGCGGGATCCCGCTGTCGCGGTCCCAGACCACCGGCTCGCCGCTTCCCGCCTCCACGGCAGGGATGAGCAGGCGACGCTCAGCCGGCCAGGCGTCCGTGCCGACGAGCCGACGTCGCACCGCGACCAAGGCCCGCTCGGCCTCCGGATCGACCGCGTCGAGGGCGATCCGCCCGACCCGCTGACGGGCCTCCTGCGGTGGCAGGCCGGCACCGAGGACCGCGAAGACCTCGCCCATGCGCTGCGGATCGGCCTGCGGCGGCCGGGGACCGCCGCCGCTGCCGGCGGGGTCGGCGAAGTGCGCGAGGTCCTGGCCGGTGGCCAGCGCGGCGCCCACGATCGCGCCGGCCGAGGTGCCGACGACCAGATCCGCCGCGCCCAGGTCGACGCCCAGGCCGCGCAGGCCGTGGGCAAGTCCGCCCATCCAGGCGGTACCGACGGGCCCGCCCGGGCCGAGCACGAGCGCCCTGTCCGGTGAATGCATCGTTCCCCCATCCGTTGGCGTGGCGATCTCCACCCTAGGACGAACGAGGTGAAGGGACGGCCTGCGCGTACGAAGCCGGAGCGCACCCGTTCAAGGCGCCAGGTTCCCTTGAATGTGCCTGGCCGCCTGCCGGCCCCTCCCGGCACACGACGAGAGCGGGACCCGAAAGTCCCGCCCGACCCGCAAGGAACCCCAGCTCACGGCCACACAAGGCAGTACGGCTGATGCCCCGCCTCATGCAGCCGATGCGAGAAGTCCTGCCACTCGTGCAGCAGCTGGTACACATTGAACGCGTCCCGCGGGCCGCCACGGTCCGGGACCGTGGACCAGATGAACGCCGCCGCGCCGACCGCTTCCTCGCCGATGTCGCGGAGGGGGTCGACGGCCGTCATGGGGAGTTTCACGACCGCGTAGTCGGGGTGCAGGACGACCAGTTCCAGGGGCGGCACCTTGTGCAGGGGGACGCCTTCGATGCCCGTCAGGACCATCGCGGCCATCGTCTCCGGCTTGATCTTGGTGAACATGCCGTTCATACCGAGCTCGTCGCCGCCGAGTTCCTCGGGGCGCATCGAGATCGGGACGCGGGCCGCCGTCGCACCGTCCGGCGCGCCGAAGTACTTGTACGTCACCCCCACCCGACCACCATTCCTGCTCCCCGCCCCGGGGCGGTCCACCCGGCTCACCCGGTTCAGTGGGTCCAGCCGGTCCAGCCGCTCCGGGCCGACCGGCCGCTCGGGCTCGTTCAATTCACCGTGTGCCTGCTGACGTGCGTCGTTCGCTGCCTCCGCGTCGCGCCGGTGCCTTCCCCGCCGGGCACGTCGAGGACCCAGGTCATCGGTCCCCTCGCCCAGTCCGCCACCGCGATGCATATCTCCACCCGACTGCTTTTCTAGGCTGCGTGCCCGGGGCCGCGCAACCCGATCATCGTGTCAGTGACCTCCCCCACGGTCACACGCCGAAACGTGCGCTGGAACAGCTGTCCGCAGGTTATGTCGAAAAGCCCCGGCACGCCCTTTCGTCATGTCCATACGTATGCGAGGACCAGTTTCTCAGATGGGCGGGGTGCGGATCTCTCGTATCGGCGGGGTCGGCCTACCCTGAGGAGGTCACCCGGCAGCACAGCCGGAGCTGGTCCCGGAAGAGGTCGGAGAAGCCGCACGTCATGAGCGAACTGCCCTATCCCTACGAAGCGCCTGCCTCCCAGGCACTGTTCGACCGTGCGGCGGTCGTCACGCCGGGTGGCGTGAACTCGCCGGTGCGGGCCTTCCGCGCCGTCGGCGGCACGCCCCGGTTCATGGTGTCCGGCAAGGGCCCGTACCTCACCGACGCCGACGGACGCGAGTACGTCGACCTCGTCTGCTCCTGGGGCCCCATGATCCTCGGGCACGCGCACCCCGAGGTGCTCGCCGCCGTGCAGGAGGCCGTCGCCCGCGGTACGTCCTTCGGTACGCCCGGTGAGGGCGAGGTCGCGCTCGCCGAGGAGATCGTCGCCCGGGTCGAGCCCGTCGAGCAGGTGCGGCTCGTCTCCAGCGGCACCGAGGCGACGATGTCGGCCATCCGGCTCGCGCGCGGGTTCACCCGGCGCTCCAAGGTGATCAAGTTCGCCGGGTGCTACCACGGGCACGTCGACTCCCTCCTGGCCTCCGCCGGCTCCGGCGTGGCGACCTTCGCGCTGCCGGACACCCCGGGTGTCACCGGTGCGCAGGCGGCCGACACGATCGTGCTGCCGTACAACGACCTGGAGGCCGTGCAGGAGGCCTTCCACCGGCACCCCGGCGAGATCGCCTGTGTGATCACCGAGGCGTCGCCCGGCAACATGGGTGTCGTGCCGCCGCAGCCCGGGTTCAACCAGGGGCTGAAGGACGCGTGCCAGAAGAACGGCGCGCTGTACATCTCCGACGAGGTCATGACGGGCTTCCGTACCAGCCGCGCCGGCTGGTACGGCATCGACGGGGTCCGCCCCGACCTCATGACGTTCGGCAAGGTCATGGGCGGTGGCTTCCCGGCCGCCGCGTTCGGCGGGCGCGCCGACGTCATGGCCCACCTCGCCCCGGCCGGTCCCGTCTACCAGGCCGGAACCCTCTCCGGGAACCCCGTGGCCACCGCCGCCGGACTCGCCCAGCTGCGCCTCCTCGACGCCGCCGCCTACGACCGGGTGAACGCCGTGTCGGAGCAGATCCGGACCCTCGTCACCGAGGCGCTGGCCAAGGAGGGCGTCGCGCACCGGCTGCAGACCGCCTCCAACATGTTCTCCGTGTTCTTCACGGACCGGGAGGTCCGGAACTACGAGGAGGCGAAGAAGCAGGAGTCGTTCCGCTTCACCGCCTTCTTCCACGCCCTGCTGGAGAACGGCGTGTATCTGCCGCCGTCGTCCTTCGAGTCGTGGTTCGTGTCCACCGCGCACGACGAGCGCGCCATCCAGAAGATCGCCGACGCCCTCCCGGCGGCGGCCCGAGCCGCGGCGGAGGCCACCGCGTGAGCGACAGCAGCAAGGACATCACCGTCATCCATCTGATGCGGCACGGCGAGGTCGCCAACCCGGACGGCATCCTCTACGGCCGGCTGCCCGGGTACCACCTGTCCGAGCTGGGCCGGAAGATGGCCGAGCGGGTCGCCGACCACCTCTCCTCCCGGGACGTCACCCACGTGTGCGCGTCGCCGCTGGAGCGGGCGCAGGAGACGGCCACGCCGATCGCCAAGGCGCACGGGCTGGACCTCGCCACCGACGAGCGGCTGATCGAGGCCGAGAACGTCTTCCAGGGCAAGACGTTCGGCGTGGGCGACGGCGCGCTGCGCAAGCCGGACAACTGGAAGCACCTGTTCAACCCGTTCCGGCCGTCCTGGGGCGAGCCGTACGTCGACCAGGTGGTGCGGATGATGGGCGCGCTGAACTCCGCGAAGGACGCCGCGCGCGGGCACGAGGCGGTGCTCGTCAGCCATCAGCTGCCGATCTGGATCGTGCGCAGTTACGTCGAGCGGCGCCGGCTGTGGCACGACCCGCGCAAGCGGCAGTGCACGCTCGCCTCGCTGACGACGTTCACGTACCAGGGCGACCGGATCGTCTCCGTCGGCTACGCCGAGCCGGCCCGCGACCTGGTCCCGGCCCATCTGCTGGCCGGCGCCAAGCCGGTGAAGGGCCAGGGCAAGGCGTTCGGAGCGTGACACGGCGCCGTCAGGGCAGCCGGCTCAGGACGCCGCCCCGCACCTGACGGCCAGTCACTTGGCGCAGTTTTGTTACGTTCGTGGCGTAACGCATACGTGCTCGCGGAACCCCCCGGTTCGTCGCGCCCTCTGACTGGGTGACCACCCAAGGACGTGACGAATCGGGGAACTCATGCGCACCTTCTCCCGCAGGGGAATGCTCGGCCTGGGCGCGGGCGCCGCGGCGGCCGCCTCACTCGCGGGCTGCGGCACCTCGTCGGGCGGGTCGGGCCACGGGGCCGGCTCGGGCGGCGGCGACGGTTCCGGGAAGGACCCCTCCGGCACCCCCACGACCGCCGCCCGCCCGATAGGGGACGGCTCGACGGCGTACAGCGGCAAGCAGCCGCACCAGCCGGACGCGCCGCAGCCGCTGGAGCCGGGGCAGGAGCCGCCGCAGTTCGTCATCTTCTCCTGGGACGGGGCCGGCGAGGTCGGCAACGGCCTCTTCCCGCGCTTTTTGGACCTCGCCAAGGAGCACGGGGCGAGCATGACCTTCTTCCTGTCGGGGCTGTATCTGCTGCCCGAGTCGAAGAAGCGCCTGTACGACCCGCCGAACAACCGGCGCGGCGCGTCCGACATCGGCTACCTCACCGACGCGCACATCCGCTCCACGCTGGAGAACGTCCGCCGCGCCTGGCTCGAGGGCCATGAGATAGGCACCCACTTCAACGGCCACTTCTGCTCGGGGCACGGCACCGTCGCCAACTGGACGTCGCAGCAGTGGCGCAGCGAGATCGACCAGGCGAAGTCGTTCGTGAAGCAGTGGAAGACCAACACCGGCTGGAGCGACCTGCTGCCGCTGCCGTTCGACTACGACAAGGAGCTGGTCGGCGGACGTACGCCCTGTCTGCTGGGCCAGAGCAACCTGCTGCCGACCGCGCGGGCGCTGGGCTGGCGCTACGACGCCTCCTCGCCGGGCGGCCGCCAGATGTGGCCGGACAAGAAGCAGGGCATCTGGGACCTTCCGCTCCAGCAGATACCTTTCCCCGGCCGCCGCTTCGAGGTGCTGTCGATGGACTACAACATGCTGGCCAACCAGTCCGTCAACTCCACGAAGGCTCCGCCCCACAACTACCCGGGCTGGCGGCAGCAGTCCGCCCAGGCGTACATATCCGGCTTCCAGCGGGCATACGAGACAAACCGGGCGCCGTTCTTCGTAGGCAACCACTTCGAGCACTGGAACGGCGGCATCTACATGGACGCCGTCGAGGAGGCGTTCAAGCACATCGCCCGGGAGAAGGAGAAGGGCGCCGATGTGCGCATGGTCTCCTTCAAGCAGTTCGTGGACTGGATGGACGTACAGAAGCCCGAGGTGCTCGCCAAGCTGCGCACTCTCGAGGTCGGGCAGCGCCCGGCCGGCGGCTGGAAGCAGTTCACGGCCGCCTGAGCGGCCTACGAAACGCCGCCTGAAATGCGGGTTTCCGCCCGCAAGGGGGGTGCCCAAGATCCCCGCAACGGACATGCGAAACTTTTCACATGAGTGCCGCCAGCCGCGCCCCCCAGCGCTCGTCCCGCACCCGGGCCGCCCGTAGCCGCGCCGCCGTGTTCGCCGCGACGGCCGCGGCGGCCGCGCTGACCCTGTCCGCCTGCAGCTCCGGCGGCACCTCCGGCGGGGGTGGCGACACCAACTTCGTCATGGGCAAGAACGGCATCGCCACCGCCGACCAGGGCAAGCGGGCCGACGCCCCCGACCTGTCCGGCGAGACCGTCGACGGCAAGCAGCTCGACGTCGCCGCCTACCAGGGCAAGGTCGTCGTCATCAACGTGTGGGGCTCCTGGTGCCCGCCCTGCCGCGCCGAGGCGCCCGGCTTCGAGAAGGTGTACCAGGAGCTCAAGGGCCAGGGCGTGCAGTTCGTCGGCATCAACACGCGCGACACCTCCACCGGCCCGGCCCAGGCCTTCGACAAGGAGTTCGGCATCAGCTACCCGAGCCTGTACGACCCGACGGGCAAGCTGATGCTCCGCTTCAAGAAGGGCACCCTCAACCCGCAGTCCATTCCGTCCACGCTCGTCATCGACCGCAAGGGGAAGATCGCGGCCCGCACGCTGCAGCCCCTGTCGGAGGACAAGCTGCGGTCGATGATCAAGCCGGTTCTGGCGGAGAAGTGACGTGAGCGAAGTCACCGCCCTCGCCGCCGCGACGGTCGCCGACCCCAACGGCACGGTGCTCAACGGAGCCCTGCTGGCGGCCCTGCCCATCGCCCTGCTCGGCGGGCTCGTCTCCTTCTTCTCGCCCTGTGTGCTGCCGCTCGTCCCCGGCTACCTGTCCTATGTCACCGGGGTCAGCGGCACCGACCTGGCCGACGCCCGTCGCGGCCGGATGGTCGCCGGCGCCTCCCTGTTCGTCCTCGGCTTCACCGCCGTCTACGTCTCCACCGGCGCCTTCTTCGGCTACTTCGGCCAGAACGTCCAGGAGCACAAGGACGTCCTGAGCAAGGTCCTCGGCGTCGTCATGATCCTCATGGGCGGCTTCTTCATGGGCCTGATGCCGTGGCTGACCCAGCGCGAGTTCCGCTTCCACACCCGGCCGGTGGCCGGACTGATCGGCGCGCCCGTACTGGGCGCACTGTTCGGCATCGGCTGGACCCCGTGCATCGGCCCGACCCTCGCCGCCGTGCAGGGACTGGCCATGGACCAGGCGAGCGCGGGCCGCGGCGCCCTGCTGACCGTCGCCTACTGCCTCGGCCTCGGCGTGCCGTTCGTGCTCACCGCGGTCGCCTTCCGCAAGGCGCTCGGCGCCTTCGGCTGGATCAAGCGCCACTATGTCTGGGTGATGCGCATCGGCGGAACCATGATGATCGCGACCGGTCTGCTGCTGCTGACCGGCGCCTGGGACCGCATCGTGCAGGACATGCAGACCTGGTCCGACGGCTTCACTGTGGGGATCTGACTCGATGAGCACTACCTCGAAGTACGGGTCCGACCCGACCCCGTCCGACGCCGAGGAGCTGGGAGCGGCCGGCTCCCAGCTCTCCACCGCACCCCGCGAGGAACCGTCCGGCCCTCCGGCGCTCGGCGTCATCGGCTGGGCCCGCTGGTTCTGGCGCCAGCTCACCTCCATGCGGGTCGCGCTGCTGCTGCTCCTGCTGCTGTCGCTGGGCGCCATCCCCGGCTCCCTCATCCCGCAGACCGGCATCGACGCCACCAAGGTCGAGCTGTTCCGCCGCAACCACTCCACGCTGGCGCCGGTCTACGACAAGCTCGGCCTGTTCCACGTCTACAGCTCGGTGTGGTTCTCCGCGATCTACATCCTGCTGTTCGTCTCCCTCATCGGCTGCATCGTCCCGCGCACCTGGCAGTTCGTCGGCCAGCTGCGCGGCCGCCCGCCGGCCGCGCCCAAGCGGCTGACCCGGCTGCCCGCGCACACCACCTGGCGCACCGGAGCCACCCCCGAGCAGGTCCATGAGGCCGCGCTGGCGCTGCTGAAGAAGCACCGCTTCCGCGCCCACGTCGCCGGGGACGCCGTAGCCGCCGAGAAGGGCTATCTGCGCGAGGTGGGCAACCTGGCCTTCCACATCGCGCTGATCGTGATGCTGGTGGCGTTCGCCGCGGGCCAGCTGTTCAAGTCCGAGGGCGACAAGCTCATCATCGAGGGCGGCGGCTTCTCCAACACGCTCACCCAGTACGACGACTTCAAGTCCGGCAGCCTCTTCACGCCGGACGACCTGGACCCGTTCAGCTTCAAGCTGCAGGACTTCAGGGGGACGTACGAGGTCACCGGGCCCAACCGGGGCACGCCACGCACCTACGAGGCGCACCTCACCTACAGCGTCGGCGCCTACGGCAAGGACAAGAAGACCACCGTCAAGGTGAACGAGCCGCTTCGGATCGGCGACTCCAAGGTCTACCTCGTCAGCCACGGGTACGCGCCCGTCGTCACCGTTCGCGACGGCAAGGGCAACGTCGTCATGAAGGACGCGGTGCCGCTGCTGCCGCAGGACGGCAACGTCACGTCCTCCGGCGCGATCAAGGTGATGGACGGCTACCGCAACGCGCAGGGACGCAAGGACCAGCTCGGTTTCCAGGCCGTCTTCATCCCGACCTTCGCCGGTGAGGGCCAGGGCACGATGCTCTCCCAGTTCCCGGCGCTGCTGAACCCCCGGCTGGCGCTGAACGCCTACCACGGCGACCTCGGTGTCGACGCGGGCATCCCGCAGAGCGTGTACCAGCTCGACAGCGAGCACCTGAAGCAGTTCAAGAAGGCGAACGGCGACCCGCTCGCCGAGCGCCTGAAGGTCGGGCAGACCATGCAGCTCCCGAACGGCGCGGGCTCGATCACCTTCGACGGCGTCAAGGAGTGGGCGGGCTTCCAGGTCACCCGGCAGCCCGCGAGCGGCTGGGCCCTCGGCGGTGCCATCGCCGCGATCTTCGGCCTCGCCGCGTCCCTGTTCATCCAGCGCCGCCGCGTGTGGGTGCGTGCGGTCGAGGGCGCCGACGGCGTCACGGTCGTCGAGATGGCCGGGCTCGGCCGCAGCGAGTCCGCGAAGGTGCCCGAGGAACTCGGCCGGCTCGCCGGAATCCTCTACGACCAGGCACCAGGCGCCCCCGAGCCCGAACCCGGCCCCGCAGCCGACCCCTCAGAAGTCTCCGTACCCGCCGAAGGGGCTGAGAAGAAGTGACCCTCGCCGCCGCCACCAACGAACACCTCGCGAACATCAGCAATGTGCTGGTCTACTCCGCGATGGCCGTCTACACCCTGGCCTTCTTCGCCTACATCGCCGAGTGGCTCTTCGGCAGCCGCAGCAAGGTCGCCCGCACGGCGGCCGCGCTCACCGCCGAGCCGAAGGCGGCGACGGCCCCGGCCGTCACCGTCAAGACGGCCGGCGGCACCGCCGTACTGGAGCGCCCCAAGGTCACCGTGCGGTCCGCCGCGGGCTCCCGCGACGTCCCCGACGGGCCCGGCGCGCACGGCGGGGACGCGCAGGGCGACCTGTACGGCCGGATCGCGATCTCCCTGACCGTGCTCGCCTTCCTGGTGGAGATCGCCGGGGTCCTCACGCGCGCGCTGTCGGTGCAGCGGGCGCCGTGGGGCAACATGTACGAGTTCAACATCACCTTCTCCACCGTCGCGGTCGGCGTGTACCTCGGCCTGCTGGCGCTGAAGAAGAACGTCCGCTGGCTCGGCCTGTTCCTGATCACCACGGTCCTGCTCGACCTGGGTCTGGCCGTCACCGTGCTGTACACGGCGAGCGACCAGCTGGTGCCCGCGCTGCACTCGTACTGGCTCTACATTCACGTCTCCACCGCGATCTTCTGCGGTGCGACCTTCTACGTCGGCGCGGTCGCGACGATCATGTACCTGTTCAAGGACTCCTACGAGAGCAAGCTCGCGACCGGCGGCAAGCCCGGCACCTTCGCCCGCTCGGTGCTGGAGCGCATGCCGTCGTCGGCCTCGCTGGACAAGTTCTCCTACCGGATCAACGCGGCCGTCTTCCCGCTGTGGACGTTCACGATCATCGCGGGCGCCATCTGGGCCGGTGACGCCTGGGGCCGCTACTGGGGCTGGGACCCGAAGGAGACCTGGTCCTTCATCACCTGGGTCGCCTACGCCTGCTACCTGCACGCCCGCGCCACCGCCGGCTGGAAGGGCCGCAAGGCCGCCTACCTGGCGCTGCTCGCCTTCGCGTGCTGGCTGTTCAACTACTACGGCGTGAACCTCTTCGTCACCGGCAAGCACTCCTACGCCGGCGTCTGAGTCTTCACTCGCCTCCACCGCCGCCGGTCGCGGACACTGGTGTCATGAGCGGTTCCATCGCACAGGGCACCAGTCAGACCCACGGGAACACGCACATACTCCACTTCCTCGTGCGGCTCCCCAAACGCATGGAGGACGTCTGGCCGGCGGTGGCGACCCCCGAGGGGCTCGCCGCCTGGTACACCCCCGCCGACGTCCTCGAACCCCGGCTCGGCGGCGCGGTCGCCCTGCGGGACCTGGGCAGCGGGCAGGTCACCGCATGGGACGTGGACCGGGTCGCCGAGTACACCCTTCAGGACGGCGGCCGGCTGCGCTTCCATCTGGAACGCGACGGCGAGGCGGCCTGCACCGTCCGCTTCACCCACGAGTTCGAGGGCGAGCAGGACTCGGAACGACGCTGGCGCGACCGTTTCGAGCGGCTGGCGGCCTGGGCGGAGAGCGGGAACTGACCCGGCTCAGGCGCCGATGTCCTCGTTCCACAGCGCGGGGTGGTCCCGGACGAAGTCCCGCATCAGCGCGACGCACCCGGGATCGTCCAGGACGACGATGTCCACCCCGTGCTCGGCGAGCCAGTCGTGGCCGCCGTGGAAGGTGGTCGCCTCGCCGATCACCACCCGCGGGATGGAGAACTGCCGGACCAGCCCCGAGCAGTACCAGCAGGGGGAGAGGGTCGTCACCATCGTCGTCCCGCGATACGACCGCTGCCGTCCCGCGGCCCGGAACGCCGCCGTCTCCGCGTGCAGCGAGGGGTCGCCGTCCTGCACGCGCCGGTTGTGCCCGCGGCCGAGCAGGGTGCCGTCCGGGCCGTAGAGCGCGGCCCCGATCGGGACACCGCCCTCGGCGAGCCCGGCCCGCGCCTCCTCGACGGCGGTGGCGAGCCACTGCCGCGCCTGTGCCTGGTCCATGGGATCACTGTGCGGGGACGGGCGGGGGCGGGCAAGGGTCCCGGCCGCCCGGGAAGCCGCTCACCCGCGCTCGGCGTACAGGTCCTCCACCACGTCCGCGAACTCGCTCAGGATCGTCTCGCGGCGCAGTTTCATCGACGGGGTGAGGTGGCCGGCCTCCTCCGTGAAGTCCACCGGCAGGACGGCGAAGCGGCGGATGGACTCGGGGCGGGAGACCATCCGGTTGGCCTCGTCGAGCGCGCGTTGCAGGAGGGCGTACAGCTCGCCGTCGCCGATGAGGAGTTCGGCCGGGACCGGGTGCTTGCCGTTCATCCGGCGCCAGTGGCTGACGCCGTCCATGTCGAGGGTGATCAGGGCCGAGACGTAGGGCCGGCCGTCGCCGACCAGCATGACCTGGGAGATCAGCGGGTGGGCGCGCAGCCAGTTCTCCAGAGGTGCCGGGGCCACGCTCTTGCCGCCGGCCGTGATCAGCAGCTCCTTCTTGCGGCCGGTGATCGTCAGGTACCCCTCGTCGTCCAGTTCGCCGAGGTCGCCGGTGGCCAGCCAGCCGTCCTGTGCGGCCGGGACCACGCCACCGGCCGCCGGGTCCCAGTAGCCGCGCAGCACATGGTCGCCGGCGACCAGGATCTCGCCGTCGGCGGCGATCCGGACGCGGGTGCCCGGCAGGGGCCAGCCGACCGTGCCCAGGCGCGGCTTGAGCGGCGGCGTCACCGTCGTCGCGCCGGTCGTCTCGGTCAGTCCGTAGCCCTCGAAGATCTCGATGCCGGCGCCCGCGTAAAAGGCGGCGAGGTGCTGCCCGAGCGGGGAGCCACCGCAGATCGCGTACCGCACGCGGCCGCCCATCGCCTGCCGGATCTTGCGGTAGACCAGCGGGTCGTACAGCGCGCGCGCCGCCTTCAGCGCCGTCGTCGGGCCGCTGCCGTTGCCCGTCTGACGGTCCTCGACCGCCTCGCCGTAGCGCCGGGCCACCGCCACCGCCCGGTCGAAGGCGGACAGCTTGCCGCCCGACTCGGCCTTGGCGCGGGCGGAGTTGAAGACCTTCTCCAGCATGTAGGGGATGGTCAGCAGACAGGTGGGCCTGAAGGCCGCCAGGTCGGGCAGCAGTTCGTCCGGCTTCAGGCTGGGGGCGTGGCCGAGGCGGACCCGGCCGCGTATGCAGGCGATCGCCACCATGCGGCCGAAGACGTGCGACATCGGCAGGAACAGCAGCACCGACGGCTCGTCCTCGCTCTTCGCACGGAACACCGGGTAGAGGAGTTCGATCGCGTTGTCGACCTCGGCGAAGAAGTTGCCGTGGCTGAGCGCGCAGCCCTTGGGGCGGCCGGTGGTGCCGGAGGTGTAGATGAGGGTGGCGAGGGTGTCCGGGCCGAGCATTCCGCGCCGTACGTCCACCTCCTGGTCGGGCACGTGCGCGGCGCCGACCTCGGCGAGCTGCTCCACATGGCCCTTCTCCATGACCCACACATGCCGCAGGTCCGGCAGCCGGTCCCGCTCGGGGCCGATCGCCGCGGCCTGCGCGACGGTCTCGGTGACCAGGGTGACCGCGCCGGAGTCCTGAAGGATCCAGCGGGTCTGGAAGGGCGAGGAGGTGGGGTAGACCGGAACGGTGACCAGGCCGGCCGCCCAGGCGGCGAAGTCGAGCAGGGTCCACTCGTACGTCGTGCGCGCCATGATCGCGATGCGGTCGCCCGGCACCAGGCCCTCGGCGAGCAGCCCCTTCGCCACGGCCTGCACCTCGGCGGCGAAGGCGGCCGCCGTCACGTCGGTCCAGTGGCCGGAGGGGGTGCGGCGGCTGAGCACCACCGCGTCGGGCGCGGCGTCGGCGTTGTCGAAGGGCAGGTCGGCGAGCGAGCCGTGGCGGACGGGCTGGGCGAGGGCCGGGACGTACGCCTCACGCACCGCCCCGCCCAGCCGCTTTGTCTCCGGCGCGACCAGGACGGGGCCCCGGGGAGCGGCGTAGTCGGCGGAGGTGGGGTACGGCGTGGACACGGGCGGCTCCTGGTGCGTGCAGCAGCGGCACTGCTGCTGCAAGACGTACGTGCCTCGCCCGGCGGGGCGTTCACCGGCGGCGGCGTCGTCGGCGGACGGTCACCGGCGGTTGGGCAGGGGAATCGTACGGGGCCCCTGTGGGGGGCTTGTGCGGGTTCGGAGGGGGTCCGGGGCCGGGGCTGTGCAGCGTCGGGAATCGTGTGACAAGGGCTCACGTTGCTCAGGTCACACGGCCGTTGGTGCGTCTGCGGTCAGGCAGGGGTGCCCGGTGGCGGCGCCGGATCCGGTGGCGCATCAGGGACTCGTCTCGATGGGACCCTCTTGCGTGACATAGACTTACCGTCGGTAACTCGGTGACAGCACGAAGCGCAGGGTCGACTCCGCGGCGGCCGCGTCGGTGAGCCGGACCAGGTTCACCGTGATGCCCCGGCCGATCTCCTTGCCGAGGGAGCGGGTGAAGCCGTCCAACGCCTGCTGGGCGGCGGCCTGGTGGTGGTCGCCGGCGTCGAGCGGCGCGCCGATGACCACGATCCGGCCGCTCACCGCGACGGCCGGACGACCGGGTGCAGGGCAGGACGGCGAGGGACGGTTCGCGCTGCGCGGCGGCGACAAGGTGCATCTGACGGGGCTCGCCGTCCCGCTCGGCTCACGCGGGCGGGAGTGACGCCGCGGCTCACGCGGATGTGACGGGGCCCCGGTTCACGCCGGCGGGGGTGACCAGTGGTGTCCCGCCATGAGGTTGCCGAGGCCCGACCAGGCGAAGTTCATCAGGGTCGCCGCCGACTGCCGGGCCGAGACGCCGTCGGTGGCGTTGCCCCAGGCGGCGAGGGACTCGGCGGCGCCGACCAGGGCCTCGGCCAGCCCGGCGACCTCACGCTCGGCCAGGTCGGGATCGTGGTGGGCGTCCCGGGCGGCGACCAGGATCAGCCGGGTCACGAAGGCGACGAGTTCCGCACGCAGCGCGGCGACCTCGGCGGCGAACGGCTCGCCGTGCGTGCGGGCCTGGAGATGCAGCACCGCCCACGCCTCCGGATGCTGCGCGGTGTGCGTGAAGAACGCCAGCAGCCCGTCCCACAGTTGGCGGTCGACGGGCGAGGCCGGGTCGACGGCGGCGCGGACGGCCTCGGTGAGCGCGGCGGCCTCACGGCGGATGACGGCCGTGAAGAGGTCCTCCTTGGAGTTCAGGTACAGGTACACCAACGGCTTGGAGACACCGGCGAGTTCGGCGATGTCGTCCATGGATGCGGCCATGTAGCCGCGCCGGCCGAAGATGCGCACGGCCGCGTCCAGCATCTGCCGCTCACGGACCGCCCGGGGCATCCGCTTGGCCTTCACCGCACCCGAATCCATGCACACCAGCGTACGGGCCGGGCATGCCGAAGGGCGGCGGGAATCGTCCCGCCGCCCTCTGTGCCCGGGGTGTTGCCGCGTCAGGCCGCCGCGGTCACCGGCTCGGGCCGGTGCTCCGGCTCGTCCACCGGGGAGGCGCCGCCCACCGCGTCGTAGGCCGTGCGGTCCAAAAGGTTCTCCCGGGCCGCGACGATGACCGGGACCAGGGCCTGGCCGGCCACGTTGGTGGCGGTGCGCATCATGTCCAGGATCGGGTCGATCGCCAGCAGCAGGCCGACGCCCTCCATCGGCAGGCCCAGCGTGGACAGGGTCAGCGTCAGCATGACCGTCGCACCGGTGAGGCCCGCGGTGGCGGCGGAGCCGACCACGGAGACGAACGCGATCAGCAGGTAGTCGCCCACGTTGAGCTGGATGCCGAAGATCTGCGCGACGAAGATCGCGGCGATCGCCGGGTAGATCGCGGCGCAGCCGTCCATCTTGGTGGTCGCGCCGAACGGCACCGCGAAGGAGGCGTACTCCTTCGGCACGCCGAGCCGCTCGGTCACCTTCTGCGTCACCGGCATGGTGCCGACCGAGGAGCGGGAGACGAACGCCAGCTGGATCGCGGGCCAGGCGCCCTTGAAGAACTGCAGGGGGTTGGCCTTGGCGACGGTCGCCAGCAGCGTCGGGTAGACGACGAAGAGGACGATCGCGCAGCCGACGTAGATGTCGGCGGTGAAGGTGGCGTACTTGCCGATCAGGTCCCAGCCGTAGGTGGCGATGGCGTTGCCGATGAGGCCGACGGTGCCGAGCGGGGCGAGCCGGATGACCCACCACAGCGCCTTCTGCAGCAGCTCCAGCACGGACTCGCTGAGGGTGAGGATCGGCTGGGCCTTCTCACCGAGCTGGAGCGCGGCGATACCGGCGACGGCCGCCATGAAGACGATCTGCAGCACGTTCAGCTCGGTGAACGGCGTGATCACGTCGGTCGGGATGATGCCGGTGAGGAAGTCCAGCCAGGAGCCGGTGTGCTTGGGCTTGCCGCCGTCCGCCGGGGTGAGACCCGTGCCGGCGCCGGGGTGGGTGAGCAGGCCGATGGCCAGGCCGATACTCACCGCGATCAGCGACGTGATCATGAACCACAGAAGGGTGCGGGACGCCAGGCGCGCCGCGTTGTTCACCTTCCGCAGGTTGGTGATCGAGACGAGGATCGCGAAGAAGACGAGCGGGGCGACGGCGAGCTTCAGCAGGCCGATGAAGGTGTCGCCGATCTTCTCCAGGGTGGTCACCAGCCAGGACACGTCCTGGCTGCGGGCGATCCAGCCGAGCAGGACGCCCAGGACGAGGCCGGCGACTATCTGGGCCCAGAAGGGCAGCTTGAAGGACTTCGTGTTCGAGGACACGGACATGCTCCGTTGGGGACGCGTAGGGGCTGACGTGGACGGGGGGTCGCGAGACGGGGTCGCGAGACGTCAGGGGCGACAGATCCCGGACGCGCACCGGCAGAGATCCACGTGCAGGCGCGCCACGAGCAGAAGGCTCGGGAACTGAGGGGACGCGGCTGCTGACTTCACCCTAAGACGTTAACACTTGAACTTTGGGAATCTCAAAGCCTTGCTTTGAGAGGCCGGACACCACATCCACCCATACAACGCAAAGCGCCCCGGCGACCGAGGTCACCGGGGCGCTCCAGGCGCTGGGGGCTTTACGACGGCTGGCCCTGTGCGCGGGCGGCGTCGTCGGCGACGTCCTCCTGGCTCTGGTTCGCCTTGAGGTTCGCCTGCACGTTCGCGCGCATGCGGTCGACCTTGGGAGCGATCTTCTGCGCCGCCCGGTCCCGCTCCCCGCGCAGCACGACGAAGCTGATGGGCGCGGAGATCACCAGCGCGAGCAGGACGACCCACATGCCGTTGGACGAGCCGAGGCCGCGCGGCACGACGCCGGAGTAGACGAGACCCCAGACGACCACGAGGCAGCCCACGAAGATCCCGAGGCGCATCAGCGTGTAGCGGAGCATCTCAATCCACTCTTCCGAATCCAAACAGGGGCAGTCTCCAGTGAAGCACGCCCCCGTACCGATCACGGAAGGGGGTGGGGCCGCGCGTCAGAGCAGCGGCAGCAGCATGGTGATGTCGTCCCGGTCGTCCCCCGGCGCCACCCGGATCGCCCCCGGCACCCGGCCGACCTCCTTGTACCCGCAGGAGGCGTAGAACCGCTCCAGGCCGAGACCGCCCCGGCAGGTCAGCCGGATCGCCTCGATGCCCTGAAAGCCGCGCGCCGCGTCCGCCGCGGCTGCCAGCAGGTCACGGCCGTAACCCCGGCCCTGGTACCGCGGGTGCACCATCACCGTGTACAGCCACACCCAGTGCGTCATCAGCCGGTGGCTGTTGAAGGAGAAGAACGCGGTCGCGGCCACCCGTCCCTGCTCGTCGTGCCCGGTCAGCAGCCGGGTCCGCCCCTCGGCCATCCCCACGAAGTGCCGCACCAGCTCCGGCCGGATGGTCTCCCGCGTCACCGGCGCCACGAAGCCGACGGCCCCGCCGGCGTTGGAGACGTCCGTCCACAGATCGAGGATGCCGTCGCGCAGACCGGCGTCGACGGAGGGGTCCAAGGTGAAGGTAAGGGGCATTACGTCATCGTATCTATTACGACAGGACGCGAGCCGCCGTCTTGAGATCCGAGACGAGCCCCTGGTACGCCGACTCCCGGTCGTCCGCGCGCAGCACCGACGACGGATGCACGGTCGGCACCAGCCGCTCGCCGCGCCCGTGGATCTCCCGCTCCAGCACCGTCCCGCGCACCTCTGTGACCCGGAACGACGATCCGAGCAGCGCCTTGCCCGCGGTGGCCCCCAGCACCACGATCAGCTCCGGCTCCACGACCGTCAGCTCGGCGGCGAGCCACGGCCCGCACGCCGTCATCTCCTTGAGGTTCGGCGCCTTGTGGATCCGCCGCTTGCGCGGTTCGGCCTGGGTGAACTTGAAGTGCTTGACGGCATTGGTGACGTACGCCTCCGCCGGATCGATCCCGGCCTCCGCGAGGGCTCGGTCCAGCAGCTTCCCGGCAGGCCCGACGAACGGCTTCCCCTGCCGGTCCTCCTGATCCCCGGGCTGCTCCCCGACCAGCATCACGCGCGCGTGCGCATCCCCGGCGCCGAAGACGGTCTGGGTGGCATCCCGGTGCAGGGGACAGCCCCGGCAGCCGGCGGCGGCTTTGCGCAGAGCATCGAGACCGGCACCATCCGGAACGAAGGGTTCGGCGGTGTACGCGTCTTCGGGGGCCTTCGTAGCCATACGGCGCGAGTACCCACGTAAGGGGCGCGGGACCCTGGTCCATATGCGGCTCCGCCGCGTGGGCGCGACCAGCCCCCCCACAACGCGCGCCCGAACGACTGCCTGCTGCGCCTCAAACCCTCATCGGCTGAGGCGACTCCCGACGCGCGGCGTCAGGGCCGTCGTACTCACGAAGGACCTCGTAACGGGTGTTCCGCTCCACTGGCCGGAACCCCGCGTCCCGGATCAGCTCCAGCAGATCCTCACGCGTCAGCTTGTTCGGCGTACCGAAGTTGTCCGCATCGTGCGTGATCTTGTACTCGACGACCGACCCGTCCATGTCGTCCGCACCGTGCTGCAGCGCCAGCTGGGCCGTCTGCACACCGTGCATCACCCAGAACACCTTGACGTGCGGCACGTTGTCGAACAGCAGCCGCGAGACGGCGAACGTCTTCAGCGCCTCCGCCCCGGTCGCCATCTGCGTCCGCGCCTGGAGCCGGTTGCGGATCTTGCCGTCCTTCATGTCCACGAAGTCGTGCTGGTAGCGCAGCGGGATGAAGACCTGGAAACCGCCGGTCTCGTCCTGCAGCTCACGCAGCCGCAGCACATGGTCCACACGGTGCCGCGGCTCCTCGATGTGGCCGTACAGCATGGTGCACGGGGTCTTCAGACCCTTCTCGTGCGCCAGCCGGTGGATGCGGGACCAGTCCTCCCAGTGGGTCCTGTGGTCCACGATGTGCTGCCGGACCTCCCAGTCGAAGATCTCGGCGCCACCACCGGTGAGGGACTCGAGCCCGGCGTCGATCAGCTCGTCGAGGATCTCGGAGGCGCTCAGCCCCGAGATCGTCTCGAAGTGATGGATCTCCGTGGCCGTGAACGCCTTCAGCGACACGTTCGGCAGCGCGGCCTTCAGCTCCCGCAGCGAGCGCGGGTAGTAGCGCCACGGCAGGTTCGGGTGCAGCCCGTTGACGATGTGCAGCTCGGTGAGGTTCTCCGACTCCATCGCCTTGGCGAGCTTGACTGCCTCCTCGATGCGCATCGTGTACGCGTCCTTCTCGCCCGGCTTGCGCTGGAAGGAGCAGTACGCACAGGAGGCCGTGCACACGTTGGTCATGTTCAGGTGCCGGTTGACGTTGAAGTGGACGACGTCACCGTTCTTCCGCGTCCGCACCTCGTGCGCCAGACCGCCCAGCCAGGCCAGGTCGTCCGACTCGTACAGCGCGATGCCGTCCTCGCGGGTCAGCCGCTCACCGGAGCGGACCTTCTCCTCCAGCTCGCGCTTGAGCCCGACGTCCATGCCAACACCTTTCTCCGACAGCACCGCCAACGGTATCCCTAGACCTCTTCGGGAAGCTCCCCGACCCGGTTCTCCCACTTCGTGGACAGCACGATGGTGGTACGGGTGCGGGAGACGCCCCTGGTCCCGGACAGCCGCCGGATGATCTTCTCCAGGCCGTCGACGTCGGTCGCGCGCGCCTTGAGCATGTAGGAGTCGTCGCCGGCGATGAACCAGCAGTCCTCGATCTCCGGCAGATCCTTCAGCCGGCGCGCCACGTCCTCGTGGTCGGCGGCGTCGGACAGCGAGATGCCGATCAGCGCCGTGACCCCGAGACCGAGCGAGGCCGCGTCGACGGTGGCCCGGTAGCCGGTGATCACACCGGCCGCCTCCAGCCGGTTGATGCGGTCCGTGACGCTGGGGCCCGACAGGCCGACGAGGCGCCCCAGCTCCGCGTAGGAGGCCCGGCCGTTCTCCCTCAGGGCCTGGATGAGCTGCCTGTCCACCGCGTCCATGCGATTGAAAGCCTTCCGCTGAAGAGTTCTGGGAGTGAGTGCAAGTGGCTCGTGCCGGTCAGCCGGTCCCGCCGCGGAGTTCGCCCTTCCAGCGGCGGTAGAGATCGTGGGGGACGCCCGCGGCGTCGAGGACGCGCCCGGCGACGAAGTCCACCAGGTCCTGGATGTGTGTCGCCCCCGCGTAGAACGCCGGCGAGGCGGGCACCACGCTCGCGCCCGCGTCGTCCAGAGCCACCAGGTGCCGCAGCGTCTGACCGTTCAAGGGGGTCTCCCGTACGGCCACGACCAGCGTCCGGCGCTCCTTCAGTGTGACGCTCGCCGCCCGCTGGAGCAGGTCCTTCGACAGCCCGAGCGCCACACCGGCGACACAGGCGGTGGAGGCCGGCACGATCAGCATGCCCTTGACGGGATACGACCCCGACGACGGCCCCGCGGCCAGGTCGCCGGCGCTCCAGTACCGCACGTCCGAGACGTCCACGGCGAAGCTGTCCGGCTTGCCGTCGGCGCCCCGCGCCAGCCACTGCGTGAGGTCGTCCCGCCAGTGCGCGTCCCGGAAGGAGATGCCGGTCTCGTCGAGCAGCGTGAGCCGCGAGGCCCGGCTGACCACCAGGTCGACGCTCTCCCCGGCGGCGATCAGCGCCCGCAGCACAGCAGCCGCGTACGGCGTCCCGGATGCCCCGGACACCCCCACGATCCAAGGCGCGCGCTGCGATTTCCCTGCGTTCACATCTTGAGCGTACCGGTGAACGGAGCGATGTTCCGGACCGGTACCGATCGCGCTAGACGGTGAGCCCCCGCACGAGCAGGTCGAGCAGCGCGCACACGAACAGCGCGATCCCGATGAAGCCGTTCACCTGGAAGAACGCCCTGTTCAGACGGGTGAGGTCATGGGGGCGGACGATCGTGTGCTCGTAGACGAAGGCCGCGGCCACGATCAGCAGGCCCAGCCAGAAGAAGGCACCCGCGTGCGTGACCACCCCGTACCAGGCGAAGAGGGCGGTGGTCACGGTGTGACAGGCCCGCGCGCCCCAGATGGCCCCCGGGATGCCGAAGCGGGCCGGGACCGACATCACGCCGATCTCACGGTCCGTCTCGACGTCCTGGCAGGCGTAGATCAGGTCGAAGCCGCCGATCCAGACACCGACCGCGAGACCGAGGATGACCGCCGTCCACGACCACTCGCCGCTGATCGCCAGCCAGCCGCCGATCGGGCCCATCGCCTGGGCCAGACCCAGGATGGCCTGCGGGAAGTTCGTGAACCGCTTGCCGTAGGGGTAGACCACCATCGGGATCACCGCGACGGGGGCCAGCGCCAGGCACAGCGGGTTCAGCAGCGCGGCCGCGCCCAGGAACACCACCAGGGCGACCAGCGCGCCGGTCCACGCGTGGCGGACGGA
Source organism: Streptomyces sp. NPDC049915 (assembly GCF_040656475.1). Classification (NCBI taxonomy): domain Bacteria; kingdom Bacillati; phylum Actinomycetota; class Actinomycetes; order Kitasatosporales; family Streptomycetaceae; genus Streptomyces; species Streptomyces sp. NPDC049915. The sequence goes on from NZ_JBFAMH010000037.1 coordinate 43,535, forward strand.
CATCGCGCCCGTGACCAGTTCGCGGTGCGCCGTGCGCGGGTTCCGCGCGTCGATCTCACGGTCGATGATCCGGTTGACGGCCATCGCGAAGGTGCGCAGGCCGATCATGCAGACGGTGACCAGCAGCAGCCGGCCCCAGTGGATGTTGCGGTCCCACTCGTACATCGCCGTCAGGGAGGCGATGTAGGCGAACGGCAGGGCGAAGACCGAGTGCTCGATCATCACCAGGCGCAGGAACGCTTTCGTGCGTCCCGGCTGCGGGATCGCGGCGGACGCGCTGCTCACAGGCCGTACTCCTTCCAGCGGCGGTCCACCAGAGCCGCCGTCGCGGGGTCGGACTCGACCATGTCCGGCCAGCCGCCGTCGCGCGTGTAGCCCTCCTCGGGCAACTTCCTCGTCGCGTCGATGCCTGCCTTGCCTCCCCAGAACTGCTGGTAGGAGGCGTGGTCGAGGTGGTCGACGGGACCTTCCACGACCGTGAGGTCACGGGCGTAGTCGGTGTTGCCGAGGGCACGCCAGGCGACCTCGTGCAGGTCGTGCACGTCGCAGTCGGCGTCGACGACGACGATCAGCTTGGTCAGGGACATCATGTGCGCCCCCCAGATCGCGTGCATCACCTTCTGCGCGTGCTTGGGGTACTTCTTGTCGATCGAGACGATCGCGCAGTTGTGGAAGCCACCGGCCTCGGGCAGGTGGTAGTCCACGATGTCCGGGACGATGATCTTCAGCAGGGGCAGGAAGAACCGCTCCGTCGCCCTGCCCAGCGGACCGTCCTCCGTCGGGGGACGCCCGACGACGATCGACTGGAGCAGCGGACGCCTGCGCATCGTCACGCAGTCGATCGTCAGGGCGGGGAAGGGCTCCTGCGGCGTGTAGAAGCCGGTGTGGTCGCCGAAGGGGCCCTCCGGGAGCATCTCGCCCGGCTCCAGCCAGCCCTCCAGCACCACCTCGGCCTGCGCCGGCACCTGGAGCGGGACCGTCTTGCAGTCCACCATCTCGATGCGCTTGCCCGCGACGAACCCGGCGAAGAGGTACTCGTCGATGTCACCGGGGAGCGGGGCGGTGGAGGCGTACGTCACGGCCGGCGGACAGCCGAAGGCGATCGCGACGGGCAGCCGCTCGCCGCGCCGGGCGGCCACCTGGTAGTGGTTGCGGCTGTCCTTGTGGATCTGCCAGTGCATGCCGATCGTCCGCCGGTCGTGCCGCTGCAGGCGGTACAGACCGAGGTTGCGGACACCCGACTCGGGGTCCTTGGTGTGGGTCAGGCCCAGGTTGAAGAAGGAGCCGCCGTCCTTGGGCCAGGTGAACAGCGCGGGCAGCTGCTCCAGGTCCACGTCGTCGCCGGTGAGGACGACCTCCTGGACCGGGGCGTGGTCGGACTTCACCTTCTTCGGCGGGACGTGCGTCATCGCGCCGAGCTTGCCGAACGCCTCGCGCACGCCGACGAAACCGTGCGGCAGCTCGGGCTTCAGCAGGCCGCCGATCCGCTCCGAGATCTCCGCGTACGACTTCAGGCCGAGCGCCTTCAGCAGCCGGCGGTCGGTGCCGAAGACGTTCATCGCGAGGGGCATGGAGGACCCCTTCACGTTCTCGAAGAGGAGGGCGGGGCCACCGGCCTTGTTCACCCGGTCGACGATCTCCCCGACCTCCAGGTACGGGTCCACCTCGGCCTTGATGCGCTTGAGGTCGCCCTCGCGCTCCAGCGCCCTGAGCAGGGAGCGAAGATCGTCGTAAGCCATGCGTCCCAGTATCCGGCACGGGCTACTCTGAGCCCGTCACCGGGGCCCGTCGTGCCCCCTCGCCGTCTGCTGGGGGATCTCCCGTCCATGCTCAGGTATCTGCCGTTCCTGCTGGTGCTGGCGCTGTGGATCTACGCGTTCATCGACTGCCTGAACACGCCCGAGGAGGAGGTGCGGGGGCTGCCGAAGGTGGTGTGGGTGCTCGTCATCCTGCTCTTCGGCGAGGTGCTCGTCGGCCCGATCGCCTGGCTGGTGGCCGGGAAGCAGCGGGGGCCGCGGCCGCCGGGCGGCTCCACCCCCTCGGAATGGCACCGCGGGCACCGCACCGAATGGGTCGCCCCCGACGACAACCCCGAGTTCCTGAAGTCGCTGAAGGAAGAGCACAAGAAGGACGAGTCCCTGCTCAAGGAGTGGGAGGCCGACCTGCGCCGCCGCGAGGACGAACTGCGCCGCAAGGAGCGCGGCGAGGACCCCGCGGCGGACTGAGCCCAGGGCGGACCGACTGATGGAACTGCGGCTGCTCGTCACCTTCGAGAAGGTCGCCACCGTGCTGAGCTTCACGCGGGCGGCGGCCGAGCTGAACTACGCCCAGTCCAGCGTGACCTCCCAGATCCGCGCCCTGGAGGACGCGCTCGGCAGCCAGCTCTTCGACCGGCTCGGCAGCCGCATCCGGCTCACCGAGGCCGGCGAGCGGCTGCTGCCCTACGCCCGGCAGATCATCGAACTGACCGAGGAGGCCCGCGCGGCGGCCGCCGGCACCGAGGAACCCTCCGGCACGCTCGCCGTCGGCACGATGGAGTCGCTGACCAACTACCGCCTGCCGCCCCTGCTGGAGTTCTTCCACCACCGCTACCCCAAGGTCCGCCTCACCCTGCGCCCCACCCTCGGCGACGAGACCCGGCAGGCGCTGCGACAGGGCACGTACGACCTGGGCTTCCTGATGGAGGAGGAGACCGAGCACCCGGGCCTGGAGAGCGAGGTGCTGGCTGTCGAGCCGCTGGCCCTGGTCGCGGCGCCCGGACACCGGCTGTACGGCCGCGACGTCACGGCCGCCGATCTGGTGCGCGAGCCGCTGCTGGCCACCGAGCCCGGCTGCGCCTACCGGGATCTGTTCGAGCGGGAGCTGACCGTCGTGGCGGCCGTGGAGTTCCGGGAGTTCGGCACGATCGAGGCCACCAAGCGCGCGGCGGCGGCCGGCCTCGGGATCTGTCTGCTGCCCGAGGTGACGGTCGCCGCCGAACTCGCGGAGGGCTTGCTGGTACGGCTGGACTGGCAGCCGCCGTTCACGCTTCGGACGCAGCTGGCGTGGCGGGCCGGGAAGCGGCTGCCGGCGCACGCCCGGCTGTTCGTGGAGCGGGCGCGGCGTCTGGTGTCCGAGGAGGGGTGACCCCGGGCGTCCGGGCCGGGGTTCGAGGAGGGGTGACCCCGGGGGTCGGGGCGGCCGGGGTGGTGTTCGCGGTGCGGGCCGGGGTGCCGGTGCCCTGGGGCTTGCGGGCCAGGGTGACCTTCAGGCTCGCCAGGACGATCAGCGGGACGCCGAGGGCCTGGACCAGGCCGATGTGGTGGCCGTACACCACCCAGTCCGCCACCATCGCCACCACCGGGTAGACGAAGGCCAGTACCGCGATCTTCGCGGTGGGCAACTGGGCGTAGGCGGCGTACATGAGGACGTACATCACGCCGGTGTGGACGAAACCGAGTCCGACCAGCCAGCCCCAGTCCCGGCCGGTGCCGGACATCGCGCCGAAGTCGGCGAAGGGCAGCAGCAGCGGGATGCCGACGAGGACCTGGACGAGGGCGATCAGATGCGGCCGCACCCCGGTGATGCGCTTGGTGACCAGGGTCGACAGCGCGTACAGCAGTGCGGCGAGCAGTGCCTGTCCGACGCCGACGACATACGTCCCCCCGCTCGCGAAGTCGGCCGGGGTGACGCCCGAGACGAGGACCAGCCCGGCGAAGGCGAGAGCGACCCAGCCGACCTTGGCGGCAGTCAGCCGCTCGCGGAAGAGGAGGGCGCCGAGCAGCACCACGTAGAAGGGCTGGGTGTGGTAGACGACCGTGGCGACCGAGATCGAGGTGTTCTCGTACGACTCGAACAGGAACACCCAGTTGAGGACGATGAACACCCCGCCGAGGACGGCGAGTCCGAACGTGCGCGGGGTGAAGCCGTGGTCGCGCAGCCAGCCGCGGGCGGTGACGTAGCCGCCGAGGGCGAGGGCGCCGAACAGGACGCGGAAGAAGACGACGTTGAAGGGCGAGGCGCCCGACTCGACGACGAAGACGCCGAGGGTGCCGGAGAGCACCATCGCGGTCGTCAGCTGGGCCGTGCCCCGTTGCGATGAGGTCATGTCCGCGACGCTACGAGCGCGGCGTGGGCCCGGTCCACGGGCCAGTGGGGTGTTGTGCCGATGGGGTCATCGGTGGGGCCGATAGCTGCGTCTGCGGCGCGTGGGCCGGTCTTTGTCCGCGGGTTTCTTTGTGGCTGGTCGCGCAGTTCCCCGCGCCCCTTTTTCTGCCTGCGGCGGCCCGTTGCGGTGGGTGGGTGGCAGGTGTCGCGCCTGCCGTTGTCTGTGAGTCGGGGCCGGGGTGGGGGGTGTCCGTCCTCGGTCCGGCCGCCCGTTTCCGACGAGGGGCACCGTTGCCCGGTGCCGGCCGCTGCGGGCGGACACCCCCCACCCCGTCCCCTTCCCGCCGCGGGCGAGTGCCGGCCGTCATCTGGCGTAGCTGCGGGCAGTCGTGCCGCTGGGGCGGCACGGGTGGGCTGGGGGTCCCCCCTGCTCGAAGAGCTTGGGGGAGGCACCCGGCCAGCGCCGGTGAGCGCAGCCACCCCCGGCCGACCGCAAACGCTGGGCACTTGCTCAACGCCGGGCGTGCGGCCCACCCCGCTCAGCCACCGGAGGACGTGTCACTGGCGGCGGGCGATGAGGAAGGCCTGAGGGGCCGTTTCCCCGCGGGCCGTGTCCTGTTCCTTCAGGGTGCGGGACAGTGGTTCGAAGCCCGTGGAGGTGAGGAGTGCCGTCATGTCCTCGGGGTCACGGCGCAGGAAGTCGAGTGTGACCGGGTGGCCCCAGGGTTCGCTGAGGCGGCGTGGTTCGTCGCCGGCCTGGAAGGCGAGCAGGAGAGGGGCGCCCGGTGCGAGTACGCGGTGGAACTCCGTGACCAGGTGCGGGAGTTCGTCCACGGGCGTGTGGATCGACGAGTACCACGACACCGCTCCCGCGAGAGCTCCGTCGGGCAGGGCCAGCTTCCGCATCGAGCCCTGGACGAACCGGAGACCGGGATACTCGCGGCGCGCGACCGTGAGCATCGCCTCGGAGAGGTCGAGGCCGAAGACGCGCAGTCCCAGGGACGCCAGGTGCGCCGTGGCCCATCCGGGACCGCACCCCAGGTCGGCCACCTCGCCGTCGGGTGCGACGAGTTCGGCGAACGTGGTCAGCAGTGCCCGCTCCAGGGGCAGGGGGGCCAGACCGGTCCGGAAGTGCTCGGCGTAGTCCTCGGCGACGGCGTCGTAGAAGGCGCGGGTTTCCGTGTCTGTCATGACGGCGCACCCTAGCGGGAGCCTGTGTCAGGACACTCCTGCCGCCCGCACCAGCGCCGTTGTCGCCGCCGCGCCCAGGACGACCACGACGAACGGGGCCCGCCGCCAGGCGAGGACGCCGCCGGCCAGGACGCCGGCCGGTCTCGCCCAGCCCGCGAAGCCCCCGGCCTCGGTCAGTGCCCCGGTCGCCAGCAGGGCGACCAGGAGGACGACCGCGCCGGCGGACAGCATTTCCTGGAGCCGGGGCGGGACCGTGACGCGTCCGTGCAGCACCGGGCCGACCAGCCGGAACGCATACGTTCCCGCGGCCAGCGCCAGGATCATGGCGGCCGTCGCGTTCATCGCCGTACCCCCTTCAGGGCGGCCAGCCCGGCGAGTGCGAGCAGGACGGGCACGCCGGCCGGCACGAGGGGGGTCGCCGCCACGGCGAGCGCGGCGCCGAGCAGTGCGCTGCGCCGTACGGCGGAGTCGGTGCGCAGGGCGGGCAGCACCAGGGCGACGAGCACGGCCGGGAAAGCGGCGTCGAGGCCGTAGGTCGCGGTGTCGCCGAGCGCCGTACCGGCGAGGGCGCCGCACAGCACGCCGAGGTTCCAGACGGCGAACAGGCCGATGCCGGAGATCCAGAACGCCGCCCGGCGGCGCGCCGGGTCGGCCTGGGCCAGGGCGAAGGCCACGGTCTCGTCGGTGACCAGGTGCGCGCCGAGGAACCGGGCCAGTCGGCCGGTGCCGATCACGTCGGCCACGGCGAGACTGAAGGCGGCCGTGCGGGTGTTCAGCAGCAGCCCGGTCGCCGCGGCGGCGAGCGGCCCGCCCCCGGCGAGCAGGATGCCGACCGCGCTGAACTGGGCCGACCCGGCGTACACCACCAGGGACATCACCACCGGCACCCACATCGGCAGCCCGCCCGCGACGCAGACGGCGCCGAAGGACACGCCGACGACTCCGCTGGCCACCCACACGAGGGAGGCGTCGCGGGTGAGGGGTGTCAGGATGGAGGTTGGTGTTCGGAGCAGCGAACGCATGTTTTCTACGATGAACGGCCCGACGGGCGTTCGTCAAGGCGAACGATCGTAATGATGGAGCGAACAGGATCATGACTGCCGACGGCGCCTCGACCCCGCCCCGCCTGCCTCTGGACTGGATCGCCGCGAGTCTGCGGCGTGAGCGCAACCGGGTCGGTCTGTCCCTGTCGGAGCTGGCCAAGCGGGCCGGGATCGCCAAGTCGACGCTGTCCCAGCTGGAGGCGGCGAGCGGCAATCCGAGCATGGAGACGATCTGGGCGCTGGCGGTGGCGCTGGGGGTGCCGTTCAGCGCGCTGGTGGAGCCGCCGGCGTCGGCCGTGCGCGTGATCCGTGCGGGCGAGGGGCCCACCGTGCACTCCGAGCAGTCCAGCTATCTGGCCACCCTGCTGTCGGCGAGCCCGCCGGGCGCGCGGCGTGACATCTACGCGGTGACCCTGGAGCCGGGCACGGTACGCGACTCGGAACCGCACATTCCGGGCACGGTGGAGCACATCGTCGTCAGCGCCGGGCGCGTACAGGCGGGGCCGCGGGGGGAGGCGGTGCAACTGGGCCCGGGCGACTACATGTCGTATCGGGGAGACGTGCCGCACACGTACGAGGCGCTGGAGCCGGGGACGACGTTCGTCCTGATCATGCACCACGTCTGAGGACATTCGGGCGGAAAAGGGCAGGAGCCCCGACGCTGGATGGCGCGGGGCTCCTTGGGTACTGCGCTAGGACGCGATCAGACCGGAGTGACGTTCTCCGCCTGCGGGCCCTTCGGGCCCTGGGTCACGTCGAAGCTCACCTGCTGGTTCTCCTCGAGAGAGCGGAAGCCAGAGGCGTTGATCGCGGAGTAGTGAACGAAGACGTCGGGGCCGCCGCCTTCCTGGGCGATGAAGCCAAAGCCCTTTTCGGCGTTGAACCACTTAACGGTTCCGGTAGCCATAAGCCCTCCTTGGGCCCAAAGGGTTGCCCTGCTCCAGAACCTGCAAGTGTGAAAACAAAGTCATGCCGCACAACTGCATTCTTCTGAAAACGACTAGAGCCCGCGGTCACATGCTCCGCAGGCTCTGTACTGCAAGGGAAACCAAACTGCAACTTGCGGCGAGCCTAGCACGATGGAGCCCGGAAGCAATAGAGGTCAAGATCACTTCACTCGAAGGTTTGAAAGACGTTCGGCTGGTTGACGCAACGCGCGGCCGGGGTCGCCGGTGGCGGGGTGACCGATGAGGTCTAGTCTCGCGATGTGGACATTTCTCGCACCCGGCCGCGTGTCGGCCACATCCAGTTCCTCAACTGCCTGCCCCTGTACTGGGGGCTCGCGAGAACGGGCACGCTCCTCGACTTCGAGCTGACCAAGGACACGCCCGAGAAGCTCAGCGAGCGGCTGATCCGCGGCGACCTCGACATCGGGCCCGTCACGCTCGTCGAGTTCCTGCGCAACGCCGACGACCTGGTCGCCTTCCCCGACATCGCGGTCGGCTGCGACGGCCCCGTCATGTCCTGCGTGATCGTCTCGCAGGTCCCCCTCGACCGGCTGGACGGCGCCCGCGTCGCCCTCGGCTCCACCTCACGCACGTCCGTCCGCCTCGCCCAGCTGCTGTTGGCGGAACGCTTCGGCGTACAGCCCTCCTACTACACGTGCCCGCCCGACCTCAGCCTGATGATGCAGGAGGCGGAGGCCGCGGTCCTGATCGGCGACGCGGCCCTGCGCGCCAACCTGATCGACGGCCCGCGCTACGGCCTCGAGGTCCACGACCTCGGCCAGCTGTGGAAGGAGTGGACCGGCCTGCCCTTCGTCTTCGCCGTCTGGGCGGCCCGCCGCGACTACGCCGCCCGCGAACCGGCGATCACCCGCCAGGTCCACGAGGCCTTCCTGGCCTCCCGCAACCTGTCCCTGGAGGAGGTCACCAAGGTCGCCGAACAGGCCGCCCGCTGGGAGGCCTTCGACGAGCAGACCCTCGCCCAGTACTTCACCACCCTGGACTTCAGCTTCGGCCCCGGGCAACTCGAAGCGGTCACGGAGTTCGCCCGCCGAGTAGGCCCGACGACGGGCTTCCCGGCGGACGTGAGGGTGCAACTGCTGGGCGCGTAGGCCCCCGCAGCGGCAAGCCCACACCACGACGTCCCCGCACCCGCGTACGGCGGGAAGGGGCCGGGGTGGGGGGTGTCCGCCCGCAGCGGCCGGCACCGGCACAGGGCGCCCCTCGTCGGAAACGGGCGGCCGGACCGAGGAC
>NZ_JBFAMH010000038.1:0-13542 GCF_040656475.1 Streptomyces sp. NPDC049915
GGGTGCCGCCACGAGATTCAACGAGGCCCCCAGAAAGGGGATACGGCCAGGTGACAGCAGGAACTCTCGATGAGGAACAAGTGCCAGCCCCAGATGAATGGGGACAGGTCTTCGGCGACGAGGTCTTGGCCACCGCGATCCTCGATCGGCTCCTGCACCACTGCGAGGTCGTCTCGATCAATGGCAACAGCTACCGACTCAAGAACCGCCTCCAGGCCATCGAGCGGGACACCGACGTGGCCTGAGCAGTGGTGCACATAACTTCGTACTTGGTGGTGCACTCAGACGAGTACCTGGACACGCAGTGCAGCCGAGGTCGCCGCACGCGCGGTCGAGGCAGCCCAGTCCCAGGTGACTGCTCTGCCGGGCGAAAAGCGAGCCGCCAAACTCGTGTGCGACCTCGCCCATCAGCTCCTCGCACTCGACGAGTGGATCAAAGACACCGACCGGGAGATCCGCGAGTCCTTCCACCTCGACGAGCGCGCCGAAATCATCGAATCCCTGCCGGGCATGGGCCCCATCCTCGGGGCCGAGTTCCTCGCCATCGTCGGAGACTTGTCCAGCTACGCAGACGCCGGCCGCTTGGCCGCCCACGCGGGACTGGCCCCGGTATCGCGCGACTCCGGCCGCCGGACCGGTAACCACCACCGGCCCAAGCGCTACCACCGCCGCCTAAGACATGTCTTCTACATGGCCGCCCAAACGGCCATGATGCGCCCCGGGCCCTCCCGCGATTACTACCTCAAGAAACGCGCCGAAGGACTGATCCACGTCCAGGCACTGCTCGCCCTCGCACGCCGCCGAGTCGACGTCTTATGGGCCATGCTCCGCGACAAGAGGCACTTCACCCCCGCCCCACCAGCCCCCAATCGGCTTGACACCATCATTGAGACTCACTCCACGAGTGAATTCGGCAGGTCGAGTCTGCAGGTGGGGTTTCCTCGTTAGTGGACGTCTCTTGAGGATCGGATCGTGGGGTCCGAGATGGAGATGTCGCCATGGCTGCACAGCGGTATTTCGGAGGAGTTCAAGCGGTCGCTCTGGTGGAGTCACGGGCTGCTCGAGCAACTCGGGTAGCCTGAGCTTGGTTGCATAGTTCGCAGATGTCCAAATAGCGGAGCAAAGCCCACCAAGAACCCGATCACTGCAACAACACCTCAACCCGGATAGGGCTGCCGCTCAGGATCGCACAGCGAACATGGGCCGCGTCATCGTCCTCACCGCCGGCACCCATGTCTCACGCTGGTGCGGGTGGCGGGAAGTGCGTGGCGCGGAACTCGGCGAGGGTCTGCTCCACACCGGCGATGGTCAGACGCCAGAAATCCCAGCCGTCGATCTTGTTGCTGCCGGTCGCGGCCCTGGCGGCGGTGGTCGGGGTGCGCCAGGGGCGGCCTAGGACTTTGATGTGGCCCTCATGGTTCAGGACTGCCTGGTGCGCCTTCTTCTCGTGCCGGCCGGTGAGGGTGATGCCAACCTTCAGGTCGTCCGGGTCCAGATGTTTCAGCAGGTCTTGCAGGTCGACTCGGGAACGTGTCGGGTCGATGGTGGGTGTGGTGCCGGGCGTCATTGCGGCCGGGGTGGGCGCGGCGGCGGGCCGGGCGCAGGCGCGCTGCAGGGCCAGGGCCATGACGGCTGCCGAGCTGTATGGCGCCTTGGGCCCCACCTTGTCGTCGATCAGCTGCTGGATGGCGGGATCGTCCCCGTAGCGGGCGAGCACGCCGACCTCCCGCATGAGGCGGCTACGGAGCGGGACGAGGTGGGAGTCGTTGAGCGCGAGGATCCGTATGGTTTCGTCGGCACGGCACAGGCCGCGTTTCGCTTCGGCCTGCGAGTAGGGGGTGTGGCTGCGCCGGGCGTAGCCGGCGCTGTCGAAGCCGAGCAGGTCGGGGTCGCTGTGGTGGGCTGGGTCCAGGAGCAGCGGCTGTTCGCGGTCCAGGTCGTCGACTGACGTGCGGGCACGGGTTCCGCCTATGAGCGGGAACTGGCTGCCCTTGGCGCGGCCTTCCCGGACACCGTTGTAGCGGGCCCCGCCGCTGTTGCAGTGTCTGCAGGCGATGCGGTAGTTCGACACGTCGTAGGCCAGCCACCAGTAACCCGGGTGGCCAGGCACGTCGAGTACTTCGGATTTCGGCCGGTAGTGGTCGACGGTGATGTCCGCGCGCACGATGAGCGTCTCGCAGTACCAGCACTTGTCGCCGACGAGTTCGAGGAGCAGGTCGCGTACGGCGTCCTCGGTCCAGTGCATGGTGAATTTGCGCTTGGTGCCGGCGGCGACGGCGGCCCTGACCGCGTCGAGGGTGCGTTTGGCCTTGGTTGCCCAGGTCGGCGGGGCGGTGAGCCCTTGCATGTTCACGTGTCTCATCGGCGTCAGATCACCGACGAGAAGCGCTCGTGGAACAGCTCGGCGACCAGGGCCTGCAGTCGTTCGGGCGAGGGCGGGTTGGGGCCTTGTGCGGCCTCGAGGAGCGCGAGGCGTCTGCGGTGGAGCTCGGCGAGGAAGGCCGCTACGAGCGGATCACGGTCGGAGTTGGGAAAGTCCATGGTCTCCAGCTGGGCGGTGACGTCGCGCAGTGCGGCCTGTTTGACCGGGTCGCCGTCCGCCTCGGGGAGCAGCGCGTACTGGCGGTCGATCAGTTCCTGAGTGTGTTCGTCGAGTTGGGTGGGCAGGTCGAACAGGTCAGTGGTCAGCAGGCCGCCGGCGCCTTGTCCGCGCGGGTTGGCCCGGGGTATCACCGCGGTGGCCTGGCCCTCCACGTCGGTGGTGACGACGCGGATCTGCTCACGGGTCATGTTGGCCACCAGGAGCGGTTCGTGGGTGGCGGTGAGGAACTGCGAGTGCTGATGCGGTCCCAGCACGCTGCGCACGGAGGAGTACCAGCGCCGGCTCCACTCGGGGTGGAAGTGGGAGTCGGGTTCGTCCAGAAGGAACAGCGACTCATGCGCCCGCTGCAGTCTCAGCAGGCCCAGAATGGTCAGGAGTTGCTGCTCCCCCGAGCTCAGGTCGTCCAGGCCGAAGGTGAGCGCGCCGGGTTTGTCCAGGCGGACGTCGACGGTGAGGTAGCCGGCATCCAGCAGGGTGGCGAGCAGACCGAACATCGACAGGTCGCTGGCGAAGAGGTTGCGGAAGGCTCGGACGTCCTCCGCCGTGCCCAGGACGATCTGGAACCCTTCGGCGGGGCTGCCAGCTCCGTCCACCGGGTCGGCGTCGGGGATGAGACCGAACCGCCCCGATTCGGCGGCGGCCGCGAACAGGGTGCGGGCGGGCCCGCCCAGGCCCCAGTACGGGAGGGCGGCCAGGTGCGGGGCGCGTCCGGCGCGTGGCGCGCGGATCCGCAGGACCGCGGAGGCCACCCGCTGCAGGTAGGAGTGGCGGCGCAGGTAGGTGCCGAACGAGTCGGACCAATGGGTGGTCTGTGCGAGGAGCAGGAGCGGCAGATGCGCGGGCGTGCACAGGAACACCGGCGTGTACAGGGGGCAGTTGATGGGCAGGGCGAGCTGCTCGCTCCACAGCTCTCCCTCGCCCGGGGTGTGGTGTGCGCGCCACTGGTCGAAGTCCTTCATCCACTGCCGCCGCCATTGGCCGATGCGACGGGCAGCGAAGCGGCGGTGCTGCTCGAACTCGCTGGTCCAGGGAGCCTGGGCATGCGCCTGGTAGCCGAAGACGTGATCGGGCAGATGCCGCGCCCACACCGCGCGGGCCACACGGACCGGCCGGCCCAATGAGGTACTCACGGTCAGCTCGGGAGAGCTATCGGGGGACGTCTGAACCACCCGGACCGTCCTGTCCTGGACCTCGTAGTCGAGCTCGAAGGCGAACCCCGCACGGCGCCCCGGCCGGTGCAGGGCACCGAAGATCTCGGCCAGCGCGTGCAGAGCCCGCGACTTGCCGCCGCCATTGGGGCCGATCAAGGTGGCAATGGCATGGCCGCCGTCGAGGGCGCCCGCGAGGTCCAGCTCGAAGTGGCGCAGGCCCCGGTAGGAGGGAAGGCTCAGTCGCAGCAGCCGCACGGCATCCCCCCGGTCGTGGCCCCCCTGGTCGCCATCACTGCTCTGCCTCTCGATCCGGGCTGTCCGCGTGCACACCGTAGGGGCGCAGCGCTTCGGCCAGGGAGGCGAACTCGGCCAGGGCGGCGTCCAGTTCAGCGGTGATCTCCTGGGCCATGCGGTGCAGGTCGGCCTCGGGCTCTTCCAGCGCGAAGGGCCCGGGCGGGGGTTCGGCGACCTGAAGGTCCAGGTTGACACCGCTCCTGGCGAGCAGCTCCTGGACCGCGAAGGACCGGAAGCGGGGTGTCTCGACTCGTTCGCTGCGGGGCCGTCCGGGCCGGTAGGCGGACACAAAGTCGCCGTAGTCGGGGTCGGCCGGCGCCATGGGCTTGGCCGTCGCCGTGTGCGGTGAGCGCAGGTCGTACACCCACAGCCGTGTCGTGGACGGGCTGCCGTCCGGCTGCGGGTCGGGCTTGTCGAAGAACAGGACGCTGGCCTTGAGGCCGCCGGCGTAGAAGATTCCCGTGGGAAGCCGCAGCAGGGTGTGCACGTCACACGCGGACAGCAGGCGCCGTCGGATCAGCTCACCGGGCCCGCCTTCGAACAGCACACTGTCGGGTACCACGACGGCCGCGCGACCGTCGGTCTCCAGCAGGCTGTGTATGTGCTGAAGGAAGTTGAGCTGCCGATTGGTGGTGAGGGTCCAGAAGTCCTCCCGGTAGGGCTCCTCGCTGGTGGAGCGGCGGCCGAACGGAGGGTTGGTGAGCACCAGCGTCGCCCGCTTGACCGGCGGGCGGGCCAGCGCGTCCCCAACGGTGATACACGGGTGGGCCTCGTCGGCCCGGGTGACGCCGTGCAGGACCAGGTTCGTCGTGGCCAGCCTAGCGGTGACGTCGACGAGTTCGGTGCCGAAGAAGGCGCCCTGGTCGAGCCGCTTGCGCTGGGCCGCGGTGACACCTGAAGGAAAGTGGTCGACCAGGTAGTCGAAGGCTTTGATCAGGAAACCGCCGGTGCCGCAGGCCGGGTCGGCGACGGTGTCGTCGATGCTGGGCTGGACGCACTGCACGATCGCCTCGATCAGCGGCCGGGGGGTGAAGTACTGGCCGGCACCAGTCTTCGTGTCTGCGCTCATGCGGACCAGCAGCGCCTCGAAGGCGGCACCGATGTCGCCTGCGGACCACTGGTAGCGGTCCACCACGTCGACGATCAAGCGATGCAGGAGGGCAGGCTCCGGGATGCGGTTTTGTGCCCGCCGGAAGAGCAGCCCGAGCGTTCCGGGCCGGGAGGCGAGCAGGTCCAGGATCTGCTCGTAGACCGGGATCAGGTGGTCGCGCTCGGTCGAGGTGAGCTGCGCCCAGGCGTCGAAACCGAGGATGTCCTGCCGGTTGAGGGGGCGTTGGCGTTGTTCGTGGGCGCGCTTGAGGACGATCAGGCTGGCCAGCTGCTCGATGTACTCCAGGCCCGAGGTGCCGTTATCGCGCAGCACGTTGCCGAAGTTCCACAGCCGGTCCACCAGGGCCTGGTCGTATCCGGGGCGGGAGGAGACAGTGGGGTTCACAGCACAAACTCCTGTTGCCCGGACGGGGAAAGCGGAGGGGACAGGTGACCGGTGAAGGCGCGTTCCAGGAAGTTACGCCGCAGCCGTCCGGCCACCACGAGAGCACGTTCGGCGGCCGCGGAGGCCGCGTTCAGGGCCGCGGTGTGCGCCTGGACCGCCGCGACCAGATGGTGCTGCTCGTCTACGGGCGCGACGGGCACCGGCATGAGCCGGATCCTGGCCAGGCTGATGGACGCCGGCCCCACGCTCTGGGTGGCGTTGCGGTGGCACCACTGGCGGCCGAAGCCGTTGGCGTGCCAGGCCAGCAGAACGGGATGGAGCTGATGGGCGGTGATCCGGACACGGAAGAGGTGGCTGTTGAGGACGCAGTGGGGCAGCTGCTCCTCCCAGATCCAGCCGCGGCCCAGGCTGTCCATCGACCCGCCGCCGGTCAGCAGCACATCGCCCGCCCGCAGCCGGACTGCCTCGGCCCGTGATGGGGGCAGCCGGACCGTGCGGACGTCGTCCAGGTCCAGGCGGGCGCGCTGCACGTTGGCGACCCGCAGGCAGGAGACGTCCACATCGGCGGGATTCCACTCCTGCTTGCCGGGCGGGGTGATGCCGCGGGTGACCTCGGCGACGTCGTGCAGGCGGGTCCATCGCCAATGCGCGGGCAGGTGGGGCAGTGTCCCGTCACCGGCACCCGCGACCCGGGGCAGGCTCGCGGGAACCCGAGCGGTTTCGGCGAGAGCGCCGCGCCCTGCCCGCGCGGTCAGGGTGCGGCTCAGGACGTCGGCCTGGTCGAGGGCGTTGCCGGTGCGGATCGTGGTGGCGTCGATGCGGGTGAGGTGGTCCTCCAACAGGCCGACGATCCGGCGCTGTTCCACCACAGGGGGGAGCGGCAGCAGGACGTCGGCCAGATCACGCTGGTTGATCCGCCAGATCGCTGCGCTGCCCTGGCGGGCACGTGCCTCGATCTGGCGCCGCATGACCGGCGACTTCCACAGGTGTGCGAGGTAGCGCGGATCGAGGGCATTCGGGCGTACGCGGACTCGGATCATGGTGTCGGGGATGGCCGTCGGGGCCGGGGGGCCGTCCACCAGGGCGCCCTCGCCGACCAGGGAGAGTGAGCCGTTGACCCGGCCGACCAGCACATCCCCGTGTTCGGCCAGCAGTATCGCGCGGCCGTCGTCACTGCGGTCGCTGCTCTTGGACTGGGTGAAGTCCACGGTCGCTGCCCGAAGCGCCGTCATGCGCAGTACGGGCAATCCGCCCTCGCCGGGGCGCGGGGACCGGCCGTTGACCAGCGGTTCGCTCAGCACATCGGCCAGCGGGACGACCCTCCAGCCGGCAGGCACCTCATTCATCACGCCAGGGCCCTGCGCAGTTCGTCCAGAAGGTCGATCGCGGCGTCGGGCCCGAAGGCGTCAAGGAAGCCGTCCGTGCCGCCGCGCGCCGAGAAGGGGACGCCGTCCAGATACGCCGGGGCGAAGCGGGTCTCGGCGGCCACCACGTCCGCGATCTTCTCGATCCACCACAACTGGGCGGAGCTAAAGGGTCCGGCCCGCTCTATGAACTCTGCCAGACGCCCGCGCACCGCCTCCGCTTCTCGGCGACGCCGGCTCGATGCCGTCACCCGCAAAGGGGCCGGCCGGTCGTACAGGCCAAGGAGCGCCTCTTGGAGTTCGGGGTTCTCGGCGAGCGGGAAGAGGGCCGCCCGCCGCTCGTCCTCGACGGCTCTCTTGCCTCCCGCCCGGCGCAGTGGTGCCAGATGATCCGAGTCGACGGAGTCGAGGAGACGGGTCACCAGCTCCTGCAGAGGCTGGCCCGCCAGCTTCCGGATCTCGGCGCCGTCAGCGTCACTGAGCGCGGGGATGAGCCGGGCGAGCCTGATGGCGAGTTCGGCCGCCTCCTGCGGCGTCACGAGCCCGTTAGCAACACGGCTCAGCAGGCGCTCCAAGGCGGCCCGCCCCGCCTGCCCGGATGCATCAGTCACATTCACCAGCGGCTGGAGGTGACGCGAAGCGCCCGCCGCGTCGACGACCACAAGCTGCGTCTTGGCAACCGCCCCCGGGGTGACGGCGCGTAGCTCAGCGGACGCGATGGTCTGAGTTCCCATGGCCAGCAGCTGCTCGTAGTAGGCGGCGGAGCGCACCTCGCGCAGGATCAGCAGGCACTCTATCGCCCGCATGTCACTGAACCCGGAGATCAGATCCGTCACGACCGCGATCCGGAACTGCGGTGTCGTGCGGAACTCCCGCAGCAGGTGCACCGCATGAGCGTCGCGGTGCGTGATCCGCCGGCAGAAGACTTCCCCGGCGCCGAACACGTCGCGGATGCGCTCCGCGACCTCGTCCGCATGCGGTCCGTCCTGCGCCAACACCACGGCCTTGGGGACCACGCCGAGCGCGCCGCTCTGCTGCGTCCGGTCGGGGAACAAGGTCGGCAGCGCGTCGCGGAAAGCCGTCACCACCGCGGCCAGGTGCTCGGAGGGGACAGCTCGCGCCGGGCCCTGCCCCGCAGTGGAGGCCAGCTCCTCGTCCAGATCCTCGTAGCGGGCGCGGCGCGAGCTCTGGGCTTTCACACCGACAGCGTCGACGGGGGTGGCGAACGCCGACAGCCGGTCGTCGGCGACCCGGATCTCGTAGACGGAGTAGTCCACGGCGACGCCGTCGGCGACGGCCTGTTCGTAAGTGTAGGAGTCAACCAGGTTGCCCTTGAAGAATCCCAGAGCGGTAGCGGTCGGCGTCGCGCTGAAGCCGACGATGGGAGCGTCGAAGTATTCAAGAAGGGCACGACGCTGTCCGTAGAGCGCGCGGTGGCAGTCGTCGACGATGACGAGGTCGAACGCGTCGGGCGGCAGCGCCTCGCAGTAGGTCACTTCCAGGGGTGTGGCATCGGGATGCGTTTGCCGTTCGGCGGTCTCGTACGCCGAGACGCGGTCGGATCCGTCCTCAGGTGCCGGCGTGCCGGCGAGCATGGCCGACAGTCGCTGCACCGTGGCCACGGCCACGGAAGCCGACGGGTCCAGGCCGTCCGCGGTCAGCTCCTGGACGTGGTACACGTCATCGAGACGGCGCCCTCCGTCCGGCATGCTGAACTGGCGTAGCTGAGCAATCAGTTGGTGCACGGCCAGCTTTCGGTCGGCCACGAACAGGACCCGGCCCGCGCGCGCGTAGCGGAGCTGCCGGTAGGCGGTGAACACCCCGGTGAAGCTCCGCCCGGAGCCGGTGGCCATGTGCACCAGCGCGCGCCGCTGACCGGCCGCAAGGGCCTGCTCGATGGCCCGCAGCGCCCCGTGCTGGGCGTTGCGGAGCTGGTCGAATCCCTCGTCCTGCCGGGGCAGGTAGGCGGCTTGGCGGGCCCGGTAGGTCGGCACCGCGCTGTCCGCCTCCGCCTCGCGCTGCCAGCGGGCCAGCGTGCGGGGCTGGTGGAAGCCGCTGACGAGGCGAGCGTGGGGTTCGGGGTCATTGGCGTCGCAGAACAGCAGACGCCGGCCATCGCTCACATACCGGTACGGCAGCGGCGAGCGCCACACGGGCCACGGCAGGGAGCCCGCCGGGGCCTCGGCCAGTGCGCCCGCCTGCTCCATGGCGTCGGTGAGATCAGTACCGTCCCGCTTGCACTCGACGATCCCGACGACCTGTCCGCCGACCGTCAGCAGCATGTCGGCTCGGAGTCCTCCGGCCAGGCGGGGTTCCACCAGGACGCAGCCCAGGGAGCGGTTGAGCTGAGTTTCCTCACCTGCGCCCAGGACGTCCCATCCCGCTTTGGCGAGCCTGCGCTGCACTTCCGCGGCAATGTCGGATTCGCGCAGCGGCTCATAAGCGGCATCGCGCGCGCTGACGATCAGCTGTTCACGTTCGGCGACCGCCAGGGTCACCGGCGAGACGCGCAGGTCGAATTCGCGGCGCAGACGGGGCAGGTCCTCTTCCAGCGCAGCGACCCGCTGCGCCAGAACACTGAGATCGGACGCGGCGGCGTGGACGAAGTTCATCGGCTCCGCGTCGCCGGTCAGGGCACGGAAGAACCAGGCGGCCAGCGTGAAGCAGCGCTCGACCAGATGCGCCGCCGCCTCCCGTCCCTCGCGTGTACCGCCGTCGAAGCGGTGAAGGTCGTTGAACGCGTCCAGGACCCGCGGCGCGAGCACCCCGGCGCGGGACAGGAGGTCCAGACGGGCCGGCTGATCGCCCGCGGGCAGGCGCACCCCGGTCCGGTGGCCGAGCTCAGCGGCGAGAACCTCACCGAACTGGCGTGCCGCCGCCACCGCATCAGCGGGAGCAGTAGCCGCGCGGGCCTCACACGATGCGCCGTGAAGAACGAGAAGGGGCTCGTGGGGAAGCAGGAATCCGAAATTGGCTGACGCGAGAGCCAGGTCCGTGAACCGGCTTTCGAGCGCGCTCGGCTCCAGAGCCACGCCGACCCTCCCTACGTGCACTGCGGCGCCGCGGAATCCGCTACGGAACGGCTCTCACCCTACCGTCCACCCCCTGCCCACAACACTGACGCTTTGCCAGATTTGGGCGGGTTGCGTACCGGGTTCGGTGGATCAGCCCGCTCGATGCGCCCGGAGAAGCCGCGCGTGCACCGAAGCCTCCATACCAGCCAGTGGGCTGGCCGTGCCCGCCCGTCCGGTCCCGCGTTCAGGAGGGGTGCGGCCATCTCGGCGGGAGGGACCGGCGGGCGCGGAGGGCAGGGACGGCCTGGTGTGCGCGGAGCCGGGCTCGCGGTCCACCCAGGCCGCCTGGTTCTGCTTCCGGCCGACCCGCGGCGACCGACGCTGCTTTCACGAGACGCGACTGGCCGTGATAGTGCTTCAGGCGGCGACGCCGAGCTCTTTGCGGGTGCGGTGGATGAACTCGCGGACGGCCGGCTCGCGCCGCCAGGAGCCTACTGTTCTCCGTCTAACCGGCTTCCAGCCACATCAGCCCGATCGTTCGAGCGAATTGACTCGAACCGCCCGTCGCCGACGAACGGAAACTGGCACCATGCCGCCGTCGTACGTCACTGCGAGTCGAAGGCGGACCATTGGAACGGCGGGTCAATGAGCGGCAGCTCTCGGTGTTGCAGTGGGTGGAAGCCGGGTGCCCTGCCGGCGTATGGGAGACCAACTCCCACAAGACCACCTGTCAGGCACTGCACAACCGGGGCCTGGTGACGGTCTCCCGGAAGGCCGGGCAGTGGAGCGTCGCCCTGACGAGCGCCGGCCAGCACTACCTGGCACACGGCACATACCCTCCCCTCGGATCACGTCCGCAGAAGCCCCAGGCCGCCGCTCCACGTCCCCAGTCCCCCCGAGCGCAGGTAACTCAGGCCGCCCTGCGGAAGCCACGCCCTCCCTCACAGCCTCGTGTGACGCTCACGGAGCAGCTGTTACAGGAGCTCGCGGAGGCTGGCGGCCGCATCGTCAAGAGCGGCAGGGGTCCCGACGTGGAGAAGTGGCCGTCCCGCGTCGCCGCCGCACGCAGATCCGGAAGGATTCCGGAGACGAAGGAGCTGTACGGAAGCTGGTGCCGTGATGGGTACGAGATCAAGCTCGTCGACATCCCCGCCTGGCGTCTTGCTGTCCTCGAACCCGTCCCCGTGCCTTCGCGGCTCACTCGGCCGCACACCGTTATCCGGGCCATGCAGAACGAACGCCAGCCGCTCGGCCTGACCAAGCCCGTCCAAGGACGCGCTCTCCGGCTCATCCAGGCACTGATCACCGCCGCCGAGGCCGAAGGACACACCTGCTCGGCCGGGCACACCGGCTTCGCACCCCCGTCTCATCGCCGCCGCAGGGCAAATCCCCACTTCACCATCACCGCACAGGGCCAGCCTGTGGGGTTTCTCGTCCTCCAGGAACAGGACCGAGCCGAGCACGTCGCCACCGAGAAGGAACTCGCCGAGGCCAAGAAGCACTCCTGGGTCAGAATCCCCCGCTTCGACTACACCCCATCCGAACGCCTCCGCATCATCCTCAGCGGCGGCCAGCCACACCGGGCGAGCGAATGGGCCGACGTTCCCGGCCGCGCCCTCGAAGAGCAGCTCGCCGAGATCGCACAGGAGGTAACGCTTCGCGGCGAAGCCGCCGAACGCAGACGCCAGGACGAGGCCGAAGCGGCACGCCAGAAGCGCATCCGCTGGGAAGCCGCCATGGAACAAGCCCGCATCCGGTACGCCGAGGCGTACCGCGTCAAGCACCTTGAAACCCAGGAAGCGGCATGGCGTCACGCCACCCGACTGACCGAGTACGTGAGCGCGGTACGCACACGCGTTGAGGCCATGCCTCCCGGTCAGTCCAGAACCGAAGCCGAAGCCTGGATCAGCTGGGCAGCAGCCACCGTGGACCGCCTCGACCCATTGAGCACACCGCCCCGGCTACCCGACATTCCCAAGCCAAGAGCCGACGACCTGAAACCCTTCCTCGGGCACTGGAGCCCCTACGGCCCCACCTACTGAACGCCCGCACCGCACAGTGTGCACAGAAAACCTCAGTTCGGGAGCTCTTCGCGATCGGTTCAATCGCGCCACACCGACGTGGTGGCTCAGCGGAAACAGCTTGCCCTGGACCCAAGCGGTAAAGCAGCAGTTCAGGTACGCTTCCAGGTCCCGAATGAGGGCCAGCAGGCGCCCGGCGCGTCAAAATGAGCGTCACGGTCGTATGTCGGTTCGGCGCAGGCACTGTGGCGTGTCAATGGCTACCAGCAGTACAGCAGCACCTCACCAGGTACGAGCCTCACACGGTGGAGTCGTGTCGGTGCGCCCACGGGAGGTTGTCGTCGATGCTGAACTTCACCCGAGCGGGCTGATCAGGCGTAACTTCCTTGCAACCTGATCACCAGGATTCCTTCTGATCCGGCGATCGCGAGATCACCGTTGACGCCAGCGAGGGCATGTGCTGTGAAGTCCAAAGGGATGGTACTAGACGCCAAAGATCCGGATTCATGTATGTGCACTTCGCCAGATCCAGCCGCAGCGAACACGGCGCGGCCGTTGCGCGCGGTGAAATGTGTCCCCACCAGTTGCACACCCCCGAAATAGCCGCCGGTAGCGAGGATGGTGCTCCCGTCGGGCGGAGCGAATGCCGTCACCGCCCCCGTCAGGTCGGTGTGGCTCATCAGGGGCTCGCGGAGCTCGGCACCGGCCCGCATGTCCCACACCCGCACCAGGTGGTCGGGGTCGGTGGTGGCGAGGAGGGTGCGACCGTCGGACGCGACGAACACCACCATCGCCTGCACAGGGCCAGTGTGAGCGATCAGGGGCTCGCCGACCGGGGTGCCGGCCCGCATGTCCCACACCTGCACCGTGCCGTCGTTGTGACCGGTGACGAGGAGGGTGCGACCGTCGGATGCGGCGAACGCCGCTGCGGCATCCACATTGTCGATGCGGGCGTTCAGATGCTCGCGGACCGCAGTTGCGGCCTGCGGGTCCCACACCCGCACCGTGCCGCCGTTGCTACCGGTGGCCAGGAGGGTGCGGCCGCCGGGTGCGGTGAACGCTGCCATCACTCTCATCAGTTCACTGTCGCTGGTCAGGGGCTCGCCGACCGCGACACCAGCCAACGGATCCCACACCCGCACCGTGGCGTCGTGGCCTGTGGTGGCGAGCAGGGTACGTCCGTCGGGCGCGGCGAACGCTGCCACCGCCCGGATCGAACCGGCGTGGCCCCTTAGGGGCTCGCCGACCGCGACACCAGCCAACGGATCCCACACCCGCACCGTGGCGTCCTGGCCTGTGGTGGCGAGCAGGGTACGTCCGTCGGGCGCGGCGAACGCTGCCACCGCCCATACCGCGCCGGCGTGGCCCATCAAGGGCTCGCCGACCGCGACACCAGCCAACGGATCCCACACCCGCACCACACGGTCGTCACCACCACTAACCAGCAGGGTACGGCCGTCGGGCGCGGCGAACGCCGCCACCGCCCGCACCCAGTTGGTGTGGCCCATCAAGGGCTCGCCGACCGCGACACCAGCCAACGGATCCCACACCCGCACCACACGGTCGTCACCACCACTAACCAGCAGAGTACGGCCGTCGGC
>NZ_JBFAMH010000038.1:13640-51969 GCF_040656475.1 Streptomyces sp. NPDC049915
GCCGCAGCGAACGCCGCCACCGCCCGCACCGCGCCGGCGTGGCCCATCAAGGGCTCCCCGACCGCAACACCAGCCAACGGATCCCACACCCGCACCACACGGTCGTCACCACCACTAACCAGCAGAGTACGGCCGTCGGCCGCAGCGAACGCCGCCACCGCCCGCACCGCGCCGGCGTGGCCCATCAAGGGCTCCCCGACCGCAACACCAGCCAACGGATCCCACACCCGCACCGAGCCGTTGCCGCCGATGGCCAGGAGGGTGCGTCCATCGGCTGTGACGAACGCTGCCGCCGCCCACACCGGGCGGCCATGGTCGACCTGAAGGGTCAGATGCACCGGCTTGATGGTCTTGAGCAACGCCCAGGAAAGGGACCATGTGGGAAGGGCGTCATCCGGCTCGGTTTGCGGTCGCCGGAAGGAGCCTGCGATGTGTGCGGTGGCGACCTCTCTGAGGCCCCTCCGATCACCGGGGCTGCTCGTGGCGGCCATGTGCTGCGAGGCTACTGCGCCGGCGACGGCGACGGGAAGAGTGAAGTGCCCGAAGGCGTGCGTCATGACCTGGCCGGTGATGTTGGCGATATCAAGGCGGTCCAGTACCCGGGTGTGTTGGGCGAGATGTTGCCAGGCAGGAAGTCGGCCTTTGGCCGCGTGGGCGGCGAGGTGTTGAACGACGTAAGAGTTGAGTTCACCGTGGCTCAGGCGACGTTCCGCGTTCATGGCCAGGGCTGAGGTGATCCGTTGGTGGAGCTGTTCGTGCTCCTGACCGCCCTGTGCGAAATGTTCGGTGAAGGTTCGGTGGGCGAGGCGATAGACGGACTGCTCGTTTTCGGTGTCGAGCATCAGGTAAGGCGCGGCGTCTGCTGCCAGGTCGCTGATCGCTGTGTCAACGATTGCGGTTTCCCGGGGAGCGATGGCCGCAGCGATGGTCGACCAGATCCCGTCACGGAGTGGAAGGCCGCGTCCTTGCGCGAGGGCCAGGGCATGAAGCAGCGGTCCGTAGGTGGGGTTGCGTGTTGAGAGCCGGTGGACTGCTCGGGCGAAGAGCTGTCTATGGCTGCTGTTGCGCAGCGGGGCCGGGTCTTGGAGGAGCCGTGGGTCGTGAATGATCTCGTGCACGGCAAGGCGTGCGTGCAGGAATTCGTGGCCGCTGCTGCCAAGGTCGGCTGCGGCCTGATCGATCTGCATGGGTACGGCCGGGAGCCTGCCGAGTTCAGCGGCCCGCTCCAGCCTGCGTCGGATGTAGCGCTCTTTTGCGTCCGGGTCGCGCTCGACGTTCACGGCTGTATGTGGGGGCGCGGTGGTTGTCCGGCTCGCGCCAAGTGCGTCGAGGAGGTCGGTGTCGTCGGGCTGCGGAAGGTCGGGACCTTCCCGGGTCGAGCGACGAGTACCCACTACAACACGCGTGTTGGGGATTTGAGCGAGGCGACGCAGGATCTGGTCGGCGATCAGGAGCGGAGTGTGTGCCTCGTCCAGCGCGTCGAGTAGTACGGTGAAGGGCCTTGCCTGCTGTTTAAGTTGGCTGATCAGCCAATCGATCCGTTCGTTCAACGAGAGCTCGCGCGGCATCCTCTGCAGCCCCGCCCCGAGGATCAGGCGCGTGATTAGGTCCTGGGCAGTGACGCCGGCTAGGTGGATGACAGCGTCGAAGGGTTTGCTGGGGCAGGGGATGTCGACGGGCAGCGAACTGAGATTGCCGCTGCGGCGCAAAATGTTGCGAAGCTCGGCGCGCGTGTGGAGCAGAATGTGTCCGAGGAGTGCGGATTTACCGGAGCCTGCGGCCCCGGTGACCAAGAGCAATCCCTCGGTGGCGGTGTCGAGCCAACGCAGGATGGTGTTACGTTCCGGTTCACGCCCCTCGAAGTACCAGGCTAGCTCGCCAAGTTCGGCACCGGTCGCTTTCGGAAGGAAGTGATTCTGCTCATCGGGTACGAGTTGGTCGATGACCAACTGGAGCTCAGACAGGACGTCGAGGGTGGTCGTGACCGTCCCGGCCGCCGCTGGAACAACCCTGTGCAGAACGGCCTGCCCCGTGTTCGTGTGGGGTATAACAGGGCAGCCGTGAAGGGCGCGGTTGAGCTCATCGCCCAGGGACCTCAAGTCGATGGCACTGTCCGCGGCGAACGTCGTGGCCAAGACGGTGTGCAGGGCGCGTCGAAAGACACCGAGGTTCGCGTTTCCGTCCTCGGAGGTGGCGACGAGCAGGAAATTGCGCGGCCCGTTGGGCATCAAGTGGGCGTAACCGCTGAGAAGCTGGACAAAGCGTCCCGACTTGCAGGCGTCGATGACGACGACGGCCCAAGTGTCCTCCAGGTCCGGACGGCTCTGCCGATCCCTCAAGTAGTCGAGGAAGTCCTGGGGCGAGATGCCGCTGTGGACGAGTGGGCGGGGGCTGCCGGCGTGCGCGAGTAGGGCTTTTTCGCCGTCGCTCTCCCCGTGGCCGACCCAGTACAGAAAGGTGTTGCCGGCGTCGGATGGCCGCGCCCATTCGCTCAGGCGCTGCTCAACGGCGTCGGCAGCTCGCTCATCCCCCGCCACCTGCCAGGGCCGGTGGCGGGCGGCGAAGGGAGCGAGTACGGCGGCAACTGCCTCGGCCTCTCTGGCCGCATCAAGACGCGGATGGTGCCGGTAGTCACCGATGTCCACGGGGAAGAATTCCAACGGCGGCGGGAACGTGGAGGGCATGGAGGACCTCAGTCGGCTTCCTCTGGCGCCACGGCCAGGACGAGTTGAGTAATGGCCGCATTGCCGCCGTTCTCCAGGACGACCCTGTAGAGGCCGCTGTCCGGGAGGGTGACCTGGGCAGCCAGTCCGCCGTCCCGGCCCAACAACCGCGGGCGCACAACCGCCCTTCCCGTAGCCGCATCCACCACAAGGCAGGTCACCCCTGCCGGCGACGCCGTACCGGTCACACGCAGGGTCCACGCGTCCCCGACTGGCACTCCGTCCTCAGGCAACGCCAAGCCCAGCTCGCCGTCGCCCATCACAGGACCGAGGTGCTCGTCGTGTTCGGTCAGGACCGCATGCACGTACCGGAGCGCCGAGTTGTGCTTGGCAAGGGCCCCATGCTGAATGGGGAGATACGTCGTGGAGGCGGGTGTACCGATGGACGCGGCATCGCGGTACACGGTCCCGTCACCTGCCCGGTCGAATCGCTCCGGTACACCATCGACGTCCAGCTTGAGCCCGCCCCCGGCACCCGCCCGGAACGTCTCGTACTGCGCGTGAACGATGCCACTCTTGATACGCAGGCTCTGCACCGTGGGCTGGGCCACGCCGACCACGGCCCGGTGACCCGGCAACGCGAGGCCGGCGTCACGCATCCGCGTCCGAAACTCCTCGGAACGAGCCGCGAGTTCCTTGTTGCCGCCGATCGCCCCGACCGTCTCGGGCGAAAGCCGCGTAACCTCCAGCCCTTCATCGACGCATCGGTAATCGGGAAGCAAATCGTGCACGCCTGGCAAGGTCGCCGCCAGGGCCTGCATCCGCCGTGTTGGCAGCACCTGCCCCGGGCGGGCACGATCACCGTTGAGGATGACCGCGGCCTTGGCCGCCCCGAAGAACGGCGTACCCAACGTGATAACCGCACGCGTGTCGGAGACCAGGTCGCTCTCGTGGACGAGGGCCGCACGAACAACCAGACCACCCATGGAATGCGCGACGAAGACCAAGCGCGGCCCGCGATCCTCACACAGTGCCCGCAGTTCCACGCATTCCTCAACGGGGGTGTTGTTGGCTGCAGCGGCGCGTAAGCATCTGCAGCAGTGGTGTACCAGGGTTGCGCTCGACCGGCAGGCGCCAGTCATAGGGGAAGGCAAGCACCGCTTCCGGCGCCGCCACGGCCCCCGTCACGGTCCGGAGCAGGCTCGAGTAGGGTTCGGCGCCTTGCAGGAAAGGAGCCCACGCGGGCACGGACAACAGACGGGTGGCACGAACACGACCACCATCACCCTCCATCTCTTCCGGCGTGGCCTGCAGATGATCCAGGCCGTCGCCTCGCCGCCAGGCCCGCTCCAGCAGCCGAACACTCATTCCCCACAACAGGTCACCGGTCTTGGCATCGCGCAGCTCACTGCCCATGATCCCGGGCACGACGACGACCGCGTCCTGCGTCACATCCGGCTTCGCCGAAGGCTGCGGGCGCCATACGCGCTGGGCTTCTGACCGTGTGCCGCCGCTCCCCCAAGTCCCCATGTCCAACGACGATATCGGCCATGCGCGCAACAGGAGGGCGAACGTAGCCGGCGCTAACCTCACGACTTCATGAAGCGGGCTGTCCGGCAGGCGGTGACAGGCGCCCACGAACGGCTCACCCTCCTGCCGACCCCTCATTGAACGGCAACTTCCCCACCCCTACGAACACCAGCTCAGTCCAAGGCAGTGGAACCCGGCGCCCACCCGAGGCGACACCCGGGCCAGCGGCCTCCCCTTCACCGGCCACCGAATATGAAACGGCCCACCGACTCCGTCGACGGACCGTCATGAAAGATCGAGGCTAACGAGCGGTCCCTGATGGGCTCGCACCAACCGGCCACGCCGTACAGACCCACCGCGCCGCAGGGCCCAGCGCGGTTCGCCCGCAGTTCCGCGTCGCCTCACGGCTGCTCGGGGAAAGGCGCGATCAGAAATCCAGCACCCCTGCGAGCGTGCGGAACCACCAGCGGCACAGGCGAGAGCGTCACGTGCGCCAGCGCAGTCGAGTGTGCGGGGAGACCACCAATGCCCCGACGCCGGACTCGCGGGATCCCTATGCCCAGTTCACCCAGGATTTCGCAGGCGTCTTTGGGCGCCTGAGCGCCGACGCCGCCAGCGGCTTCGACACCGTCGGCATCGTGTCCAAGGTCATCGACAATCTTCTCCCGGCTTCCCAGGACGTCGAGCCCAACGACATCTCCCGACAAGGCCGTGTACATCCGAGAGATCACCCAGCCGCACGGCACCCCGTCCACACTCCTCAGCTGTGACATCCAGCCCCACCGGCAGAACCGCACGACCTGGGGCACGGCGCCGGACACCTTCCCGTGCCCTCGCAAGACCACGGGGTCACCGACCGACTGACGCACCCTGGACGTCAGTGGGCGCTGAGCAAGCCTTCACGCAGGTGGGCGAAGGGAGCCATCGGATTCTCATGAGCAAAGGAGTACAGCCCGATAGATAACGGGTAGTTCCCATGTCGCGCACTGCACCTTGGACATGCGACGAGCGTCGTCACGGCGCCCCCGCTCTGACGCTCGAGAATGGTGAACACAAGTAGCTGTTAGACGCGAGGCCACGTCGGGATCACGCCGACGGGGCCCGCCCCCACGTCTAACTGCGCTCTAACGCCGCTATCACCGACTGTGCGGACTCCACCGGACCGAACGGCGCTGAGCTGGCATTATGTGCCCGGAGTGGGCTAGTGCGGACGCACCTGGACACCTTCTACAACCTGTGCCATGTGGTACCGCTGCCCACTCGCTAGCACCACGTACCACTCATCAAGATCCGGACCAGGTGCGGACCGAATCAGCCTGGCACTCGACGTTTCCACTCTTTGTCGCAGGTCAGGAGCGAGGTCAGGCGTGTACCACCAGCAGACGAAGAACCTGCTGGTGGGTAAGTCCCTCAAGTTCATCGACGAAGTCTGCGGCGAGGTCGCTGTCGAACGGCCCGGTTCCCCACGTTCCCATGGATGCCTCCTGATACGGCTGCCCTGGACGAAGGCATGGTTCCAGGAGCCACTGACATCGGTCACGGGGCGAGAAGGACCCGCTTGCAGAGCAGTGTGAAGCCGACCCGACCGAACACGCGATGACGGCGTCTCGGTCTCGATCGATGCCGGCCGCGAGCGTGTGGAGGCTGGCCAAGTCGTCTTGGCGGACGGCGTCGGTGCAGGGTGACCAGGGCGTGACTCATGTGGACGACTGCGCGGCGCCACGGCCGCCCGCTGATCTCATCGCGAGGGGACGGCGGCGCGGCCGACCCCGGTGCGGAGCAACGTCCGGCAGAGCTCCGGGCGCGGCGTGATCTTGAGGAGCAGCAGGAGCGGGGTCACGCCGCGTGACCCAGAACGATCCGCTGCACCCGCTCGACGTGGCCTTCCTCCTGCACGCAGCCGAGCTGCTGCCCGGTGACCCCCAGGCGGACGACTACGGGAGAACGCGCTGTCGCTGGGTGGTGCGTTCCCACAGTTCGGTGTCCGCCGAGGTGGCGGCGCGGATGGCGGCCCGCAAGCGGGCTTCGAGGTCGTCGTTGCCGTGTACGTGTTCGTCCCAGCCGTCCTGAAGCAGTCTCTGGGCGATGCGGTCGGGCCGTCTGTCGGGAGCGAGGTAGCGGCCCAGGTGCTTGACGAGGATGTCGTCGGGGCCCCGGTGGACGCTGGCGTGGCGGGCCTGGAGGGCCGCGGTGAACATCGAACGAGGGGCGTACCCGCGCCATCCCCAGGCGTGGGGGCCGACGGGTGTCATTCCCAGGTGGCGCTGCAGCATGCCGATCGCGGTGAAGGCGTCCAGTTGGGCGGGCTGAGGTGCTGGACGAGGGCGCGCAGCGCGGTGCTGGAGCGGCGGGCGCGGTGGGCGGGTCCGTCCCCTCCGATCAGCAGCGTGATAGGGCCGATCTTGCCCTCTCCGATGTGCCGGAGCGTGCCCTGGGGCACCGGCTGCGGACGGTGGGGCGGCAGACGGTCCAGCGCCTGGGCGGTGCGCAAGGTCCAGACGGCCCAGGACTTCGAGCGCCAGGCGGGCACCGGGCCGACGGGGGTGCGGCAGTGGTCGTGGACCAGGCGGCCGAAGGGGTCGCGGCCGCATCCGGTGCCGTCCAGGCTCCCCCACGGCCAGACGGAGTAGACGCGAGGCGGCTGGCGGCGGGCGCACAGGCTCTGGGCGACGTCGGTCAGGGCGCGCAGCAGGTCTCCTCCCCCGTCGGTGAGGAGCATGAGATCGCCCAGGACGGGGCCTAGGCCGTAGGGGAAGAGCGCTGCGCGCGCAGACGGGCCCGCCGTGTCAGGCCGGCCGCCCGGATCAAGGTGGCCGTGTGCTGCTCGTAGCCGGACAGCGCGCACGCGGCGGCCAGTTGGGCGGTGTCGGGGCGCGGAGTGCCGTCCAGCCAGCGACGCGGATCCGGAGACCGCGGCGCCGGGCGGCCGGCCGGCAGCGCGGGCACGTACGGCCCAGGCCGGACGCCGGCCCTGCAACCCACTCGCAGTCCTCCAGCGGACCGGACTCCGGGCCCGCGACCGGGCTGAGGGGGGTGTTCACGGGCGCTCCAGCAGGTGCTCTTCCTGCGTAGTCTTCGCCGACTGTTGCCGGTGCGAAGGGCGAGCCACGGCGCAGCACTGCGCGTGCGTCGAAGGTGGTGCATCTCCGAGCGCCGCAGCGCGTGGGCATGTCTGGCCGAGCACTGCGAGGGTGTGACCGTGCTCGGCGACGGCGCCTACATCAGCACCGGCCTGATCGTCCGCATCGCAAACGCCCTGGACGACCGCGGTTGAAGGGCGAGGAAGAGGACAACGCCGCCCACCGCAAAGTCCGTGCAGGCGTTGAGCACGTCTTCTCCCGGATGAAGAGCTACAAGATCCTTCGCGACTGCCGGCAGCGCTGCGACGGCCTCCACCACGCGGTCCAGGCTGTGGCCCGCATGCACAACCTCGCCCTCGTCGGGTGACTGCCAAGCTCAGCCGCCCGCTTCAGGCTGCTTGGCTACGGCCTTGTGCAACGCCCTTTAGTTAGGGTGACCTTGGCGGTTATTCAGCCTCGAATAGCCGCCACCTACTAGAGGGGGCAGACGATGGACGGACTGACGCACGACGGAGCATGCGAGGGCCGCCGGTGAGCGACACCGAGCAGCAGCCGGAAGACTTCCATTTCCCGGCCCTCACCAACGGGCTCGACTACCTGGCGAGCGCCGTCGACTCCCTGTCCGGCGAGAACGGCCAGCCGAAGCCGCGAGACCTGAAGTACGGAGTCCTCCACCTTCAAGCCGCGGTCGAGACACTGCTGAAGGCCCGTCTGGAGATGCACGACCCCGCACTCGTGTGGTGGACGATCAAGGACTACGACGAGCGCAAGCACGAGGCCGGCGACTTCAAGAGCTGCGGCGTGCCCGGTGCCCTCAAGCGCCTGAGTGACACCGTCAAGATCGAGAGCGTCATCGACCCGGAGGAAGCCAGCCTCACGGAGCTGGCCAACCTGCGTAACCGCCTGACGCACTTCGGGTGGAAGGACACGGTCGTCGCCGTCCAGGCCCGAACGATTCCCGTCCTCGACCTGCTGGTCGGCTTCATCAACACGGACATCCTGCCCCACGTCGATCAAGCCGAGGAGGCGCTATCGGCAGAACGGCAGATGGAGCAGATCCGGGCCGGCTTCAAGCACCTCACAGACTTCGTCGCGCACCGCATGGAGGCCCTGCAAGGCGAGTTGGCGCGCCGCGAGCACACAACGGCAGCATGCCGGTCCTGCCGTCAGTTCGCTGTTGTGCTCGACGGCGGAGCGAACGACCTCACCTGTCTCCTGTGCGGCAGGCAGTACGGAACGGGTGAGGATGCGGCTTGGGAGTTCATCGGGTCCTGCCGGCACGTAAGCATTCAGGACGGAGGTGGCGACCTCAACGCCTGTGGCAGTTGTGGCTCGAACGCTGTGATCGCTACGCCCACGGCTCACTCCCCCGAACGAGACACATGGATCTGCTTTGCTTGTGGCGCGACCTTCGAGGGGATCTGCGAGTTCTGTGACCAGGCTGCGGACCTGGTGGCGGACATGGACATGTGCCGCGATTGCTACGCGAGCCGGCTCGCCAAGTTCTAGGGCCAGTGCGACCAAGCAAGCACAGGTGAAGGGGAAACGTGAACGACAGATTGGGCGGGTACAGCCCGAAGGGAAGCCGTCCGGAGCCGACCGAGGCGCCGGCCACCGGGTCACCCATCGCTGTCCCCACGGGCGCGGACGCCTACGTTGAGATGAGCCCCAAGATCACGGCGATGCACGGTTTCGTGAAGGCCCGCGGTGCCGAGCAGGTCGCCACGCTGGATGTTCTGGGAGTCCGTCGGGTACGCGCTCGGTGCGGCGGAGGAGTGCATCCGTCATCACGACATCGTCGGCGCCGTGCGGAAGTCGGACTGGTTCCGCGCCGAGGCGGAGCGCTGGAAGGACCACCCCCACTACCCCACCGAGGCCGCACGGTGACCGAGCAGCGACTGAAGCGACCGAACGTCGGCGGAGACGTGACGCCGGAGACGTGGGCGGACTTCTTGGAGGCCCGCACCAAGGAGGAGTTGGAGGCCGCCAACACTCTCGGTCCTCACGGATGGTGGGAGCTGACGGAGCCCGGCGCACGCCGCTTCGACGTGCAGGGGCTCGGCGGCCGGGTGTTCGCACCGATCCTCACCGGCTCCGGCCACTTCCTGGACCAGGCGGCCGCCATGCACATCGTGCGCAACCAGCCCCAGCGGACGAGTGACGACTTGTTGGTCAAGCTCATGCTCGCCAACCTCCTGAAGGAGAAGGCGCAGCTCAACGACTCCGTTGTAAGCGCGTTGCTGATGCTCGTTCAGCAGTTCTGCGCGCCGTTCATCGACCACCCCGACCACCCCGAGTACGTTCCCCAGGAGGAGCCGTGACGACGGAGCTGGAGCCGGTCTACGACGCGGAACTTGTCCCTCTGGACGAGGAGCGGCAGCCCCCCGCGCCTGCGCGATACACGATCACCCAGCACGGCATCCTGGCCCCGGGACAGCTGCCGCCCCCGGGCGAGGAGCCATGGACCGATGCCGACTTCCATATCTCTGACGAGGACATGGAGGAGCTGGCCAAGCCGGACCTTGCCGAGAACACGCTGTACAACCGAGAGCGGACCGTGGCGGCGTTCGTGACGTGGTGCGCAAAGGAGGGGCGGGTCCCGTGGCCGTGCACCACGGAGACGTACACCGCCTACGGCCTCCACCTGATCCGGCGCGGCAAGAGGGAAGAGTTCGCGCCCGACACCGTGCGTCAGTACATGAGCCGGATCTACAACTGGCAGCCGGAGAAGAGGCGCCCCGACCCGGCCCGGGCCCGCGGCAAGATCCGAGTGTGGCGCAGGGAGTGGAAGGCGGCCGGCGGCGAGGTAAACCGGTCAGCCGCGCTCACGATGTCGTACTTGCTCAAGTGCCTGGAACAGTGCGACGAAAGCACCCACATCGGCATCCGGGACGCCTTCGCGCTCGCCCTCGCCTACCACAACCTGCACCGGCGCAGCGAGCTGACCGACCTGCTGGCGACGCACCTGCGGATCATGAACTCGGGTCTGATGGTCACCACGGCCACGTCGAAGACGGACACGGATTCCCAGGGCGCGACCGAGTTCCTCGCCGACCGGCCGGACACGCAGCTCGTGCGCCGGGCGCGGGCCTGGATGGACGTGCGTAAGAAGATCGGCGCTGACGGTCCTTACCGGCCGGTCTTCGTGGCGCTCACGGTCAAGGGAAACCTCGCTTCCCGCAAGCTGGCCACGAAACGCGGGGAGAAGATGAAACCGGGGGCGATCAACGACCGCGTGCAGCTACTCGCCGACAAGGCCGGCATCCCCTACATCGCTGGGAAGAAGGTCACCGCGCACTCTCTGCGGGCGGGGCCGAACACGGACATGAAGGCCAGGGGGGTGCCCCTGGCGGCGCGGAACCGTCGCGGGCGGTGGGCGCCCGACTCGCGGACCGCGGACACCGTGTACGACCGGCCGGAGATCGACCCGCTGGAAGACCCTCTCGCAAAGGTGCCTGTGGGCGGCCGCAAGTCACCCGGAGCAGCGTAGGCCCTGGCGTCTCACGCCTCTGTTGCTGCACGCCATTCTCGGTCGAGGATGGCGTGCACTACAGAATCCCGCCATTCACCAGCTTTTAGGACATGTTCACGGATGGTGCCCTCTTCCACCATGCCGACGGCCGTCATTGTCCTGGCGGATGCTTCGTTTCTCGGGGACCTGGCGCCCCAGATCCGGTGGAGGTGCAAGTCGTCGAAGCCGACGCTGAGCAGGAGCCGCAGCAGCTCAACGCCGTAGCCGACTCCCCACGCATCCGGGCGCAGCGCGAAGCCTATGGTGGCCCCGCGCTGCTGGTGAGGGTCAAGGGCCAAGCGGCCGAATCCGACAAGCTCGGCGCTCTCTCGCTCGATGACGGCGAGTGCGTACTCCGTGCGCGGTGTCTCGATGGCCGCCGCGATGGATCGGGCAACGATCTGACCAACCTGCTTGCCGCTACGGGGCTCGAACGACAGATGCTCCGTCGCCTCCGGGCTGCCGTAGATCGCGAGCACCGCAGTCACGTCTTCACACTCCAGCTCGCGGAGGGCGAGGCGGGCGCTGGAACGGTTGATCGGATACATGCCCCGGACTCTACCCGTGCGGCAGAGCGGGTCGGCCGGTCGGGAATGCCTCGATCTCCGCACGCAAGTCACGAGCGAGGACAGCAGTCCGGGCGGGGCTGGTGGTCAGTGCGTTCCTCACACGCATCGCGGATACGACGATGCCGTTATTGCGGTGGGAAGAGGGCAGGTCGAGGACCGGGCGGATCGCGTCGGCCGCGCCGTCGATATCCCCACCGAAGAGACGGACGAGGGCCAGGTCGCACTGCGCGCCGGCGAGGTCGCCGAACGCCCAGTTCGACGCGGTCGGATCGCTGAATCCGGCGACGGCGTTCTCTGCCATCGAGGCGACCTCTCCGTCGCTCTGGCCCAGAAGCGCGCGCGACTCCACGTCGTAGTAGAGCTGCTTCTCCGGGGCGTAGACGAAGAGGCCGCCGAGCTGGTCGAGATCGTCGGGGACCGCCTGCTCACGCCTGTCCGCGGCTTCCCGGTTGGCAGTGCGGACGGTCTCCTCGTCCCCGAGGACGGCGGCGGCTCGCGCCTTGAGGCCGAGCAGCCACAGGCCCACGGTGCCACGGAGGTTCGCCGCCGTTGCCGCGCCCTGGTTGGCGTAGTGGTAGGCGTCGGCCGGCCTGTCTGCCCAGTACGCGATGAGCGACTTGAGTCCGTCGGTGAGGGCGATGAGGCCCGGGTGTTCTGCGTCCCTGGCGCAGGCCGCTGCGACGCGGGTCATCGTCATGGCTTCGTGGGGTACTTCCATGTCGTTGAAGCCCTTGGCGACCAGGAACGACAGCACAGCGGCTTTGACGTTGAGGTCACGGAGCTGGGACGGGCGGACCCGGCCCCCCTCCAGCAAGCGGAACACCTGATCTTGGGTTTCCAGGAGGTCGGGCCAGATGGCCGACAGGGGCACGCGGGGGTACTCGATGACGAGGCGCTGAACCTCGTCATCGAGCAGACCGAGCGTGTCTTCGCCCACCCGCTCGCGGTCCGCCCCAAGAAGGAAGTCTTTCGCGCGTCGAACTGCCATCGCGCCCGTCCTTTTCATCTCGTTCAGATCCATACCGGAATCGGCATGGGGTTCAGCCGGAGACGTGCCGGCCAGTGGAACGAAGTGCGGCTCGGTGTCGTCGGGGACGTCGGTCCACAGCTGGTCGATGCTGTGTCCCAACATCTCCACGATGACCGGGCGGAAGGCCCTCTGAGGTTTGCGCCCCTCGTACAACCAACCCTCGACGGTCTTGGGAGCTGGTTCCGCGTCCTTCAGGCCGAGACGCTGGGCAACCTTCCGATACTCGGGAAGGAAGTCCTCAGGACTCCGTATGCCGCGCGCTTGAAGAGTGCGTCGGAAGAACAACACGGCTGCCTCCCAGGCCATCCGCCTAGCACGTCAGTAGTCCGACGGTAGAGCGCTGTCCCCGTCAATCTGCCCTCTATAGACGGTACTTAGCGACTCCGAGGTAAGTCCGAGGAAAGTCCGAGGTGGTCCGTCAACTTGCCTTGTCAGGCCGAGGTGGGTCTAGGGGTAGATCCGTCTGCACGCGGTTGCAACGCTCGTGTCACCCCTCGCTGAGAGTGCACGACCGAGCACAGGAAACAGGGAGTCCCCCGTGAACCCGCGAACGCAGCAGTGCACCGTCTCGGAAGCTGGAGCTGTAGCGCCGACGGCAGAGGTGTCCGAGGCTGACGAGTTCGACCTGATGAGCGCCAAGGCGGCCCATACGTCCTTACAGCCGGAACCCTCCGGCGCATCGGTGGAGGCGGCGTGACTACGACACAGCTGTCTCGCCGCCAGCGCGAGGCGCAGAGTTCGGTTCCCGCTCTAGCGCCCACGGCCACTCAGCCGCCCAGAGGAGCCCGCCGTGAGCCGTCGGCCGGCCTGATGGAAGCCGCCTTCGAGATCACCCGACGCCGTCCCGGGGAGAAGGTGGCCGAGCAAGACGCTCGCCGCGTAGGAGCCATGCGGCGCATCGCTCGGGCCTTCCTCGCCTACCACCGCCTGCCTGGCATGGCCTGCCCGGTGATGCTCATCGTCTCCGAGCTGGTCACCAACGCCATCACGCACAGCGGCGGCAGCGAGGTCGCGTGCACCATGCAGATCCAAGACGACCTGCTGTACTTCGCCGTCCGCAGCGACGTGGCCACCGTCCCCTCCCGCGCGAAGGCCGGCGACGACGACGAGCACGGCCGCGGCCTGGAGCTCGTGGACCTCACGGTCAGCGGTCTCGGCGGCACGTGGGGCATCGGCAACGACGGCACCGTATGGTGCCTGCTCCCCGCGAAGGGGGCAGCGCAGTGACCTCCCTCGCCCTCCCCCGCGGCGCCGAAGCCGTGCTCGGATGGAATCACCCCGCGGCGCCTGCACAGCCTGTACAGCAGCAGGCTCTTGAGCAGACCCTCGCCAAGCTCCGCGCCTGGACCCCGTACGACGGTGACGTCTGGCTGGACGACGTGGCGGATGCCCTGGACGACGTGCCGCCGGCCGAGGAAGACATCGAGGAACTGGCGCAGCGCCTGCGGGGCTATCTGATGCAGTTCGTCAGCATCGCCGTCAGCCGAGAGGCCGAGCAGCGGCACCAGCGCGCCGGCAGGCTGATCGCGCGGGCCCGGCAGGTACGCGAGCAGGAGATGCCAGGCGACTACCGGCAGGCGACCACGCATCTGCGATGCATGGGCTGGACCGTGAACGAGTTGCTGGAAGTGCTGGTCGAGATCGGCGCCGTGAAGGAGCCCGACTCGCTGCGGCATCCGCTTCGGGCGGTGAGCGCGTGACCGCCTCCACTGCCGTCCCGCTCAGGCCGACCCTGCTGCCGCCGCAGTGCGCCGTGGACTACGAGTTCTTGCGCACCCGGCTCGCCGACCCGACCGTGCTCACCCAGAGCGTGGCCGTCCAGGTGTACCGGGTGCCACTCATCGCCGTCGCGGTCGGAGGCCCGCGCCACGGCGGTTACCTCCCCGTCGACCTGGTCACCATCGCCGTGGCGATCCGCGACCTCCTGTCTGGCCAGCCCGGGTTTCCCGACGTGCGAGTGGGCTGGTCCCCCTACCGGGACAGCAGCCACGTCGTGGAGTGGGGCGGCCGGCCCCCTCCCAGCGACGACGTGGAACGCGGCCTGTTCTACGGCTACCGCCCCGACGCCATCGCCGCATTCGTTCGGCAGCGCTCATCTCATCCCGCCCGCCAAGGAGCAGTACACACATGACCACGACGATCACGAAGGTCGTCCTCGCGCCCCGAGAACGGCAGATTCTGGAGGGCCTGGCCAACGGCAGCACGCTTGCCGACGTGGCGCAGAGGCTTGTGATCCGCGAGGGTACGGCGGCCGGCTACCTGAAGGTGGCGAAGCGCAAGTTGCACGGCATGGGTGAGACGCCGGCCGCGGTCGCCGTCGCGTACGCCACCCGCGCCATTGAGGAACCCGAGCCGCGTGATCCGGGCGGCCTGGACCTGCCGGCGGAACAGCGTGATCTCGTTCCACTGATCGCGCAGGGAATGTCTGGTATCCAGATGGCGGCCGAGTTGAAGAGGCCGGTGGAAATCGTCCGGCGTGACGCTCGCGCCCTCATGGCCGCCTTGGGCGCCCGGAACCCCACGCACGTCGTCACGCGCGCGTGGCAGTACAGGCTCCTCACCGCTGACCAGGTGGGCGCGTGGTTGAGGTGATCTCCGGCTCCGCTGTCCCGGACAAGGTCGTGATCACAGCGCTCATCGACACGGTCCTCGGCTGGGGCAAGCCGGGAGCGGAACTTCCGGACACCGGCGTGGCTTTGGACGTGATTAACCAGTTCAGCGCGTATGGACGAGTCCTCGCCGACGACCTGCGTGCCCACAGCGGCTCTCTGCCGATCCTCGGCGAAGCCGACCGGCGTCTTGGCGCTGCTCTCCCGGCCGTCACCCCGGTGGCGGCAGCCGGCCGCGCAATGAACCTCGCCCGTCTCATTCAAGCCCTGCGCAGGGCCACCAGCCAGGTCCATGCTGAGCAACTCCGTACCGCACAGCACGCGATCACGATGCCTCCCGCTGGGCGAGCCGACGAGAGCGGGCAGCAGCCGCCGATAGCCTCCGGGCCCACCGGGACGTTACTGACCGCCCCCTGACCCTGAACTACCGAAGGGATCTCATGACCAATTCGACCATCGACCCGGACGAGGCGACCCGCCTTCGGAACAAGGTGGTGGATGAGCTGTGCGCGGACGGCAACATCTCCTCCCCGGAGATCGAAGCCGTGATGCGCAAGGTGCCCCGGCACGAGTTCACCCCCACCGACACGCCGCTGGACAAGGCGTACGACACGTACGCCGCCGTGATCACCAAGACGGACGAGCATGGTGTGCAGCTCAGCTCCGTCTCCGCGCCGCAGATCCAGGCCATGATGCTGGAGCAGGCCCAGGTGAAGCCCGGGATGCGGGTCCTGGAGATCGGCTCGGGTGGCCTGAACGCGGCCTACCTTGCCGAACTCGTCGGTGAGGACGGTGAAGTCGTCACCGTGGACATCGACCCCCTCGTCACCGACCGCGCGCGCCGGCTCCTGAACGAGCACGGCTACGACCAGGTGCGCGTCGTCACGGCCGACGCCGCCGAGCCCATCCCGGACCTCGGTGAGGTCGACGTCGTGATGGTGACCGCCGGTGCCTGGGACGTCTCTCCGGCGTGGACTTCGCAGCTCAAGCAGGGCGGCCGGCTCGTCGTCCCGCTGCGGATGCGCGGCCTGACCCGGTCGGTCGCCTTCATCCAGGTCGCTGGTGAGCACGGCCCCTACCTGGAGAGCGAGTCGGCGCGGATCTGCGGCTTCGTCCCGATGCAGGGCGCGAACGCCCACCGGGAAGAACTCCTCCTCGTCAACGGCACCCCGGAGATCGGGCTCAAGTTCGATGACGGTCTGCCGGCCGACCCGCACCGGCTCGACAACGCCGTCACGTTCCTGCGCCACGAGCTGTGGACCGGGGTCACCGTCGGCATCCAGGAACTCATCGACACCCTCCAGATGGCGATGGCGATCAGCCTGCCGGGCTTCTGCACGATGGCCGTCGATGAGAACTCGGACTCGGGCCTGGTCGCTCCCGTGAACAAGCGGTTCGCCCTCGCGGCCGTCGAGGACGACTCCTTCGCCTACCTCGTCACCCGCCGCACGGGGGACAACAAGCACGTCGAGTACGGCGTGCACGCCCTCGGCCCGCACGCCGCGCAGCTCGCCGACAAGATCGCCGACGTGTTGCGCGACTGGGAAGCCAACCGGCGCGGCGGCCCCAGCCCGATCATCCGGGTCTATCCGGCCCACACCCCCGACGTCCAGATCCAGGCGGACCGGGTCATCGACAAGGTGCACAGCCGGATCTCACTCTCCTGGCCCTCGGCATAGCCGCCGACCGCCAGGCAGTCCCGCACCACCGTTACGGAAGGAAGGGAACCACCATCATGACCATCGCCACCCTGGCCCCGCACGCCACCACCGCGGACCCGGACGACGACTTCGCGCCCCTGGACGTGAAGGTCGTCATCGCCGAGCACCCGCACGGCAAGCTCATGTGCTCCACCGGCGACGGCTGCGGCACGACCTGCGCGACGGGCTCGTCCGCCTGCAACTCCTTCGTGGAGGACCCGGCCTGATCTAGGCCATCTGGTGGGCCGGGCGTAGCGCTACGCCCGGCCCACCAGCCATCCGCTCTCTCCCGCGCGCCGCCACAAGGAAGGGACCCATGGCTACCCGAGCAGTCGCCCACTACGAATGGCAGGGCGTCGCGATGCTGCGCGCCACGACCCACCCCGGGCCGGCAGACATACCCCGCACACTCAACCTGGACGACATGGCCGTCACCCGGGGCTGGCTGAGCCGCATCTGGCAGCGCGAGGAAGTGCGCAGCGCACTGGAGGTGGCCAGCCCCGTCCTGTCCGACGCCATCGAGGCCGCCGTCCAGGGACGGCAGGCCGAACCCCGTCACCTTCGCCGCACCGCTCTGTCCGCGGCCTCCTACCTCCTGCGGTGGCAGCACCGTCCAACCCCACACGGCCTGTTCGCCGGGGTTGCCTTTGTCACCGTCGGGCCCCGGGCGAGCGTGCGATGGCGCGACAAACCCCGCACTACCGTCCGACCGGACGCCGAGTGGGTCACTGACGTAGTCGTACGCCTCCAGCGCGCCCCCGAGCTGCTGAAGCGGTTACCGCTCGTCGCCAACAACGCCGCCTATGCCCGGGGGGACCGGCTCGTGGCGCCCGGACCTCCCGCTGACGGCCACGCGCTTCTCCTGGCCCCGGTCGAGATATCCATCCGCAACACCCGGCCGGTGGCCGCCGCGATGGACGCGGCCAGCACCCCCATCCCGTACGGCGATCTCCACGCCCACCTCCGTGAACGCTTCCGGCAGGCCACCGCGGAGAAGATCGACGCTCTCCTTGCTGGTCTGATCGAGCAGCAGTTCCTCATCAGCAGCCTGTGGGCGCCAATGACGACCGTGGACGCCTTCCAGCACCTCTGCCGTGAACTGGAGCGGTATCAGTCGGACACCGTGGCGGAGGTGCGGGACTTGTCCCGTGCGCTGAAGAGGGTCAGCGAAGAGGTGTCTTCCCACCAGCCGACGCTCTCCGAAACCAGCGTCCGCGGCGTCACCGCGGTGATGCGCGCCATCGCCCCTGTCACCCCCACCCCCCTGCTCATCGACACTGCTCTCGACTGCGATGTGCAGATTCCGCAAGCCGTGATCAACGAAGTGCAAGCCGCCGTGACCGTGCTGTACAGGACCACTCCGCAGCCCTACGGCTATCAGCACTGGCGTGACTACCACCGTCGCTTCCGGGCCCGCTACGGCGTCGGAGCCCTGGTGCCGGTGCTGGACCTGATCTCCGACAGCGGCCTCGGTCTTCCCGCCGGGTACCTTGGCTCCGAACGCGGCACCGCCCCGAAGCTGCTCACCGACAGAGACGAGCTGCTTCTCGTCCTCGTTCAGCAAGTCCTCCTGGACGGCCGCAACGAACTGCGCCTGACGGATGCCACGATCGACGCCCTGGAGCAGGCCGCCGGAAGTGACGATCGGCTGTTCGTGCCCCGCTTGGAAGCCGCCTTCGAGATTCACGCACCCAGCACGACGGCTCTGGCCCGCGGCACCTTCGACGTCCTGCTCACAGCGGCACCACGCCCCGGCAGCAGCATGGCCGGCCGGTTCGCCCACGCCCTGCCGCCCGACGAACAGGACACGCTTGCCGCCACCTACCACGGCGCCCCGGACGCACTCCCCACGCAGCTCGTTTTTCCGCCGCGCCGCCGCCGCAACGAAAACGTCACCCGAACACCTCAACTCCTGCCCCATGTCATCGAACTGTCCGGACACAGAGAGCCGGACGAGACAACGATCCCGCTCGCCGACATCGCCGTCACCGCGGACCCGCGCAGCTTCCACCTCGTGCAGCTCTCCACCGGCCGGCACATCGACGTGCGGGTCCTGCACGCTCTGGAAGGCGGGACGCAGACCCCGCCACTGGCCCGGTTCCTCGCCGAAGTGGCCAACGGGCGGTTCGCCGCCTACAAGCCGTTCGACTTCGGCGCCGGCTCCCGGCTCCCGTTCCTCCCCCGGTTGCGCTACCGCCGCACGATCCTCACGCAGGCCCGATGGTTGCTGATGGCCGACGACCTGCCCGGCCGCAGAGCCTCGACCGAGGAGTGGGAGAGCGCCTTCACCGCCTGGCGTGACCGGCTGCGGGTCCCGATGCAGGTCGCCATCATCGAATACGACCAGCGCCTCCCCCTCGACCTGTCCCACCCGGTCCACCTCCGGGCGCTGCGCGCCCACCTCGACAACGCCCGGCGCCTGGAGCTGCGCGAGGTCCCCGACGCGGACGCCCACGGCTGGATCGGGCGGGCGCACGAGATCTGGCTCTCCCTGGGCCGCTTGGAGCCGGACACCGCCGATGTGCCCCGGCCGCGCCCCGCCACCGCGCCGGCCCCCGGGCGGCATCTTCCGGGCGCCGGTGATGTTCTGCTCGCGCAGCTCCATGCACACCCTCGCCGGTACGACGAGATCCTGAGCCGCCACCTGCCCAGCCTCCTCACCGCGTTCGGCGATGCCCCGCCACTTTGGTGGTTCACCCGGCACCGGGAGATGGCCCGCCCGGACGCCGATCAGCACCTCGACCTCACTCTGCACCTATCGCCGGACGCATACGGGGCCGCCGCCCAGCACGTCCGCAGGTGGGCGAACAGCCTGCACGGGACCGGTCTGGCGGCCGGGCTAGTACTGGCCCCCTACCAGCCGCAGACCGGGCGCTTCGGCGGCGAGGCCGCCATGGACGCCGCGCACCAGGTGTTCGCCGCGGACTCCGCCGCCGCCCTCGCACAGATCCAGCTCACCGAGCGCACCGACGCCCTCGCCCCGCAGGCCCTCGCCGCGGCCAGCGCCCTGCACCTCGTCACCCCCCTGGCGCCGGACACCGCGGCGGCCGAAGAGTGGATGGTGCGCAACCTCCCCCAGGGCACGGGGCGGCTGAACCGGTCCCTGCGCAGCCAGGTGCTCGAACTCGCCGCACCGAACGGCGCCTCCGTGCTCGCGGCCCTCCCCGGCGGCACTGCCGTCACCGAGGCATGGCGGGCCCGCGCCGCCGCCGTGGACACCTACCGGAACACCTTGGCCAGCCAGCGTGATCCGCTCGACGTCGCCCGGTCGCTCCTGCACCAACACCACGTCCGGGCCCTGGGCGTCGACCCGCGCGCCGAGGAGACCACGATCCGGCTCGTACGGACCGCGGCCCTCCAGCACCGGATGGCAGCCCGATGACCGCGCCGGCCGTCACCACCGCGGCGCTCCTGGAGCAGTACACCGCCCACCTCGCACAACCTGCTCCCCCGCCTCCGGACGAGCCTTGGGCGGTGCAGTCCCTCGCCGACGGCGCCGCCGGAATCAGCCTCCTGCACATCGACACGGTCAGCCGTTACGGCGGCTCATGGCGGACCGCCCACCGATGGATCACCGCCGCAGCGGCCGGGCACATCAGCGCGGCCGACACCACAGGGCTGTTCCTCGGCGCCCCGGCCCTCGGCTTCGTCCTCACCGCCGTCCCGCCGGCCTTCCAGCACCTGTACGAACCGGCGCGCCGGACCCTGCACCAGCACATCACCGACCTGACCCACCGCCGCGTGGACGCCGCACTCACCCGCATCCGCAAGGGCGACCTACCCACGTTCGCCGAGTACGACCTGTTCTACGGCCTCACGGGCATCGGCGCGTACTTCCTGCGCACCGATCCCGAAGGGCTCCCCCTGGAACGAGTCCTGAAGTACCTCGTTGCCCTGACCCGCCCCCTCGCCCCCGGCGGCCGCGGCCTGCCGGCCTGGTGGGTCCGCCACGACCCGGCCCGCGGTGAATCCCCCCACTTCCCGGGCGGACACGGCAACTTCGGCGCCGCCCACGGCATCACCGGCCCGCTCCTCCTGCTGGCCCAGGCCATGCGCCGCGGCATCACCGTCAGCGGCCACCGCGAAGCCATCTGGAGCATCTGCGAACACCTCGACGCCTGGTGCCAGCTCAGCCCCTCCGGCCCCTGGTGGCCCGAGCACATCTCGCGCCGCGACCTCGACCTCGGGCGTCCGCACCACGGCGCTCCCACCCGGCCGAGCTGGTGCTACGGCACCACGGGCATCGCACGCGCCGGGCAACTCGCCGGGCTCGCCCTACGCGCCCCCGACGTCCAGGCGTTCTACGAGGACGCCCTGTACTGCGCCCTGACCGACCCCGAACAGCTCACCCACGTCACCGACTCCGGCCTGTGCCACG
This sequence comes from Streptomyces sp. NPDC049915, assembly GCF_040656475.1. Lineage (NCBI taxonomy): Bacteria > Bacillati > Actinomycetota > Actinomycetes > Kitasatosporales > Streptomycetaceae > Streptomyces > Streptomyces sp. NPDC049915. The sequence goes on from NZ_JBFAMH010000038.1 coordinate 34,711, forward strand.
GCTGGGCAGGCATCTACCAGACCGCCACCCGCGCCGCCGCCGATGCTCTTGACCCCCGCCTTCAGACCCTCCCGAAGGGCCTCGGCGACACCCTCGCAGCGAACGCCCAGCCCGGCCATGCCGGGCCCGGCCTGATCAACGGCGACGCCGGCACCGCGCTCGCCCTGACCACCCACGCCTCACAGCAGGCCCCGATCACCGGATGGGATGCATGTCTCTTGATCAACTGACCGTGACGGAGCCGAGCACGATCCAGCGCGCGGTCGCCGCCGCCCTCACCGGCCTGCCGATCCCCGACGTCGCGGCCCAGCACGGGATGAAACAGACGACCCTGTCCGACGCCCTGGCCGTCTACGACCAAGGCGGCCGGGAGGCCCTGAACCGGCGCGCCTCCACAGTCGACTGGTGGCAGGTGTACCTCCACTTCACCGACTGGACGAAAGCAGACGAGACCTTCACCGCGCACGTCCTGCCCCTCCTACAGGAGGCAGAAGCCGCGGGCCTCATCGGCGGTTGGTGGTACACCCGGAAGCATCCCTGCTGGCGCCTGCGTCTCCGCGTCCGGCCGGGGATCGGCGCCCAGCTTGGCGCCGCGGAGGGCTTGGACCGACTTGGCTTGCACCGCCTTGTGGCCGACGAGCACCTCGTGCGCTGGTGGCCCGGGATCTACGAGCCTGAAACCGCAGCGTTCGGGGGCGCGGCCAGCATGACGGCCGCGCACGCCCTGTTCGTCACGGACAGTCAAGAGGCGCCACAACTCAAGCAGCGCGGGGACCTGACCGTGGGACCGCGTGAGCTGTCCGTCTTCCTCTGCACGACCATGATGCGCGCCGCCGGCCTGGAATGGTACGAGCAGGGCGACGTCTGGCATCGCGTCATCACGGAAGAGCACCGCTCGGCCGTCAGCGACGTCCCAGCAGACCGGCTCGACGCCCGCGCCCAGGAGATCCGGCCTCTGCTCTTCGCCGACAGCGACGTCCTGCTGCGACCCGGCGGACTGCTGGAACCCGTCGCCGAATGGGCTACCGCCTTCCGAGACGCAGGCCACGCCCTCGGCCGCGCCGTACAGGACGGGACACTCGACCGCGGGCTGAGGGCGGTCCTCAGCTACCACGTGATCTTCCACTGGAACCGACTCGGCCTGTCCATGCGCGGACAGAGCGTGCTCGCCTGGGCATGCAGGAAAGCGATCCTGCACAAGGAGAGCGGGGGATAGATCGCAGCAGACTGTAACGCCTGGCGCGGTGACTCCGCCCATACAGGCGGCCAGGCATGGACGCTCGGCCACGATCTGATGTATCGCCGCCGGGAGGACCGTGACTGTGCCGACCTCTGTACTGGACCAGACGGAACAGCTCTTCTTCGAGCCGTTTCTGGAACTTGTTCTCCGCCCCCTTGGAAGAGAACGAGCCGCCGGCCTCCGCCGAGGAACTGGAGCAGTCCTGCGCTCACGTATGGATCGTGGCAGCCGAGATCAAGGTCGAGAAGCGCATCGCAAAGTTCGCCGACCACCGCGGTAGCTTCACCACCATTGCCGGCACTCTCGTGGACGCCCTGGAGGTCTACTGCCGGAACTGCCGCCGGCCGTACGAGACGTATCGAAAGACGACTGCAAGGCGCTGATCGACAACCGGCACCTGATCGGCGGCGACCAGTCCCAGCGCGCCAAGCGCGTCACCCCCACGAGGGCATGGGGCGGGGTGAACTGACGGATGCGGAGTGGGAACGGCTGCGGCCGTTCCTGCCGGTGACCAGTGGGCGTTGTGGCCGGTGGCGGGATCACCGGCAGATGATCGACGGGATACTGCACCGGGTGCGGACCGGGGTGCACTGGCGGGATCTTCCCGAGCGTTTCGGACCCTGGAAGACCGTCTATGAACGCCACCGGCTGTGGTCGGCCGACGGCACGTGGGAGCGTCTGCTGCACCAGGTCCAGGCCGCTGCCGATGCCGCGGGCGAGATCGACTGGGACATCTCGGTGGCTCCACTGCTGGGTGGCGTGGCCACGCGCGGGGCGCTGTGAGTGACGCGGCGCGTCTGGGGCCTACCTGTCCGCGTCAGTCGTGGGCTGACGCGGCACTCAGCCGGGCACCGTCACAGCGCGGCAAATAAGGGGCGGCACCAGTCAGGACAACGACGGTCGTCCTGACGAGGTCACGGCGCGGCGGCCGGCCTGCCACGTCCCGGTTCGGGTGCGGCGTGAGGAAGCCCCGAGCTGGGGGCACTTTGCGGTGCTGGCAGGCGCATCGTCTGTGCCAGGTGGCGGTGTATGCGGTCGGCTTCACCGCGTACCTGGGCGGGGACGTCGCCGTGCTCGGCGATGAGGCAGCTGTAGATGGGGGTGTCCTGGAACACGGCGGACCTGCTCATTTCGTCGGGGTGGGGCGCACGTCGAGGGGGTCAGAGCTGCGGGTCGAGACCGAACTGGTTCATCACGTCGGTGAACAGCTCCTGTGCGGTCTCGTGCAGGGCTTCGGCCTCGTCGAGCGGGGTCAGTGTGACGGTGACGGGCTGGATCCGGCGTGGGTGGTGGGCGTGGTTGGGAACGTCGGTGAAGCCGCCGAAACCGGTAACGACCGGGACCAGGGCGGGCGGCGGCGTCATGGGAGAGAGGGTGACAGCGGTGAGCGTCGCGGTCAGCTGCAGCGCGCTGTCCACCCGCAGCCGACGGGCCAGTTCCCAGGCGGTGGTGCACAGGTCGCGGCAGCAGGCGCCGATGAAGTCCTGGGATACCGCGACGCCCGCGGCGGGTATGGCGTGGGTGGCCAAGTGGCGTGCGGCGTGCCAGGAGACGTTGGCGGCCAGCAGCTCGGTCCCGCGTGACACGGTCTGGCTTCCCTCCGTGGTAGCCCCATGTGGTTGTCGGAGGGGAGGCGGCATCCCAACCATGTTGGGAAGGACTGGCGAATCACTGGTCGACCCGGCACAAATGTGATCGACTTAACTCTCAGCCAAGGCTAGGGGGACGCTGGGTGTCGGATGCGTTGGTTGACCAGTTGGCCGAGTTGCTGCGAGATCGCGGTGCGATGGACTCGGAGGCCCTGTTGCGCGCTGCACGCGAGTTCTGGCCAGGGGTGAGCCGCCAGCGACTGGCCCAACTGGTCCGCAGCGCCGAGAGTCTCGGAGCCGTGAGGACGCGTCACGGAGTCGTTGAGGCATGTGCGACGGCCGATATCGGGGACGTGGAAGAGAGGGACCGGCGCAGGCCTGGGATGTTGCGAGCGGTGGTACTGGATGTCGAAGCAGCGGTCCGTGCCAGTGCCCAACATCCAGGTGGGGAGCGTCGGATCTACCAGGTCTGTGCAGTACGGCTGTCCGCCGATGCCGGATGGGTGGATGAGGCACCGGAATTTGAGGGCTGGCTGCGGCTGCCGGACCCGGACTGGGAGGCGCTGATCCGCGGTGCGGAGGCCTCGGCCCGGTACAAGCAAGAAGCCCGCGACGCCGACGATGTGTTGGGCGATTTCCGGGAGTGGCTCGGAGACGCAGACGCGCTGGTGGCGTTCAACGGCGCGGTCGCGGACTTCAGGTGGCTCGACGCAGAGTGCTCGCGGGCAGGGCTCCCGGCTGTCGATGGGGTGCTACGGATGGACGCACTTTATCTGGCGCAGGCGGTGTGGCCCTGGTTGGACTCCTATCGGCTGGGAGACGTGGCCGCATCCGCGGGAGTGGCAGTGCAGGCGGGGCGACTGCATGACGCTCTGGTGGATGCCCGGGTGGCCGCACTGGTGGTGAGGGCCGCGGCACTGGAGGCGATCGGCTGGTCTGATCCGTGGTGGCAGCTGGTGACATCCGTCGGCGCGGGATCCGCTGCGTGGGCGCTGGTGTCGTCGCTGACGGGCCGGAAGCCGGGCGGGGCCGTGGACGACGAGGGGATCGCGGAGTTGCTGGCGGAGGCGCTTCGTGAGTGGGGCGAGCCCGTCCGCTCGCTGGATGCGGAGAGTCCGGGTCTGGCTGCTCTCGTGCTTCCGGCTCAACTGCTGGGCTCTGACGGTCGAGTGGATCCGCATCGGCTCGCGCTAGCCGTCGCAGCTGGCAGGGAGGTTGAGTGGCGACCGGCGCAGCAGGAGATGGCGAGGTGGCTCGGCGGGCAGGTCGACGCCGGGCGGGACGGGTTGTGCGAGGCACCGACGGGGACGGGTAAGAGTCTGGCGGTGCTAGCGGTGGCTTTGGATTGGCTGGCGGCCGACCCGGGCCAGCGGGTGGTCGTTTCGACTTTCACCCGCCAGTTGCAGGGGCAGCTGGCGGGAGATGTGGTGGCCCTGGCGCGGGTGGTGCCCGGTTTGGAGTCGCTCTCCGACGTGGTCAAAGGCCAGCGCAACCGAGTGTCGTTGCGAGCCCTGGTGGCCACCCTGGTGGATGCAGCCGAGGCGGCCGGCGGAGGTCGGACTCGGCGGACTCGTTTCGTCGGCGACGTGGTTTTTCGTGAGGTGCTGGTCTGGTTCGTACGCCGTTTGGCGACCGCGCGAGGGCGGGAGCGGGTGTGGTTGGCGCGCAGCGTGGACGTTCAGGATCTGCCGGCGTTCGTGGTCGAGTATGTGCAGGCTGCGTCCGGCGGGGTGCTGCCCCTGTGGTTGGCGAGCGTATGCCAGGAGGCGGAGGACTACCGCCGTGGTTCGGATTCGCCGCTCGCTCCGTGGACGGACTCGGTGGGTGAGGCCGTCACGGGCCATCGACTGGTGATCGCGAACCATGCGTTGCTTCAGGTGCAGGCTGAGGCCTTCGACCGTTCGACCCTGCTGGTGACCGATGAGGCGCACGCGCTGGAGCAAGCGGTGACTGCGGCGTCGACGGCGCAGGTCGATATTCGCACGGTGGAGAACCTGTTCGCGGACGCAGAACGGTGGGTCCGGGATTTCCGGCGCACCGACGCCTCGGAGTTTTCGAGGGTGTTGCGGGAGGGGCAGCGGTTGCTGGAGACCGAGGCCATGCCGCGTGCGGCGCAAGGGGTGTTCGACGCGGTGGGTGGCGAACCGGGACGTCGGGTGGCGACGTTGGCGAGCCCATACGGAGGGCTGGTCCCGGTGGCTGGTGCCCGACAGCTATTGGGGCGCCTTGAGCGGCTGGGTGGCTGGGCTCAGGCGGCGGGCCGGGAGCTGGCTCGGCTGACGGGCCTGCCGGAGGTGCGGCAGGCGCCGTGGTGGGAACGTGAACGTGCCGCGCTGCTCTTGGCACGCGTGGGGCTGCTGGCGCAGGACGCCGCGACGGTGGTGGCAGATGCCCGCGATGTGTTGGGGGCATCTCCGGATCCGGTGAGGACTGCGGATGAGGCGGATGCGGATGACGGCGAGGACTCGGAGTGGGACGAGGAGCCGCCGGAGAGCGTGCAGGATCTGGTGGAGGAATCTGGGCAACAGGCTCTCCCCGGGCTTACGGCGGCGGTTGCGAACCGGGTGGTTTTCGCAAGCGAGGGCGGGGAGGTCACCGCCGCGGTAGCGGCACGCCGTTATCCCTTCTCTGTGTCTTCAGCGCCGATCGAGCTGAGTGCGGATCCGCAGTGGCGTCGGGTCCGTAACACCTTCGGCCGAATCCTGTATGTGTCGGCGACGCTTCGGGTCGCGGGGTCCTGGGACTTCGTCCGCCAGCGTCTGGGGTTGGGAAACGAGGTGGACGCGTGTGCGCTGCCGAGTCCGTTCGACGCCTCCCGACAGGCCCGGCTGCTGTGCTTCGCGGACTTTCCCAGCTGGGCCGAGCATCCACAGGCCGCCTACCGTACGCTCGCGCACCAGCTGGCGGGTTACGCGCGTGAGGTGGTCCGTGAACGGCAGGGGGGGTTCGAGCACGGCGCGCTGGTGCTGACGACGTCTACGGCAGCCGCGGAGGAGGTCTCGGAACGGCTGTTGGGCCAACTCGCCGTGGATGGAGCTTCATTGCCGGTGGCGGTGGCGCCGCTGCTGGGCAATGCGCGTGCAGCGAGGGAGTTCCGTGACCAGGGTGGCTTCTGCGTGGCCACGCGCGGGATGTGGCAGGGGGTCGATTTCCCGGCGCGTCGGTTGAGCTTGGTGTGGATCAACAAGCTGCCGTTCGCTCCCTTCGCTGACCCGGTGATCGCCGCTCGGCGCGCGGCGGCCGCGGAGCGGGCGAGGGCTGATGGGGCGACCGATCCGGAGGCGACTGCGACGCGTGAGTACTACCTGCCGCTGGCAGCGATAGATCTGCGCCAGGCGGTGGGTAGGCTTTTGCGCTCGGTGGATCACCGTGGCGTCGTCGTGATCAGCGACCGCAAACTCGCCGGTGCGACCGCGCTGCGCCGGTCTTACCGACAGGTCTTCCTGGAGTCGCTGGATCCGGGATTGCTCATGGCCGACCCATTCACAGGTGAGGCGGCTGGCGGGAATGTCGTGACCATGGCGCAGGGCTGGGAGACGATCTGGCGGTTTCTGGCCGAGCAGGGCCGTCTTGACGCGTCGCGTGCCGGTGAGCTGTGCACGCCACAGGCGCTGGAGGAGCACACAGTGCTGCCTGCCACCCTCAGGATCCGGCAGGCGCAGCTCAGCGTCCATGAGGTGGCGCGGGCCCGCGCGGACGGGATGCTTGCAGCGATGCTGGTTGAGCGGTGCGAGGCGGTCGCTGGATACCTGCGATTCAGGAACGGTCCGCTGGCGTTGAAACCCGAGCAGCGGGCCGTGGTCCGTGCGGTGGGCGAAAACCGAGACGTGCTCGCACTGCTGCCCACGGGGTTCGGGAAGTCATACACCTTCCAGTTGCCGGCTTTGGTACTCCCGGGGGTGACCCTGGTGGTCTCGCCGTTGGTGGCTTTGATGGCCGACCAGGCGCTGGAGCTGTCGTCCGCGGTCGGGGGAGCGGTGCGTGCGCTGGTCGGTCCCATGGCTGAGTCGAACAGCCGCGGCGGAAAGACCGAGGTCGCCGAACAGCTCCGCGGTACCCGCCAGCACGGCATCAAGTTGGTGTACGTGTCCCCGGAACGCCTCGCGGACCGCCGTTTCGCAGATCTGCTGCGAGAGGCCGCGCGCACTGGAGTGTTGGAACGGGTCGCGGTGGACGAGGCGCACACGTTCGTGCAGTGGGGTGACGACTTCCGTCCGAGCTTCCGCCGGGTGGAGGTCCTGCTCGGGGAATTGAGGGAGCGGTTCGGGGTGCGGGTGACGGCGGTGACTGCGACAGCGAACCGTCAGGTGCGAGCCGGGCTTCGGAATGGTCTGTTCGGTTTGGATCACGGTGCGGCGGACGACGGAACTCTGGTGACGGTGCAGGCGTCGCCGCTCCGTCCGGAGCTGGCGCTTTACCGGCGGGCGATGCGGACTGGCGGCCCGCAGGCAATCGCCGGGCTTGCCGAGCGGGTCGCTGAGGCCTGCCAGGACCATGCGATCTTCTACTGCCTGACGGTGAAAGAGGTCGAGGCGCTCTACGCACACCTGCGTGAGTTCGCGGCCCAGGGCGGTCAGCGCGTGCGGCGTTTCCACGGTCGGCTGCCGGAGGCGGAGAAGGCTGCGGTGCTGGCGGAGTTTCGGGAGGCTCCGGGCCGCAATGAGGAAGGATTCGCGCCGCTGCTGATCGTCGCGACGAGCGCGTTCGGCCTTGGCGTGAACCGCCGGGACATCCGCTGCGTGTTCGTGGTGTCGCCGCCCACAGACCTGTCAGCCCTCTACCAGCAACTCGGCCGCGCGGGCCGGGACCAGGCAGGGCGGGCGCAGAGCGAAGTCGATGCGCCGTCGGCCGGTTTGGCACTGGGCACGGGCCGGGGGCTGCGGACCGTGGCCTGGCTGGCGGCGCAGGGCCTCTCACCCGACGTCCTGCGCCGGCTGGGCCACGCGGTACTGAGAGCGGGTGCGTCGGGGATCCTTGATGCGGAGAGGATCGCAGCCGACTGCATGGCCGCCGATCTCCAGGAGGGGCGGCTCCCCGCTCAACAGGCACAGCAGGCCGCGGCGTGGGACACGTACCGCACCTCTGTGGTGCGGGCGCTGGCCGTTCTGGCCTCGCTGGACACGCTCACAGACTTGGGGGACTTCCCCGAGCGTGTACGGATCACGCCAATACCCGGCGCCAGGCTGCCCTCCGACCTTGAATGGGGCCCGGCAGCAGCCGTCATCAGCGTCCTCGCCGAGCGGAGGCCAGGAACCCATCAGGTGACCGACGTGTACGCGCTCCTTCGGGACAGCGGCACGGGACCGGCAGTGCATGACCCCGCTGCCGCATGGACCATGCTGGCCGCTCTGCACGACTTGGGCGTGGTCGATGTCTCTCAGGCTGGCAATCGGCGCACCCTGACCGCGGTGCGGGTGACCGACGGCGCGTCCTTGCCGGACGCCTTCGACGCCCGTATGCGTGCCGCCCGAGAACGCGCCCGCCAGGACTTGGCCGACTTGCGCGACTGGTACGCCGCCACCGACTGCGCGACCGCTGCGTTCAACGACTACTTCACCGAGACTCGGCTCAGTCAGGACGGACACGTGTGCGCGACCCAGGCGACTCGTTGCTCGGCCTGCTGGGCCATCGACGTGTCGGCAGAGACGACACCGCGGCTGCTGCAAGCCCTGAACACTCCGCGGCCACGCCCGACGGTGCTCCGCGACAGCGAGCGTTACCAACGTGCGACCGACCAGTGGGTCTACGCCTTGCTGTGGGACAACTACCATGGGCTGGCACCGGCGATGATCCGCCGGGTGCTGCGCGGCGAAGAGACCTACCTGTCCCGTCGGGACGGCGTCCGCAGGCCGCTGTGGCCGCGCCTGCTGTACCACCGCTTGCGCGGCGTGGATCCCGGGATCCGTTCCACCGACGTGACCGCAGCGCTGCAGCGCCTCAACGCAGAAGGCCATGTGCTGCCCATCGAGGACGGGGCTTTGTGGCGGCTGCGACGATACGCCGAACGCCCCTGGCAGGAGGCATGAGCGTGCCGCCCCTGATGGACTCACCCGCGTGGGCACCCTTCGACGACGAGCCGCTGTTCGTGCCGGAACTACTGCTCGGCGCGGATCAGGTGGATGCTGCGGTCGCGGATCGAATAGGCCGCTATCTGAGGCAGGTCACGGTCGCACGCGGCGGAGTTTTGCATCTCGCCTGTGCCTGGAACGCCCTGCACTTTGGCTTCGACCTCGCTCTCGGCGCCTACCACTCGGCGCTGCTGGACCCCGAGCACTTCCATGCGGTCTGCCCCGCCGCGGATTCGGCCCGGGCTGCTATACCGGTCGGAGCGTTCATCCGCATCGAGCGCGGTACACGCTGGCTGTGGGCGGAGGCCGTGGGCAAGTTCGGCACATCCCAGGACTGTGACGACGACGGCTGGATCCCTGCCGCACGGTCAGGCGACCGTACTGCCTCCCTTCGTCCGGACGGCCTCTGGGGGCGCGAGGAGACCTTGGTCGTGGACCCCCGCTCGTTCGGCCCGCCCTCCGCGGTCGAAGTCAAGGAGACCGCCAGACTGCGACGGTCTGGACTCCTGGACGCGCGCGGGCACATCACGTCGACTGCTCTGTACGCCACGCCAGATCGTCCCCTACTCGACGACGCGGCCTTCTACCAGCAGTTTCTGCTCACCGAAGCGTGTCCCCTGCTGGCCACCGGTCCGCTCGCTGGCCTATTGGACGACCCTCACGACACTGACCTGCTGGCCCAGGCTCTGGCCGCGAGCTTCGACACCGTCGGCGAGCTGCTCCGCCGCTCGCCCAGCATGCGCACATGGGGGCCGTACGCCATCGCCGAAACCGACACTCTCCGTTTGCCGGATTCCGCGATTGACGAAGTCGTGCACCGGGTCCAGCGGGCTCACACCAGCTCGCCGCGCTACACCGCAACCTGGCCTCTGCTGTGCGCCGCCTGTGACGCGGCCGGAGTGCTGGATCTCACCGAGGGGCCGAACGCGCTGGCCTCCCTATCGATCGTCAACCTCGCGATCGCCGACCGCGCGACCGAGCCGACGGCGCAGGTCGACATGCGTATCGACGACCTGTGGCAGCAGGGCGGCATCTGGCGCACCCAGCACCTCCCGCTTCCCTGGTATGCCCACGGCGCCGACCCGTTGGCGCCGCTGGGGATCGGCCACCGCGAACACAACGGTTCCCTCCCGGTCACACCACCGTCCCCGCACGAAGCCCCAGTCCAGCAAGAGCCTGCCAGAGAGTCCTTCGCCTCGCCGGAAGGCGTCGAGACTCCGCCCCTGGCGGAGGAGACCGGACCCGACGAACCCACCCTGGTCATCGAGCACCTCGACGACAGTCTCGCCGTCTACACCTGCTGCCTGCTGCCGGGTCACATCGACGACGGCACGCTCCCGCTGCCGGCGTCTATCCGCGAAGGCTTGGCCAGCAGCCCCGTTGTCCTCGAACTCCATCACGACAGTGACATTCATGGCCCTGAAGCTCCGGGGGAACTAGTCCTCAAGGAAACGGTGTTGACCGGTGTCAACTGGCCATGGTCGTTCTACCCTGGCATCAAACTGACCGTCACTTTGCCGCGCGGCGGCCTCCGTCTGCACGCTGTCACGACCCTGCTGGACGAACCGCTCTACTTCGGCAATAACGGTCCGTTCTCCTGGGACTGCGACACCGCCGTACTGCAGCGCTACCTCGGCCTCACACCGCCCGAGCCGGAACGGCAGCCCCCGGCCCCCCGGCCGACGGCACGCGCCGGCTACGCCCCAGCGGTCGGCAGCCTGTGCTCTCTCATCGTCGCCGGGCTCCGTCGGCACGGCGCACCAGGTATGTTCGACGTCCGCTCGATGCAGGGGCACCGGCTCAGTGCGGCGCTGTTCGGCCCCGGCCCCGTGTCGCCCCGGCTGCTGTGGACGGTGATTCACACCTGTGAGGACATGGCTGCCCGAGGGCTCCTGGAACGCGAGAGTGTCACGGGCGAACCGGACTTGTTCATCTGGTGGCCCGGTGACAAAGCGCCCGTAACACGGAAACGTCCGGACAGAGTCGAAGGGCAGGTGCTGCGAAATCATGTAAAAGCGCACTACGTACCACCTGATCGCCGTAAGCTTCCCCCGGGTCAGCAAGCAAGTGATCATGCCCGGGCCGCCTATGCGCGATGGCGTATCGAGATGCTCGGGCCCGAAGCCGACACGACCCTGCCTCAGGGCTACACCTTTGTCCGCGGCCACCGTCGCGGCGCTGAACAGCTCCCTGCCTGGCACGACGACTTGACCGGATGCTCTTGAGGTTCACCATGACGCGACACACATCGAACACACCTCAGCTACCCGAGCCCCCGACCGACCTGGCCGAAGAACTTCGCCAGGCCATCGAGCATCTGGGCAATCCCGTCGGAGACGTGCTCGCCGCACTCGACGCCACGGTCCTGCTCCAGTTGTTGCAGCGCGTCCGCAACCGTGTCCGCGTCGCAATGCTGCAGAACTTGCGAGTGCCGTCCGCCAGGCTCAGTTTGCGGGCCGCCGAACAGTGTCTGGCCACACTGCGCAAGCGCAACGCCGACATACAGCTTCGCGCGGCGGGCACGATCTCCCAGCCCACGCTCAGAGCGCTTGCCGACGCCATTCACGACCACGAGTGGCACGGCGACGACCAGCACCTTGGCGATGCTGTCTCCGCGTTCTCCGAGTCTCGCCCAGAACTGATGCTGGCCGCCTTTTCCGATCCCCTCTTCTCGCCCGGACATACCGCCCTCTTGCGCCACGCCCTGCAACGGTTCCCCATGCCAGCGTGGCCCAAGGAGGACGTGCAGAACGCCATCGACGCGTGCTCCGCCTTGGAGACTGCCTGGCTTCTGCTCATGCCGCCCACCCAGAACGCTCACAGCGTAGAGGCTGTGTCGCCGCCTGCCGAGGAGGCAAGGCTCACGCCTGGACTGTCGTCGAAGGGACGGCCTCCGGAGCCCGTCAATTGGAGCAGCCGGGCCGAGGACCTGGATTCGCTGCTCGTCTCAGCGCGGTCCGCCGCCGAGCACATCACCGCACACCTTGCCTCGGAACAGGCGCCCGCCCATGACGACATCGTCACGCTCACTTCTCTGCGGACAGCCGCGCTGGCCCTGCATGAAGATCTCACCACTCGGGCCTCAGTGGCCGTACCGCCGGACCCCGCCGATATCCGGGCATTGTGTGCCGCCGCAAATGCTGCCGCGGCCAAGCATTCCGAGCAGGCCCGGAATCGTGCGGCGATGCTGCGTGTAGCCGCACTCCAGGGTCCCTCAGGCAACACGCCCCTGGAGTCTGTCCGGGAGCAGGCACTGCGTCTACTCGACGCCCCTGCGGCCGATACGGAGCATCTGCGGCTGCTCGTCGCGCTGGCCGACGCCCACACCAGCGACGACGACTCCACCATCGACGATCTTCTCGCCCTCCTCAAGGACACACCACAGGACGTCACCAGCGTCGCCGCGCTGATCCTGCGAGGGAAGGTGACCGCGCCCGCCGCCCTGGAGAGCGACATGCCGGAGTCGACAGCCGTCCCACTGACTCCTCAGGTGTCTCTTTCGTCCGCGGCTCCCGCCCCCGAACCTGCAACGGGCAAGTCTTCCGACGAGCCACCCGATCCTGCGACCGCTCCAAAGCCCGCAGCTGTTCCCCCAGCCTTGCCCGCCGGACACACTGCGCCCCCGGAGCAGGAGCCGACGCACAGCGAAGAGGCAGAAGAACTTCCACCGTCCGTCCCGCAGCCTGCGCCAGCCGTGACTGTTCCAGCCGACACAGCTCTTATCACGCGACTGATCTCCGCAGGTGAACTCGCGCTGGCGGCCCACGCAGCAAACGCCATCGGCCGGCCTCCCCTCCAACAGGCGCTGGAGACCCTTCAACTGGCGCACTGCGTCCGTTCGGAGACAGGTCCGTGCGCTGGCGCCGTACGCGAGCGCATCGACATGGAGAGCAGCCACTCAAGCGCGACCGGTCAGGACGAGCGCATGCTGCTGCTAGCCGCCGCCCTGCGAGCCGCACTCCTCACCGCCGACCCCAACGCCGGTGAGCTGGTAAACGCTCTCGCTGACGCCTGCTCCGGCATGGCGCACCTTCAGCAGCTGTGCCGCGCGGTAGGAACCGCCTCCGCACGCGGCCAGCTCACCGCAGCAGGAGGCCTCAACGTTCTCGAAAGCGTGACAGGGGCCGACACCGAGGTCAGTCGCGCCTCGGAAGACGCCCGCCTGCACCTCGCCACACCACGGCACCTGCACTTCGCCCGCGCGGAGGCAATCGTCCGCGCCTGGTGGGACACCGACGGCCTGATCGGCTCACTGGTCGCTACGGCGGCTGGCGACCGGCGCGACCGCGCAGACCAGGTCGCCGCCCACGTGCGTGGGCTCACCTCCGCCGCACTGAACAAGGCCCTCAGGGATATCGATAACCGGCTCCGCGGCAAAGGCGCTGTACTGCAGGGAGCCGCCCGTCGCCGCATCCTTCAGTACGCGGCGGAGTCACTCGACATTGTCAGCACCTGGCTGCTGGCCACCCGCACTGCGGCCCGCAGCCCCGCGCTGAACAGCGTTCTCGCCAATCTACGGAACGATGTCCGCGCCCAGGCGGAAGGCGCGTGCACTGAGCTGCGCGCGCACGCCGACACCGTCTCCCAGCCCCTCAGTACCGCCATCACCGAGACGGTCCTCGAAAGTGTCCGGACCACGATCCAGCTGCTGGATGGCGCCACACTGCCCGGGGCGGAACCGGCGCCGGACCATGTGCTCAACGCGGACCTGCTGCGCTGCTCGGGGCTCCCGCTGACCAGGACGCTGGAACCGGTGCGTCCGGTGACCCTGGACGACATCGTGCGCGCCCAGACCCGCACCTGGGCGCAGGCAGCGCGCGAACAGGCGACCGTGGGTAACTTCGCGGCGGCACGTGTCGCGGTGGAGGCAGCCGAGAGCGAGTCCGAAGAGGATGACAACTCTCTTCGAGATGCCGTCGAGCAGTCCCGCGGCCATGCGCTGACTGCGGCGCGCGCCGCGATCGACGAGGCCCGGGGCAAAGTGGCGACTGCCACCCGGCAAGGCCGGCTACCCGAACCAGGTCGCTCAGACATCACCACGCGGGTCGAGGCCGCCGAAGCCGACCTGGCCGGCGACGACTTCAGTGCCGTGGACCGGCAGCTCGATGCGGTCGCTGAGCTCATGCCCAAGCTGGCTGACCTGGCCAGAGCCGACCTCATGCAACGTGCCAAGGCCGAGATCAACAACGCGCCGGGCGACGTCCCCGATGACGTCATGACGAAGATCACGCAGCTCGTCGATGCAGGAGACCTTGCAACGGCAGAGGACTACCTGCTCACCGCGCTTGCCGGGGAACACCCGCCCACCTCGGCTCCTGAGAACGACCTTGAACAGTTCTTTCCGTCAGTGCCCGACAACCTCCCCGAAGGCATCACACCGGAGCTAATCGAGGCCGTCGACAGCGGCGGTACGCACGCCGACCTGGACTTCTCTCAACTCCGCACCCGCGAGCGCAATACAACCACCGAGACCCTGCGTTCCTGGGCCCAGCTCCTCAGGAACTGGCGCACCCTCAAGAACGGCAATCACCTGCTTCGCGGCGCTCTACGTATTGCGGGCATCGAGTACGGCAGCGAGCGCCCGGCCGGCTCGTACGCCCCTAACCGGAAGTGGATCGAACTCGCCGACGTCCAACTGCTGGGCGGATGCCGACTGCCGGCCTTCGGTTCCGAGGCGAGCAGCCGACTGCGCGTGCTCCTAACACCCGACGTGTCGGATGTGACGGCCCTGACGGCGTGGGCGGACCAGGACACCAGCACTCTGCCCGTGCTCGTCGTTGTCCTGGGCACGCTGCCTGCGGCCTCCCGGCGTGAGCTCGCGCTGCAGACGGCCAAACAGCCCATGAAGCCCTTGCTGTGTCTTGACGCGGCAGCCCTGGCCTACTTGGCATCCAAGGCCAGCAACCGATTCACCACCACGGAGCGCATTCTCGCGCCGTTCGCCGCGACCAACCCCTATCGTCCTGACGCGAATGAGTCCGTCCCGAGCGAGATGTTCTACGGGCGTCAGCAAGAGCTCAACGACATCACCTCCATGACAGGTGCCCAGTTGCTGTACGGAGGCCGTCAACTCGGCAAGTCGGCACTTCTGCGCGCCGCCGCACGCCGCTTCGAGACGACGCCGGGGCACGTCGCTCTCTATATCCCGCTCCCCACCACCCTCGGGCTCGGCCAGAAGACCGACGAGCTATGGGACATGATCGGCCGTGAACTCGATCGAAAAGACATCGTCCCAGGTCGGCAGGCCCGGCGCGGTACCGCGCAACAGCGCGTCACAGCAGCCATCACCACCTGGCTCGACGACGACTCAACTCGCCGTCTGCTTGTGCTGTTCGACGAGTGCGACATCTTCTTCGACGCAGAAGCCCAGGAGAGCTTCCCGCAGACGACACGCCTGCGTGAACTCATGAGCACCACCAACCGTAGGTTCAAGCCCGTTTTCGCTGGACTCCACCAGGTGCAGCGCTTCTCCGGCCTGCCCAACCAACCCCTCTACGACGCCCACTTCGGCAAGCCCGTCGTCATCGGGCCGTTGGCACCGGCACCGGCCTTTCGGCTCATCCGCCAGCCCCTGGAAGCTCTGGGGATCCGAATCCCTGACGAGCTTGTCCACCGGATCCTCGCCTACTGCAACTACCATCCCAAGTTGCTGCAGCTCGCGGGGCAGGCGCTCGTGCAGGCGTCCCTCAACACCCGCGTCGGCACTCCGCCCGCTCCCGGCACACCGCCGTGGCATATCGACAACGTCGTCCTTGAACGCGTCATAGGCTCGCAGGATCTCACCGACCGGACACGTAACACCATCAATCTGACCCTCGAACTGGATCCCCGCTACAAGCTCATTGCGCTCATCGTGGCCCTCGAAGCCCACGCAAACGGCGTCGACCGCCGGATGACCACCCGGGCGCTGAGCAGGGCGTGCGACGACTGGTGGCCACAGGGGTTCACCGGCCAAGCCCCGGACGAATTCCGCGCCTTGCTGGAAGAGATGACGGGCTTGGGCATCCTGGCCGGCGACCCGCAGGGCTGGAGGCTGCGCTCCTCCAATGTGCTTCGACTTCTCGGCAACCAGCATGCTATCGAGGAGGCACTGGAGAACCACGACACCTCGAAGCCGTTGACCAAGCTCACCGCCGCCCAGGCGCGGCGACCCATCACCGCCGACAACCGCATCAGCCCGCTCACCGAGCAGCAACTCGCCCGCCTCACCACCCTGGGAAACGAGCTGCGGATCATCATCGGCAGCGCGGCCACCGGCCTGGACACCGTTACCGCCGTCTTGGAGGACCAGCAGAACAGGGCCCCTTCCAAACTGGAGCCCATCGTCTCCTCCACATCACCATCCCACTACAAGGACCTGCTCAGCACGGGCAAGCCCGGTCCCTTGCACCGCATCGTGGTGGTGAAGCTCAGCCGTTTCAACGATGTTGACAAGGCCAGGGCGAGCCTCCGACAGGCAGAGACGATCCAGCCGCCCCCAGGTGTCACCCGTACCGTCGTCGCCCTCGCCGACGCCTGTGAGGACGAACATCTCGCCCTCGCTGCGGAATTCGATCCCGACAACGCCCTGATCCCATTGCGTCGAGTCACGCTCGAAGGAATCAGCAGTTGGGCCACCGACGTCGAAGCGCTCGCGCCCTTCGCCGAGACAGACGCCCGTAACCGACTCATGGATGCCACCGGGGGCTGGCCGATCCTCCTGGAGGCAGCACTCGTGCAGGCCCGTCAGGGCCGCAGCGTTCTCACGATCTGCAAGAACATCCATCAGGAAGTCACCTCCGGAGCACTTGGATCCTCCCTCCTCGCTGGCCTCGGGCTCACCACACCCCCCGATATGCACACTCTCCTGACCGACCTGTCCGCTCTCGATGAGCCCTTGCCATGGGACGATCTGGTGGAACTCCTTCAGGACTCCCACCCGGCACCGCAACAGGCCCTGGAAAAGTTGCGAATGCTCGACGTTCTCGCCCAGGACGAAAAGCAGCTCCACCTGCTGGACCCGATTGTCCGCCGAGCCTGGTTGCCCTAGTCACACGGACAGGGGTACTCACCTGTGTAACTGGCTCTAACAAAAGCGAGTTGATCATGTGACTGTTGGCCTGGCGGGTCGTTGATGGGGGCACGGGGAAGCGTCAGTCGCGGCGGTGGATCGTGTCGGACGAACTGTGGTCGCTGATCGAGCCGTTGCTGCCAAAACCACCGCCCAAGCTGGTGGGGGGACGACTGCGGGTGCCCAACCGGCAGGCCTTGTGCGGCATCCTGGGCGGCGCCTGGCGGCCTGGAACGAGGCCGGCGTCTGGGACCAGCTGCACCAGCTGCTGCTGAACAAGCTGCGCTCGAAGAACCAGCTGGACTGGTCGCG
>NZ_JBFAMH010000039.1:0-50220 GCF_040656475.1 Streptomyces sp. NPDC049915
GCCCCGCAGGCAAGGCCGTCGAGCGTCCGATCAAGGCCGCTGCATCGTCCGAGCAGGGCTGGTGGGACGGCGTCCTGCCCGACTGCTGGCTGCTGGTCGAGTGGCCAGAAGAGGCCGAGGCCCCCACCGATTACTGGCTGTCCAGCCTGCCGGCAGACATCCCGATCGCCGGCCTGGTCCGCCTGGCCAAAGTCCGCTGGCGCATCGAACACGACTACCGAGAACTCAAGCACGGCCTGGGCCTGGACCACTTCGAAGGCCGTTCCTGGCCGGGCTGGCACCACCACATCACCCTCGTGACCGCCGCCCATGCCTTCCTCACCGAACAACGGCTGGTCCCAAAAGTCCCCGGACCGGGCTCACTCTCTACCAGACCCTCGACGCCCTCCAAGACGTCCTGAGGTGCTGGACCGGCATCTGCACCACCTGCCACCGACCCCTGCCCAGCCGAACACACACAACACCGAGATCAAGACAGAGCTAACGGAGTCCTACTAATAGGACTCCTAACGAAATGATCTTGGGCGTGGTTGGATCACTCCGGGACCGATAATCCGGGGGTGCGAGGTGGCGCGGCCGAAGCCGTGGGAAGTCGACGACGAGTTGTGGGCGGTGATCGAGCCGCTGCTGCCCAAGGTCGAGCGGCGGGCCCGGCACCCAGGACGCAAGCGGCATCCGGACCGGCTGGTGTTCCAGGGCATCCTGTTCGTCCTGCACACCGGGATCTCCTGGGAACATCTGCCCCAGGAACTTGGCTTCGGGTCGGGCATGACCTGCTGGCGCCGCCTGGCGGAGTGGACCGAGGCCGGCGTGTGGCCCCGGCTGCACGAGGTCCTGCTCGCCAGGCTCCGCAGCGCGAACGCCCTGGACTTCTCCCGTGCAGCGGTCGACGGCTCCCACATCCGGGCGTTAAAGGGGGACCCAAGACCGGACGAAGCCCCGTTGACCGGGGCAGGACGGGCAGCAAACACCATCTGATCACCGACTCAACCGGCATCCCGCTCGCCGCCACCCTGACCGGCGGCAACCGCAACGACGTCACCCAGCTGATCCCATTGCTCCAAGCTGTGCCGCCGGTGCGGGGCAAGCGCGGCCGGCCCCGGCGCCGCCCGGACGTGGTGCTGGCCGACCGCGGCTACGACCACGACAAGTACCGTCGTCTGGTCTGGGACCTCGGAGTGAAACCGCTGATCGCCCGCCGTGGCACCGAGCACGGCTCCGGCCTTGGCACCCAACGCTGGGTCGTGGAACGAGCGTTCGCCCATCTGCACTGGTTCCGCCGCCTGCGCATTCGCTGGGAGATACGCGACGACATCCACGAAGCCTTCCTCACCCTCGGATGCGCACTCATCTGCTGGCGACGCCTGAAGTCATTCCGATAGGAGTTCTTAGTCGGCGCCGCTGTTCACTGATCTTGCTCATCAATCGGTCGATTCATCAACAGTTGCATCCCCCGCCAGTAGGCGGCACAAGGCCGGGTGGCGATGGTGTCGGGGTGGTCATCGCCCAGTACCCGCACCCGGTCGGTGAGGAGCTCGGCGAAGGCGGCCGCTGCTCCAGCCGCATCCCCCGCCTCACCCTGGCACCAGGCGAGATTGTGCCGGGTGGTGAGGGTGGAGGGGTGGTCATCGCCCAGTACCCGCACCCGGTCGGTGACGAGTTCGGCGAAGGCGGCCGCTGCTCCGGCAGCATCCCCCGCCTTCCCCCGCCAATAGGCGATATTGCCACGGGTGGTAAGAGTTTCGGGGTGGTCCGGGCCCATCACACGCACCATGTGCTCCACCAACTCGGCGTAGGCGGCCGCTGCTCCGGCAGCATCCCCCGCCCTTCCCCGCCAGCGGGCGACAAAGCGCCGGGTGGCGATGGTGTCGGGATGGTGATCGCCCAGTACCCGCACCCGGTCGGTGAGGAGCTCGGCGAAGGCATCCGCTGCTCCGGCGGCATCCCCCGCCTTCCCCCGCCAGTAGGCGATATTGCCACGGGTGGTGAGGGTGGAGGGGTGGTCATCGCCCAGTACCCGCACCCGGTCGGTGAGGAGTTCGGCGAAAGCGGCCGCTGCTCCGGCAGCATCCCCCGCCTCACCTCGAAAGCAGGCGAGATTATGCCGGGTGGTGAGAGTGTGGGGGTGGTCACCGCCCAGTACCCGCACCTGGTCGGTGAGGAGTTCGGCGAAGGCGTCTGCGGCTCCGGCGGCATCCCCCGCCTCACCTCGAAAGCAGGCTATATTGCCACGAGTGCTGAGGGTAGCGACGTGCTCATTGCCGAGCACTCGCTCCATGTGCTCCAGCAGCTCGGCGGAGGCGGCCATTGCTCCGGCAGCATCCCCCGCCTTCCATCGCCAGCGTACGAGTTCGCCTCGGACAGCGAAGGTATGGGGGTGCTCATCCCCCAGCACCCGTACCTGGTCGGCGAGGAGTCCGGCAAGGGAATCCGCGGCTTCGGCTGCATCCCCCGCCTCGCCTCGAAAGCGGGCGACATTGCTACGGGTGCTGAGAGTAAAGACGTGCTCATTGCCGAGCACTCGCTCCATGTGCTCCAGCAGCTCGGCGGAGGCGTCTGCGGCTCCGGCTACATCCCCCGCCTCTCCCCGCCAGTGCGCGAGTTCGCCCCGGACAGCGAGGGTATGGGGATGGTCCGGCCCCAGACGGCCGTGGGCGACACCAGCGATGCGCTGGAAGTACTCGACGGCTGCGGCTACTTGGCCGGTCGAGCCCAGGCTTGCGCCGACGCGGACAAGCACCGCATGGACACCGTCGAACTCGTACAGGACATCTTCAGCGTGGCCAGTGAGAGCGGCGGCGTTGGCACGCAGGGTTTGGGCGAGGTCGGTATCGCGTTCGATCTCAGGCCAGGCCGCGACCAGAGCATCGGCGGCGGTGCGCGCAGCCTGATCGTTCTGCTGGGGAGCGTGGGTGTCGCGGGTGGCGCGCTGGATGAGTTGGTGGATGCGGACGGTCTGATGGGGGGTGTCCGGTTGATGGTCGATGAGACTGAGCCGGTCCAGTGCCCGCAGGGCGCGTACCGCGTCCAAGGGGGAGACTGGTGCCGGTTCCGAGGCAGGGCCGCCTGCGGCGCGGTGTGCGGCGAGGTAAGCGCGGGCGGTCTCGCCGGTCAGGACGGGCTGCGGGATGCCGTTGGCGTCGAGCATGGCGGCCAGGTGGAGCATGGGCCGGGCCAGGCCGGCGGGGCGCAGCGTGTCGGCTCGGTCGATGGAAAGGGACCAGGCGGCGGCGAGGGCCGTGGCCTGCTCGTCGGGCAGGGAGTCGGGGGCGAGGTCGGTAAGTTTAGTGGCTCGGTCGGCCAGCAGGTTGCGGTAGGTGACTGCGGTCTCGCCGGCGTCGATGAGATAGGCGGCGGCCTGGGCCAGGGCCAGTGGCAGGTGCCCGAGGTCGTCGGCGAGGGCGGCGAGCTGGTCGGCGGGCTCGGTGCGGCCTTGGGCGTCCAGGGCCTCGGTGAGGTAGGCGGCCGATTCGGCAGGGGTGAACAGGCCGACCTCGATCCGGCGGCGGCCGTCTCCGAACAGGGCGGCGTCGCGGCGGCGGGTGGTGAGCAGTACCCGGCCGTGCGGGCTGGCGGGCGGCCACAGACTGTAGCGGTTGCCGGGGTCGTCGGCGTGGACGATGAGGTCGCTGGGATCGGTGACGTCGTCCAGGACGATCAGCCACCGACACGGCCGTTGCCCGGGCTTGGGGACCAGCCAGGCCAGGAACTGTTTCGCGGCGAGTTCGGGATCGTCGGGGTCGGCCCGGCACAGTTCGACGCCAGCCTGCGCGTATCCGCTCACCACGGGCGACTGGGCACTCGCGGTGACCCAGACCAGGACGTCCAGGCCATCCTCGTCCCAGGCGGTGCGGGCGTAGTCGGCGGCGAGCTGGGTCTTGCCGACCCCGCCCATCCCGGTCAGTACCTGGGACAGCACTGCCGTGCCCCCGCCCTCGACCGCTGCCCGCAGCCGGGCCGCCTCGGCGCGGTGCTGGAAGGACCGTGCGGGCGACGGGATCACACCGACCTGATGCGGCCAGGAGGCCGGCTCCCGCGGCGCGTGCTGCACAGTCAGCGTGTGAACGTAGCCGCTGATGGCGGTTCCGCCGTTGTTGGCCACCGCATCCCCGGTGCGAAACAGCCGTACTGAGGCGGCGGACTCAGGAGGGCCGCTTCCCAGGACCGGGCCGCGGTAGCCGGTCACGGCCACCTCATCGCCGGCGGCCTCGGCGTTGCCGGTGTCCGCCACAGTCACTGGCGGCTCGGGCTTGTTGTCGCCTGACGTACCTGATGATGCCTTCGCCACGAATACGGCCTAGTCCGTGTAGTCGATGCCGGAGACGGAGTTGGGGCCGCTTGCCTCTCCCGTCCGCTCGACCACGGCCGAGCCACGTCCCCGACCGCCGGGCCGCCGGATGCCGGTGGTTCCACCGCGGCTGGCCTTGCCAGTCCGGACAGCCCTATCTGTGGGTTCGGCAGACGGCGATCTCTGAAACAGAGCCCAAACCAAGGCAGCGATACCGACAGCGGCCTGAACGGTGGCCCCAGCCAGCTCTCCCGCCCCAGGACTGTCCAGCAGCCAGATCAGCGGTGTGGACAGAACGCCAACCACTGCCAGCATGATGACCGTGATCTTCCACCTCTGCGACACAACGGCTCCCCCTCCCCCCCCGACCGCCGCCATATCGTCGACGGTTCACCACCGCGTATGGTCCGTGCAGCTTCTGCTATATCAAGAAACTCGTCTTCTGGGCATCGTGGTTCCGGGACGGTGCCAACTACGCCGTGCGCTGCACTAACGGCGGCTGCGCGGCCGCTGTTTCACGGCCGGCCCTCTGAGAGCGTTCGGCCCGGGCCCGGCGCAGCGCAGCGGCCTAGGTGGTTGCGGCCTGGCTGCGCCACTGTGCCTGGGCGGTTTCGATCGCGCTGAGCTGGTCGCTCAGGTCCAGGTCGGGGAAGGCAACGCCAGCTGAGTTCGCGCAGACCAGATCGCGGACGGGACTGGACAGCCCTTAGAGGTCGTTTTCTCCCGATGTTTCATCCCGGAATTGTTGTTTGTTCCTGTTATGTCGGGTCGCGCCAGGAGATGGCGGCTTCGCCGGTGAGGCGGCGGGCCATCAGGTCGGTCATGGCGAGGTGGATCATGGCTTCGGAGCGGGCGGGCAGGGTCTCGTAGTCGCGGGCCAGGCGGCGGTGGAACATGAGCCACCCATAGGTCCGCTCCACGGTCCAACGCTTCGGCAAGGGAGTGAATCCCCTGGTTCCTTGGGTACGTTGGACAATTTCCATGTCGATGCCGAGGGCGGCCGCATGCTCGACGAGGTGCTGGCGGTAGCCGCCGTCCACCCATTCTTTGCGGATGGTGGGGTGGGCGGCGGCAACCTGGTCGATCAGGTGGGTGCCGGCGACGGAGTCCTGCACGCTCGCGGCCGTGACCGGCACCGCCAGCAGCAGCCCGAGGGTGTCGGTGACGATGCTCCGCTTGCGGCCCACGATCTTCTTCGCCGCATCCGTGCCCTGCCCGGCGGCCGGGACGCTGGTGGGAGGTCTTGATGCTCTGCGCATCGATCACGCACGCGGACGGCTCTATGCGCTTGCCCTCCTGCTGCTGTAACAGCCTGCGCAGCGCGCCGGTGAGCTGGGCGAACACGCCGTCCTTCTGCCACTTGGCGAAGTATCCGTACACGGTCTCCCAGGGCGGGAAGTCGTGCGGCAGGTAGCGCCACTGAACGCCGGTGCGGTCCACGTAGAGGATCGCGTTCATGATCTCGCGCAGATCGTGCTCGGGCGGGCGTCCGATGTTCAGCGCATGCCGGCGCCGATCGGCCCGCCAGGCGCTCAGCACCGGCTCCACCAACAGCGGGCATCGGACAGATCACTCGGATACGGACGACGTTCGGCCATTACTTGGGCGTACCGCCGGTCAGGGGCGTGCGCCCAGGCGCGCAGTGCGACCAGCAGAAGCACGCTCTGCCGACGTCTTGGGATGAGACAGGCGCAAGCTGCATTCCGCCCCAGCTGTCACCCCATGGAGCACGCCGGCCACCTCAACCCCGCCAGTCGCAGCGAGACGACGATCTCGCCCCGAGGAATACAGGTGAATGCATCCGTCAGGGGAGAAAACGACCTCTGAGGTCGACGGCCCACAGCACGTCGTGGGATACCGCCATAACGTCGCCGAGCAGTGCGAGCCACTCGGTCTCGTCGTTCTGGATCCGGCGCGACAGCAGTCGCCGCCCTCTGCGTTGATCACCACGGCGTGGTGATGCGTCTTGCCGATGTCCACCCCAGCGCAGATCTCGGGCACGTTCCCATCCGCCAGCTCGTCGCACATCGATCCCGCAGGCGACCTCGCCGACGTTGTCCTACAGCAGCGATCGAGTCGCGTCTCCCAATCAGCGGTCGAGTCGTCGCGGGGCTCCGGCGGCCAAGTCCCGTAAGCCATCCAGCGGCTCAGCCTTTACAGCCATACCCGGAACGGACCACGGCCTTCTTGACGAGGTCAGCGTCGCGTTCGGCGAAGCTGCGCAGACACTTGGCCATCCGGTCGGCGAAGGCCTCCGGTTTGATCTTGATCGCGGTGTCCCCGAGCGTGAGGACGGCGAACTTGGCCGCGGCCTCGACGACCTTGGACCTGGCGCTGGGGCGGACGCGGTCGAAGAAGGTATGGGTGAGGTATTCGGTGTCATAGACGAAGCCGGGGTCCACGACGTGCTTGAGGAAGCTGTCGACGATCTTGCGCACCTGGCTCGGAAGATGGATGAGCACGGCTTCCAGCGCGGCCGCGAGGTGGGCGCGGGCGTACTCATCGTCGGCTCGTAGAGTTCGCCGAGGGGCCGGATGGACGGGTGCGCACACAGGTGGCGGTCGTCGCGGATGCGCTCGAGCTGCTTGCGCTGGGTGAAGTCGATCAGTTCGAGCTTCTCCGCCGTGTCGAACAGGGTCCTCTCCAGGGCAAGCATGATCGGTATCGCTTCGGTCTCCGCGCTGCCCTGCGCTCGTTCAACGCCGGCGACGAGGTCCTTGGCGTGGCTCTCACCCTCTTCGTGGAGGATCTGGGCCTTGGCGATGAGGTCGGCACAGACGGCCGTCCACGTCAGGACGATCGCGCCGCGGGCCGAGCCGGAAACGTAGCAGCGGTATGCCTCGCTGACGAGGGGACGCAGGTCCGGGTTGAACACGCGGTTGACGCAGATCCCCGGGGACCCTCAAGTCGTCGACTACGGCGTGCCCGTCGCGGCGGAAGCACGCCACCGGGCCGAAATCCTTGACCACGAGGTCTACCCCGAACCCCATCACAAGGCCGCGGCGCTGCTGTGCGAGCTGGCGAGAAACCCGAGTCTGGAGATGAGGAACCTGCTGTTCGCGGCGACCGTGACCTCGGCCTACCTGTCGGCGTGCGGCCTTCCGGTGAGCCCTGGCCTGGACACGGTGCTCCCGCTGGCCCGCGCCGCCCGGGATGGGCTCCCTGTGCGCGAAGTCGCCGCCCAGATCAAGACCTGGACGAGCTGATCGAGCGGCCGCTCATCCCGGTACGGAGCCAGGTCAGGTCCCAGATCGTCGACAAGCGTCACCCCGGCCATCCACATGCGTGGTCAAGGCCGCAGTTGCCACGGCCGCGGCACTACGCAGGGCCGGTCACGCGGCAGGGGACGCCTCACTACTTTTAGAGCCGCCGACGAAGTTGGTCACCAGCGCGCGGATCCGGGAACGGGGCTCGGACCACTCCTCGCTGGTTCGATGATCCGCCTCCATCTGCTCAAGCACCTTCTGGAAGGACAGCAACGCGGCCGCGGCGACGGCTGAGCGCGGTCCTGGCCTCCTGCGGGACAGGTCTGCCGGGCGGCCATGGCGCGGTCCAGCTCCCATTCCTGGGCGCGTGTGGGTACCCGCTTGGGCGGGCCTGACGCAGGTCGTACAGCCAGGCGCGGCCGGGGTAATTGCAGGACCACTGCGGCCGGGTGCGGCATCGCTTGCATCGCAGAATGCCGACGAAATCGTGTCCTCCGGGGCTGACCTCGCGCTCGCGTAACTGGCGGCGGGTGAGCAGATGGTCGGGGCAGGCGCCGCGGTCGTACTCGGGAAGGCCCTGGCCTCCCCGTGGAATGTGCTACTGCGCGCAGCGGCGGGGACGCTGCCGCATCACCACCTCGCCGCGGACGTCGGGGCGGCCGGAACAACGCCAGCCTGGGTGATAGACGGGCGGAACGTGAGCACGACGGATCTCCTCCCGACAGGTCAAGCAACGCCGCGCCCCGCCGACGTCGCGGGTACGGTCGGCGGGGCGCGGTGGGGATAGGACAGGGTCAGGCGGCAAGACCGAGGGTGTGTGTGCCGCTCGGTCCCGGGCTGACGGGTGCGGTGTGTCCCGTGCGCGGGGTGTCCGGCTGCTGTACGGCGCTGCCGGTGGTGTGGGTGCCGATCCATTAGCCGAGCAAGAGGCCGGCCACGCCGAGCACCTTGTGGCGGTTGGCCCTCCACCAGGTGGGGGCGGGCGGCTCGGTCAGAACACCTATGACAGCCGGGGACTTCGACAAGACGACGATCTCCTTCTCAAACGCATGGGGGTTTGCGGGGGTGGCCGGCCGGCTGGCCTGTCCCGCCCTCGCTCCCTCGGTGTGCAGAGGGAGTGAGGGCCGGGCGGAGCAGCCGGACGTCACTGCTGTGGGCATGGCGATGGCCCACACCCACGTGCTTGAAGAAGCGGCCGCGGGGTGCGGGCCATCGGTCAGGGGATACAGCGGCTACAGGTCGGAGGGGAGCCGCTGGCCGGTCTCGGCGTCGTACGCGACTCCGGTAGGGGACAGGCGGATAGTGCGGTGATACGCCCGCACTCCCTCCTTCCAGGTCTTCCCCCCGACCGCCACACGGACCATCACATCGTCCAGGCTGTCCTTGAACGGCACCTTGATTTCGGGCGACTTGGGGAACCAGCCGTCTTCCTGGTGGCTGCTGGCCGTCTTGTCACCCGAATCGATCCGCAGGTACTTCGCGTTCCGGTCGAAGTAGCTGCGCAGCTCCACGATGACGTACCCGCTGCTCCAATGCGCCACGACTTCAGCCTGGACACCGTCGATCGTCAGTGCTGCTCCGCTGCGCCCCTTGTATGCGGCAGCCTTCGCCTGGTGCTCTTGACGTTCCTGCTGGAGCTCGGCGCCCTTCCACACGGCCGCGACCGTGAGGGCCAGGGCCGCGATTGTGGCGACGTAGGGCCAGGTGCGCCGGCGCGGTCGCGACGGTGCGGCGGCCGTTTCGTCACCGCTTGCTGTGATGGCCGGAGCGGGGCTGGGCGGCTGCGGGGCGCTGCTCCGGGCAAGCGGCACCGAGGCGGCGTTGTCCGTATTGCGATCGGGGATCTTCTGAAACCAGTCGACGTCCTTGCCCATGCGGGCGACGGTAGCGCGAAGCTGCGTTGCCTGGTCAGGGCTTCCACACAGTTCCGCCACCTTGGCGCGGGTCACCAGCCAAGAGATCGCTTCGTCCGAGTTGATGCCATGCGCGTTGATGTCCTCCCGCTCGCCGATGGCAGCGAGCTGGGCTGCCTCGCTGCACCGTCCGTCCATCGCGGCCTGGACGACCTCTTGGTGCCGGACGTCGATGACGTTGGGAGGCATCTCCCAGTCCCACTCCGCATCACCGATCTCGTCAGCGAAGTCGTCGGTGAGTGCGGCGTCGCCGAGCTGCCGCTCAAGGAAGGTCGGCATCACGTCGTCCTGGTCCTCGTCGAGGGGTTCGTGCCCAACGACGAGGTCATCGGCATCGACCCCGAGGGCGGCCTCGGTCACTGCCGGTTCCTGTTCGTTAGCCAGGATCTGCCGGGCCTTGCGACGCCGCGAGGACGTGTCGGTCAGCGTGGCCTCTTCGTCGCTGATGACCGTCTTGACGATGTCGACGTAGTCGGGGCCGACCTTCCACACCGCCTCCCCCTGCCCGAGCCGGGGAATCCTCTCGATCACCCAGGCCGGCAGTCCGAGCAGTGCGCCCACGATGGCGGCTTCCTCCGGGCCCAAGCGGCCGATGTGGGCGACCTCGCACAGCTTGGCCAGGTCCTGGGCGGGGCCGCTACCGAGGTCGGACAGGGTGTGCATCACCACGTCCATGCTCAAGTTGGCCTTGCGCGAGTTCTTCAGCAGCCGCTGGATCAGCTCGGCGGTGGCCGGGGACAGCAGGATCTGCCAGGCCTCCTCCAGCACCAGGTGCCGGTGGACGGCGGTGGACTGCGGCAGCCACACATGCTCCACCCAGCACGCCACGGCGGCCATCAGAGCGGGGATCGCCGGGGAGTTGCGGTCCAGTTCGGTGAAGTCGAAGGACAGGATCGGAAGATCGGTCGGCGGCAGGGTGGCGTCCTGGCCGTCAAAGAGCCCGCGGAGGCTGCCTTCGGTGTAGCGGGACAGGGCGATCGCCACGCCCACGCCCCACTCGGCCAGCGTGTCCGCCGGCCACCTGCCCGCCTCCGGGAGCACCAGGGCATCGACCAGCCCGTTCAGCGACGACGATTTCGGGTGGTTCAGCGCGTGCTGGAGGGCATGCCCGGCCTGGGTGGTGAGTGCGGTCGGCTCGACGGCGGCGATCAGCGAGCGCACCAGCTGCTCGCGGACCTCGGGCGGGAACATCTCGCTGCACGGGTTGAGGGCAAAGCCGCCCGCGCCGGCCTTTATGACCTTCCCGCCCAGGTCTTGGGTCAGCAGCGCCCATTCCCCTTTGATGTTGTCCTCACCGAAGGAGTCAATAACCACCGTTTGGTGCCCGTGGCCGCCGATCTCGCGGCGCTGGCGGATCTTGGCCGTGGTCGACTTCCCCGAGCCCAGGCCGCCGAGCGCGAGGGAGTTGGTCGAGGGCAGCTGGCGGTCGTCGACCAGGACCGGGGAGAGATGGAACGGCCTGCCGTCCAGCAGGGAGCGGCCGATCGGGATGCCGGGGAAACCAGCATTGGAGGCAACGAGCGGCGCGGTGATCGCGGCGTGGGTGGAGGGCAGGCGGATCATCAGAGGATGGCCCCTTTCCGTGTGGAGGCTCCGTGGGGGGTGGTCATCACGTGCGCGCGGTGCTGCTGTCCGGCGAGCCAGTCGAGCTGGATGCGGTGGCGGTCGGCGGTCAACGAGGCCTGCCAGCGCGCGCCCGTCACGGCCTCGGGGTCGTCGCCCCACACGGTGAGGTAGGCGTCGATGTCGACGAGCGTGGCGCCCTGGACGAGCGCGCCGCGTGCGGTGCTGGCTGCTGTTTCCAGGGACGCTGACTTGATCTCGTCGGTGGTCCACGCCTGGCCCGCCGCGATCTGCCATTTCGCCGACCTGCGCGACTGCGCCGCAGGCAGCGGCCGGTACAGCACTGCGAGCGAGCGGTCCACGGCCAGGCCCTCGCCGAGCAGCAGCCGCGGCATCAGGTCGCCGTCGGTCTCGTCCGGCCAGCCGGTGATGCGGGCGGTAGCGGCGTAGCGGCCGTCCTCGAGGGCGACCCAGCCGGGGCCGCGCTCGACCACTGCCGGGATCGGGTCCGGCTCGACCTGGCCGAGCACGCCCAGCGCGGCGAACTCGCCCTCGATGGTGTCGAGGATGCGGGGGCTGCCAGCCAGGTTCTTGGGGACGTGGACGGACACCGTCTGCGCATGCCGGGTGAAGTCCTCCCGGGTTCGGGCGTGGTGGGTGACGTGCACCTGCACCCCGGCCTGCCGGGCCTGCCCGCCCGCGAACACCAGCGCGCGGGAGAACGCGTCATGGAACAGCACCCGGCGCTGTGCGTCCTGCATGGTGCCGTGATCGGGATACAGCGACCAGGTCCGCGTCTGCCCGGGCGCGGCGAACACGTTCTCAGGGGCAGTGCGTTCACGCAGGCGCCGGTAGCCGACAGCCGCCCAGCGGCCGATCGAGCGCGGTCCCGGCGCCAGGTTGACCAGGGCGGCGACCGCGCCGACCGTGCCGAACGCCCAGAGCGGCGGCGGCCCGACGACAGCCGACGCGAGGACAGCACCGCCGATACCGGCGTTGGCCTTGGTCAGCAGGGTCTCAGCGGGGGACAGGCCACGCTGCAGCGCGGGGATGCGGTAGCCGGGCATCAGGGAATACACGAACGAGCCTCCTTGCGGATCGTGGCCGAACCCGGCCCACGGAAGCGCCAGCCCTCGAGTGGCCGGCGCGCAGTGTCTGGGGGCGCTGCGGCCCGGCGGCCGCACAGGCGGTGCCGGGCCGCAGCGCATACCGCCCTCGTCAGGGAGTGCCAGGCGGTGGAGTCGGCCGCTGCGGCGGCGTCGACCGGTTGGCCAGCGGCCGCGGAGCCGCCGTACGTGGAGCCGCCGACCCGGGGGCGGCGGGGTTCTGCGGGGTCGCGGCCCGGGCCTGCCGACGTGCCTGCTGGCGCGCCTGCATGATCCGCGTGTAGCGCTCGGCGTCCTGAGGCACCTTGACCTTGGCGACGGCGGCCTCGGTGGTCGGCCGTCCCGGCCTGGGCGGCCGGTCGGCGCCGTAGGCGGCGAACAACACGTCCCGGTCCCTGGTGAGGGACCGACCGGGCGTGGCGACCGTGCGCGGCGCGCGGGGAGTGTTCTCCTCCTCGTAGAAGTCCGGCACCCCCGCCCGCACCAATCGGTGCGCCAGCCGGTTGTCCGTGTTGCGCTCCACCATCGTCCGCGCCATACGGGCCACGCGGGGACCGATGTAGGGGACGCCGTGGAAGATCATCCGCAGCATGATGACGTCCGCCGCGACCAGTAGCGCCCCGTCCAGGATCAGGTTGCCCTTGGCGAGGCCGACGAACGGCGTGATGATCAGCAGTGCGAACGGGGCGAAGATCAGCCCCAGCATGCGGTTCGCCCACCGCCATACCGCGGACGTGTCACCTCCGCGCGCCAGCGAGGCCAGCACCAGCGGCGCCAGGCACACGAACACCAAGATGCCGGGCTGACGCGTCATGTACACCAGCGCCGCGAACGCCAGCGCCACCACCAGCATGGCGACGATCAGCATCGAGCCGAGAGGGCCGAGGCTGTTCGTCTTGGCGAGATCGTCCTCGATGACGTTGAACAGGCTTCCCTCGTTGCCGTTGAACGCGGCCGTGAACGTCTCGTTCACGGCCTTGGTCAGCAACTCCACCACGCCCGGCACGGACGCCATGCCAGCGACCGCAACCAGGGTCCAGCTGAGGGACATTCCCATCTGCCGCAGACGGGGCACGCCCTGCCAGGCGGTCAGGGCGCACACGACGACTACACAGAGGAAGATCGCGACGGCCACGTGCTGTCCGAGCCACAGGAACTGCTCGTACACCCAGGAGTCCGGCTTCTTAGGCGCCCAGGTGTTCTTCGGCGCTACCAGCCCCTGGAGAGTGTCGATCAACTTCTTGGCGAGGTCTTTGACGTGCTCGGAGGCGCCACCGACGATGCTGCCGTCGTGGCCGGTGGCGGGGGGCCCGCCACCGTCACCTTGGCCCTTGAGGCAGTACTCCTTGCCCGGGCCGTGAATCTTGGCGCAGGGATCGGTTCCCGGCATGCAGGATCAGTCCCTTCAGCCCTTGGCCTGGGCGACGGTGGAGAAGAGAACGTCGCCGTAGAGGGCCACGACCACGGCGACGAACAGGGTGCCGATGGCCAGCGAGCCCTTCTTCAGTGCCTGCTGGGGGTGGTTGATCAGCTGGCCGATCATTCGCAGGGCGATCACGGCGATTACGGCGGCGATGGCTTTGGTGACCAGACCGCCGGCCGTGGCGGAAATGGTCTTGAAGAACTCGGTGAAGCCGTTGGACAGGTCGTTCCCGGCGGCGAGGGTGATGAAGTTACGCATCGGTTCAGATCTCCTGTGTGTGAGTGGGTCGGGCGACGGCGAAAAGGTCGCTCATCGTGTCCATGGGGTCGTATCTGACTTCCGTACCGGGCCGGGGCGCGTTAATGATCCAGCCACCGCCGACATACATGCCGACGTGGTGAATGCTGGACCCGCTGGAGCCGTAGAAGACGAGGTCTCCGGGCCGCATATCGTCCGGGTCGACCGGTTCGGATGCCGCGTATTGCGCTGCCGCTGTGCGCGGCAGGCTGATACCGGCTTTCGCGTAGGCGTAGAGCGCGAGTCCCGAGCAGTCGAAACCGGTAACGGATGCTCCTGAGCGCCCATTCGGGGAGCAGCAGGTTCCCTTTGTGGGACCGCTCGCACTGCCGCCGCCCCACGAATAGGGCGTACCAAGCATCTGCTGTGCGGCTGCCAAGGCCGTGGACGCCTGTCCCGAATTTGCGGGCGTTCCGCTCGATCCGGTCGGAGGCGCCGCGTTGGCAGTCGCTGTGATCGTTTTAACGTAGTTCTGTGTTTCCTTGTAGGGCGGCACTCCTCCGAACTTTTTCACTCGGTCGGCACCTGCGTTGTAGGCGGCGAGCATGTTTGCCGTCTTGTCTCCGGGAACGTTTTTGACTTCCTGGGCGGAGTCGCACAGGTATTTCGCTGCGGACGGGATCGCGTCCTGGGGATCCCAGATGTCACGCTTTCCGTCCCCGTTGGCGTCAAGTCCGTGATTTTCCCAGGTCGACGGCATGAACTGGGCGATTCCCTCTGCGCCCGCCGGTGACGTACGGTCCGGAATGAATCCGGATTCCTGTTTGAGGAGTGCGGCGAGCAGATTCGGACTGATATCGGAGCAGGTGTGGCCCGCTTCCTCGATCAGGCTTTTGTAGGCGGCGGGGACGGACAGACTCAGGGCTGCCGAGCCCGCGGTGAACGGGTCGACGCCGGCGGCCTGGACGAGCGCGGCCACGACGACGGCCGCGCTCGCTCCTATGCCGACGATGACCGGTGTGGTGGGGCGCAAGCGCTACTTCCCCCCTTCCTCGCTATTTTGGATGTTTGCGCTGGTCAGGGCCGTCACCTGAGACCGCACCCGGACCGTCACCCGGCTGTTCGGCACCGTCACCCCTCGTGCTGGGTGACGGTGGGGGTGCGGTGCGGGTGCGGTGCTGGGTGACGGTCACGAATCGGGCATAGCGGCTGCGGTGAGATCGGCCAGCCGGTAACCCCGCACACCCTTGGTGCCGCGGTGCACTGAGACGCCGAGAAGCTTTGAAAGCTGCTTTCCTGCGTCAGTGGCATCGGTGGCCGTAATGTCGAGAGCCTGGGCCAGGTCCTGGCTCCGCATGAAATCGACACCGTTCTTCCGCATCAGGCTGATTGCCTGCTTCAGCGGGGTTTCCGGGCTGGCCTCGATCTTCCTCTGAAGGCGCTCCTGTGCTTCGTCCGCGACTTCCCACATGAACTCGTCCGGGAAATTGAATCCACGGATGAGTGTGGACCTGCCGCCCGCGAAGAGAACACCCTGCCCCTTGATTTCGGGATTGAGCTGCGTGGGATCGATCGGGGCAACGGTACTGAAGTACGAATCGCCGAGGATCACCCTCGCGGTTCCCGCAGATTCCACGTACAGGCTGATCCGGTAATTGAACTGAGAGCGAACCTTTACCGGAATTGCATCCTTGTCCGGGCGCTGCGTCAGGAAGATCGTGGAGATTTCCGATTCGAGGGACTTCGCTGTCAGCTTGCGCGCTTTCTCCTCGATCCGCTGCGCCCGCTCCTTTCCCTTCGGCGTGCTGTCATCCGCGAAGAAGTCGGCCACCTCGTCCGCGATGAAGATGACGGGACGGAACTTCGGTTCTGGCTGCCGGTTGCGCAGCGCTTCCTGCTTCTGCGCGTAGCGTTCGGTGACGCGCTGGTTCAGCTCGTCGAGCATGCTCTCGAAAACCGCCGGGTCATCGGACGCTTCGTAACGGACGCACGCTTTCTCATATTTGATCAGCGCACACAGTTTTCCGTCGAGCAGATAGAGATCCAAATCTCCGTATGCGATGAGCAGGCAGGCGATAAGCCCGTTGATGAGCGTGCTTTTACCCATCTGGCTCATGCCGCCGACCAGCATGGACGCCTTGCTGAAGGTCCGGACACCGACGAGCTGGCCGGTGACGTCGTGTCCAAGGGGGACACCCTTGAACGCTTTGATCTGCTCTCGGGTGGGCGGAGGGAATGCCGTGGAGAACGGCTCTTCCTCAAGCACCAGCAGCCTGATGCGGCGTTCACTGTCCCGGCTGCGGTCCGTCCTGAGGTGCAGCCGGGTCTTGTGCAGGTAGCCGGCCACGTTCTCCAGACGTGACTCGACGTCCCTGTAGGTCCGCGCGGCGGGCAGCACGAAGTCGTACTGCTTGCCCGTCGGCACGGGGGAGACGGTCACTTCGTCGGCCCGGATGATTTCATCGCGGCCGATGGCACCAGCGGTGCGCAGCGCAGCGGTGAGCTCCGGGTGGGCGGGAACGCTCTCGACGGCCGTCTCCGCTGCGGCGCCACCCTGGGAGGGCGCTTTCTGCTTCAGCTGCGTGGCGGGCGTGCTCTGGCCCGACCAGCAGCGCTGCAGCGCCGCACGTGCCTTGAAGATGCCGTAGCCGATGCCTACCAGCACGCCGACGACCAGCAGGATCGTGACGGGCCAGTTGAGGCGCAGCTTGATTTTGATGGCACCGAGGATGCCGGTGATGATCACCAGGCCGCCGATGGCGCCGGCCATCTCGCCGTAGAAGTCCTCCTGTTGCTGCTTGGTGTTCTTCTTGCTCCCCACATCGCCTCCTTTCCTTGATCGGGAGCACGCGAGCATAAATAGCACGCACGCTCGATTTCACGGGGATTTATGCAGGTGCGCGCCGGGTCTGCTCCCCGGGTCTGCGAACCTCTCGTTCGCTCGCCAGGTCACTCACGGGGTCTGCACGCTGGGCTCGACTGCGTTCCGCTTTCCGGCAGTCGCGTAGAGGGCCAGACCGCACGCGCGGGCTGGCCCTCAACGGTGGTGCCGGACCGGGGGTGGTCAGGCGGCGTCCGCGTCGGCGTCCTCGGGCTCGTCGTCGCGGTCGTCCTCGCCCGTGCCGCCGGCGGTAGCGGCGGCCGTGTCGCTCTGGACGCTCTCCTCGTTCGACATCAGGGCACCCCAGGCCTTGCGCAGCCGCTTCTCGCTGGCGACGAACCCGGCGTCACGGAAGGCGGTGCCGGCCTGGCGGTAGGACATGGGCGGCTCGTCGCGGTAGCGCAGGTGGCGCAGCACGACGTCGAGCTGGCCGTCGGTGAGTTGCTCGCCGACCTGCGGGGTGGGCACGCCCGCGACGGCGGCGAGGTCGGCGAGCGTGACGGCGTCACAGTCCTCGTCACGCTCGCCGTGACGCTCACTGTGACGGCGGCTGTCGGATGCCTCCTGACCTGCATGACTGCCTTCGGCGTCGCCGTGGGAGGCGTCACGCCCGGCCCCCAGAGCGAGGGTGTTGGAGCCGGAGGCGTCACGGTGGGCCGTGACGGGCAGGGCGGGCGCGGTCGGCGCCCAGGACTCCAGGGTGGGCAGGACGATCTCGGCGACGGCTGCGGGCAGCGGCTTGTCCGCCACCGTCTTGGCGGTGGCCTCGGCCTGCTTGTGCAGCTTCTCGACCATCCGCTGCTGCCGCTTGAGCACGGACAGGCGGTAAGTGGTCTCCGCTGCCGCGACGCGCTCTTCCAGGTTGGTCGCGGCCGCCAGGAACTCGATCTTGTTGGCGGCCTCGGCCTCCATCGCCTCCAGGCGGTCGGCGACCTGCTGCCGCTCGCTGCCCAGCGTCTGCCGGGTTTGCTCGGAGACCTTGCGGCCTAGCGACGGGAGCGTGATCCACCAGGCGAGCTTGGTGGCGACGATGGCGACCGGGGTGAGCACCACCGCCAGGTCCACCGCGCCGTGCCCGGCCTGGACCAGATCAGCGGTCGGGATGGCGGCGTTGACCAGGGTCAGGACCAGACCCGCGGCCTGCACCCGGCGGGCGCGCTTGAGGTTGTTTCCGGCGAGGATCTCGGTGGCCTGGAAGACGCACCACAGCGCGTCCAGCGCCCCGACCGTGGGCACCGCCCAGGCGCCGAAACGCGGCTCGAGGATGGTGTAGCTGACGTACACCGACAGCACGGCCACGCCCAGGGTGATGACCCCGAGCACACCCAGGACCAGCCCGCGCGGGGAACGGCCGCTCAGTGTCGGCAACTTAGACGTGTTGAGCACGCTCTTTGTCCTCTCTTTCGTGCGTCGGTCAGAGCTCGTTGCGTTCCAGCGCGAAGAAGACGGTGTTCGCGTCCTTCAGCTGGGGGTTGGAGCGTGCGCAGTCGGCGCGCAGCTCCGTGTAGATCTGGGCACGCGTCCAGCCGGGCGGCGGCGTGACGTCGCCGTTGAAGGTGGCCATGTAGAAGCCGCCTCCGGTGGCCATCTGGAGCGTGAGGATGAAGTGGTGCGTGCCGGCGGTCCGGCTGGCCTGGTTGTCCATCGATGCCTCGTCTCGCGGATGAAAGAGCGGTGGGTCAGCGGCCGGTGCGGCGGCGCAGCGCGGTCAGGTAGGCGTCTTGCAGCCGTTCCAGGGGCGCGTACAGGCGCATCCCGTCGGGGCAGGGCGCGGTGTCGGTGCACTGGGCGCAGGCCTCGCGGTGTGCCTTGTAGGCGCGGGCGGCTCGCTGGTAGCGGTCGTACAGGTCGTCCGTCACGAGCGGTCAGTCCCGCGTGCCGTTCTCGCGGGCGTCCAGTTCGGCCATCTCGGCCGCGCACTCGGCCAAGTCCATCTCCTCACACTTGGCGTCCATCTCTTCCAGCTCGCGCCGCTCCTGTTCAGCGGCGGCGAGCATCTCCTCGAAGCGGTCCACGGTGGTCTCCGTTCAGGCGGAATGGGGGGTGGAGGTCGGCGACGCGGTGCCCTGTCTCCCACGCGGCCGCCGCGGCGAGCGCGGCGGCCGCCAGCAGAAGGCGGGCGAAGGGGTGGGCGGGGCCGACGGTGAGGGCGGCCCGGGCGGCGCGTTGGTGCGCGGCCCTGGCCGTGTGTATGAGGTGGGGCATCAGCCGTGGCCGGCGGCCTGGCAGGGGCCGCAGACACCGCCGCTCCAGCCGGGGAATCACGTCCCGCAGGCGGAGCACTGACCGCCCCCGGACGCGGTGACCGTGGCCGGGGCGGGTGCCGCCGACGCGGGCGGGCAGTTGCTCGGGTCGCACTGCCACCGCATGCACAGCGGGCACGCGTCGTCCGCCATCCGGGCGGTCAGCCGGGCGCGCATCTCCGCGACGGTGCGCGGCACTCGGCGGTGGGCGGGGATGGCGGCGTCCTGGGCGTGGACGACGGCGAGGAGGTGCTGGCCGAGACGACGCTCGGCCTCCCGTACGGCCGTGTTGGGCGCGGGACATGTCATGCTAGTGATCACAGGTGGCTCCGCTTCCTGTGTTCAGACGGCCCCGGAGCTCTGACCTTCCGGGGCCGTCACCCATTTCGCGGCCGGATCGCCGGCCACGATGCGGCGGGTTGCCGCAGTACCCCGGACCGGACTCGAACCGGTCGTGATGCTTCCAACGGGGTCCGCGATCTTTGCCCTTGTGTCACCGCGTGCTGGATCACTTGTCCGCCCGTGAGGACGGCATGGGACAAGGTGCTAGCTCATTGCAGTCGATGCTGCGCAGCGCGGCAGGGCTGGCTTTTCGCAGTTGCCTGTCCCGCAATCTCGTCTGCGGGCTGGCGGTCCACATCACCCTGCGGACTGGGGCCGGTTTGACCAGAGGACTCACCTATGACGGCTTCGATCGAAGACGTCGGCTAGTCATAGCTCCGGATGTTCCCTGTTGAGTTCTCAAGCCACGATCGCTTCCTCTCCGAGCCGGATCAGGACGTGAGCCGACACACCGAGGGCGTTCCTTCCTAGTGCGTAAGGTGTGTCCTAGGAAGGTGGAGTGATCGTGGCACATCGATGATGGGTCGTCAACGCCTTCCTAGGAAGGTGTTGATGTGGCGGGTCGAATCTGGGAAGGTGACTCCATGACCAAGCAGACGAGCAGCGCCCCCACGGGTGCGCAGAAGGTCGTCGTTGGGCTCATGGCGCTGATCGAGAACGGCGACCTCAGCCCCGGCGATCCCATCCCCAAGACCGCAGACCTGGCTGAGCATTTCGGGGTCAACAAAAACACCGCCTCCCGGGCCGTCCAGCTCCTGAAGGAGCGCGGCGTGCTTTCCGGTAAGGCTGGTGGCACGACGCGCGTGCGGGTGCCGCCGATGTATCAGGTCCGGAGCACCACGCGGTACCAGATCGAAAAGGATCGCGTTCTGCTGCCGGAGGAAGAGCGTCGAACAGCGGGCGTCGCGGAGCTGGATTCCAAGATCCCGGTGTCGGCCATGTACGAAAATCACGTCAAGCTGGACGTTCTGCCCGCGCCGGCCGACGTCGCCGAGGTGCTCGGCCTGGAGCCCGGGGCCCTCGTCCTGCGACGCATCGGCACCCGGCGACACAGAGAGGGAGCAGGCGAGAGCCGGTCCGTGTCGTACATGCCCCATGACCTCGCCGTGCAGAACCCGGCGCTTTTCGACCCAGACCGTGAGCCGTGGCCCGGCGGATCACTGCACCAGCTGTACACCCTGGGCGTCGAGGTGGAGCGGATCGAGGACACCATCACGGCGTACATGCCGTCGGCCGAGGAGATGGAGAGGCAGGACATCCCGCTCGGTGTGCCGATCATGCACGTCCGCAAGATCTCCTACTCGACCAGCGGGGACGCCGTGGAGGTCACGGACATCCCCTTTCCGGCCGACCGCATCAAGCTCCACTACGTGACCCCTTTGAGGCCCTGGTAATGCGAATCATCAGCGTGATCACGCCCGTGTACGACGGCGGCGACGCCTATCTGCTGGAGACCTACGAGTCCGTGCGGGCGGAACGCGAGCACCTGCCCGAGGGGTGGGATCTGCAATGGCTCGTGCAGGAAGACGGCACGACTGGCAAGCCCCTCAACCGTTTGCCGAAGGAGCCGTGGATTTCCCCGGGAATGGGCAGCCGGAGCGGCGCCGGCGCGGCGAGGACCCTCGCCCTGTCGCGGGCAACGGGCGAACTGGTCCGTGCCCTGGACGCCGACGACTTGGTCACCGAGGGCACCCTTACTCGCGAGATCCTCGCCATGGAAGAGCACCCCACTGCGGGATGGAGCGTGTCGGCCGGCCTGGATCTGCTACCAGACGGCTCGACCGTGGCCGGTCCCTACGATCCGCCGGAAGGGCCGCTCACCTACGAGACCCTGCTGGCCGCGTATGACGAAGATCGGTTTCCGATCCTGGCCCAGCATTTGACGGTGCGCACGCCGCTACTGCTGGCCGTAGGAGCGTGGCCCCCCGTGGCTGCCTGGGAGACGATCGCGGTGGCACTGATGTGCGCTGCCGTCTCCGACGGCTGGATGATCGCCACGCCCGGCGGCTACTACCGCAAGCACTCTGCCCAAGCCACCGCGCAGGCCGACTACGAGGAGACCGTGGGCGTGGACCAACTGCGCGTCATCGTCAGGGCGCAGGCAGAAGCACTCCACGCCACCGGATGGCGATGGACCGCGGAAGAATGACGGCCGGAAATGCCGAAGCGGTCCCCGTCGCCACAACGGGGACCGCTTCTCAGCATCGACTCACCAGCCCTGAGAAAGCCTGAGTCGTGAGCAGCGAGGTGACCTCGACTGCCGGGTGATGCCGTGGGCCATGCGGCCCGCGTGGTCACCTATACCCAAGAGTATGCGCAGCAGTTCGCGCAACGCCACTACTCCGGGATATGGACAGGTCACACTGGCTATTCGCGGCTCCCCTA
Source organism: Streptomyces sp. NPDC049915 (assembly GCF_040656475.1). Taxonomy (NCBI): domain Bacteria; kingdom Bacillati; phylum Actinomycetota; class Actinomycetes; order Kitasatosporales; family Streptomycetaceae; genus Streptomyces; species Streptomyces sp. NPDC049915. Next base: position 21,588 of record NZ_JBFAMH010000039.1, read on the forward strand.
CCTGGGGAGATGTACCAACTGATGACTGCCGATGACTTCGGCGCCAGCCGTCTTGAGCGGGGCTGGGAGCCGCCGGAGGAGGTCATCCTTCGGCGTGAGCTGGTGCGCACGCCGGGCCTCCAGCCGGAAGACTTGGGCGTCCTGGCTGAACTCCTGCTGCGGGACCCGCGCCTGCCATCAACCATGGAGGCCATCCGCGCCGACTTACAGTCCCGTGGCTGGAAGATGGGCAAGGACCGCTACAACGCCATCGCGAAACGCCTGACGGCCGCCGGCCACCTGGCCCGCGTCTCCGTCTTCGATGAGTCCTCTCAGCGCCCTACCTGGGTTACCCGCGTCTACCGCAATCCTGCGAACAACGCGCAGTACGTCGATCTGGGCATCGCCGTAACAGAGCAGGTCAGGCCCGAAGTGCGGGAAACCCGCACTTCGGACACCGCCGGATCGCGGGAAACCCGCGTTTCGCCTGGTCAGAGCCGAATCGCGGGAAACCAGCAGTCCGGACCCGAATCGCGGAAAACCCGCGATCTGGAAACCCGCGATTCGGCTGGTCAGAGCCGGAAAGCGGAAAACCCGCGATCCGTCTCCCACCCCCCACACCCCCCGGAGGAGGAGGATTCCTCCTCCCCCAACCCCCTCACTGCCCCCGAGCTGTCGCTCCCGTCACAGAGGCAGCAGCAGCCGAAGACGACTGGGGAGTTCACCGACGAGGAGCTGGGTGCGGCCGCGGGGTTCCTGCAGCGGATGCAGCGCTGGCAGGCTGGCCGGGCGACCGCCGTGCGGTGCGCGCCTCGCCTGCTGCGCGCGATGCGGGCGCAGGGCTGGCCGGGGCTGGCGGAGATGGGTGAAGCTCAGCGCGCGCTGCTGGAGGCGGACATCCTCAAGAACACGGCCGGGGCGACGTCCTGGGCGAAGTGCCTGCCGGGCTGGATCGACGACCTGCGCCTGTACAGCGTGGTCAAGCCGAAGGCCAAGAACGCGCCGGACGCTGGCGAGGCCGCGGTGCGCCTGGCCCTGGTGGCCGCCTGCCCGGCCTGCGACGCCAAGGGCTGGGTCCTGGACGACGACGATGACGGGCCGATGCGCCGTTGCGCGCACCCGGGCGTGGGGGTCGGTACGGGGGCGGCGCGATGAGCGACCAGCTGCTGATGGAGAGTCCGGAGGCCGAGGCCCGTGTGTTGGGGGCCTGCCTGATGGCGACCGGGGCCTATGACGCGGTGGCCGATGCGGCCAGGGTGCTGAAGGACGGCGAGGCGCTGTCGCCGGCGAATCAGCTGGTGTGGTCGGCGATCGTCCGGTTGCACGGGGCGAGCCGGGCGACGGGCGTGCCGATGGTCGAGGCGGAGCTGCGCCGTACCGGTGAGCTGGAGCGTGCCGGCGGTCCCGTCCGCCTCTCCCAGCTGGCCTCCGACGCGTGCGGCCCGGACCTGGTCGAGCAGTACGCCGAGCTGGTGCAGGGCTACCTCGCGGTGCGCCGCTACACCGCCGCCCTCACCCGTGCCCAGCAGACGGCGCGGCAGGTGGCGCCCACCGGGGTGCCCGACGCGATCCGCGCCCACCAGGCCGAGATCGACGCCCTGGCCATCGGCGACGGCGAGGCCGACGCGCACTTCGGCCGCCTCGGCGACGACCTGCTCGACCACCTCAAGACGCTGGAAGAACCGATCGAGGCTACGGCCGTGACCGGACTGGCGGACCTCGACATGGTGGTCAAGATGCGGCCGGGCAACGTGATCGTGGTGGCCGGCCGCCCCGCCATGGGCAAATCCGCCCTCACCCTCGGCGTCGCCCTCGCCAACGCCGCATCCGGGCGACCGACCCTTCTGCACTCCATGGAGATGGGCAAGGCCGAAGTCCTCAACCGCGTGATGGCCGCCCGCGCACGAGTCGGCCTGCACCGCCTGATGGACGGCGGCCAGGCCCTCGAGGACGACGACTGGACCCGCATGATGCGCGTCATGCCCGACCTGTCGGAACTGCCGCTGTGGACGGACTACGCCCCCCGCGTCACCCCCAGCCGCGTACGGCACCGCCTCAAGGCCCTCACCCGGGAAACCGGCCAGCCGCCACTGGTGATCATCGACTACCTCCAACTGATGGACACCGACCAGCGCAATAGCCGCCAGAGCCCCTACGAACGGGTCTCCGAGATCAGCCGCGAACTGAAGATCATCGCGGAGGAAACCGGCGCGGTCATCATCTGCTGCGCCCAGCTCAACCGCGGCAGCGAGCACCGCGAGGGCAAGCGGCCGCAGACATCGGACCTGCGCGACTCCGGGCAGATCGAGCAGGACGCCAGCGCGATCATCCTGCTGCACCGCGAGGACGCCTACGAGCCAGAAAGCCCGCGTGCGGGCGAGGTCGACCTGATCGTCGGCAAGAACCGCAACGGCCCCACGACCACGGTCACCGTGGCCCACCAACTCCACTTCGGCCGCATCCGGGACATGGCCAAAGACGATTAGGCCGTGACCGGGTGCGCGCAGTGCGACGTGCGTGATGTCGTCGGCGCAGGCCACGAGGGCGGCCTCGATGAAGCGCATAGTGCCGAGGATGCCGAGGCGAACAAGCACGGGGCTGGTTACCGAGCTGGATCTGGTCGAGCTCCAGGCTGCGGAGGTAGGCGACCCTGGTTCCGTTTGTATTCAAGCTGCTCGCGTCGAGGTAGCGGCGGAGGCCGAGGCCGAATGCGCCGATCTGGCCTGGGGTACCAGTGCGCTCGTGGAGGTCGGTCAAGTGGAGGGCGCTGGCGCGGAGGCGAGTGTCGGTGATCGTGGTTCCGTGGTGCTGGCGGGGCGATGCGTGGGTCCTCCAGAGCGGCCGTGCATGGCCTGGGAAGGCCGAATGGGCGTTCCCCTTCGTCATGCTGTTGATCAGCAACTCACTGAAGTGGGCGAACTTGGGGTTCGGGTGGTGGCTCCTTGGGGGTGGGGGCCGTTTGCGAGGCATGAGCAAACCTGATGAGAAGCTGACGACTGCGCAGGCGGCGAAGCTCCTGGGTGTCCGTGCGGACACCGTCCACGCGATGAAGGCTGAAGGCCAGTTGACCGTGGTCGGAAAGGGACGTAATGGCACCAACTTGTTCGCGCTCGGCGATGTGGAGCGGTTGAGGGTACAGCGCCTCAAGGCCCGACGCGCCATTCCTGCTCAGCAGGCCGAACTGCCGGGCGAGAGTGAGATGACCTGCGATGGGTGTCGGGCACTGCGCGCGCAGGTGTTGGCTGAGAGAGAGGCGCGCCTTGAGGCCGAGGCGCGGGTGCGCGTGGAGAGGGAGCGCGCCGATCGAGCGCTGACGGGACTTAACGCCGTCATCGGATAGGTCGCTACTTAGTACTATTTTTCGGTCCATGCCAGTTCAGTCGTGCCCGTGGCGATCCAGCCGTACTCCTCCTCGGTGGTGGGGCCATCCCATAGGGCACGGATCCCAGGGCGCTGACGCGTTCACGTGGGTGAAGACCCAGTACCGCCTGGGCTTGCCCGCGTGGTCAGTCGCCGTGGCTTGCTCGGGTCAGACGCGGAAGCGGAAGAGCCAGTCGCCGGTCTTCTGTGCGGCGGTGTTCCTGTTTGACACCGCAACGGCCGGCGCGCAGACCGCTGGCATCATGGGCTGGTGAAGACATGGATGCGCTGCTACTGGGACGAGGAAGACACCTGGTTCTACTTCGAGGTCGACGCTGAAGACTGGGTGATCCGGCAAGTCGAGCTCGAAGGGCCTGAGTTGACCCCGGTCGCAGCTGCCTCCCTAGCCGAGTGGCAGCGGGCCCGCGACGCGGGCCGCCTCGATGAGTACGACAGCAGGTTCGGGTTCACAGCCGAGCTGCCGGTCTCGGAATGGGAAGGCCACGACCCCGAACAACTCACCTCTGAGGAGTTCGAGGAAGTCTGGGATAGTGCCCGCCGCCAGATTGCATCCCGGCCCAGCTGACCTCTCGGCCCCGCGGAGACCGCCTGGCATCATCGCGACATGACCCCGACGCTTCCCCGCACTGTTCGAGCCGTCGACACAGCTCATCTCCTGGACCTGGCCCAGGAGGCCGCGATGCACAGCTTCAGCCAGCGGCTCCCGGTCGACTGGCTCCGCGAGCACCTCGCCGAGGAGGCGACGCACTACCTATTCCCGACACTCGTGCAGCGGCTCACGCACCGCCCCGAGATGCCGCTGCAGTGGAGGTGCCAGCAACTGCTGACCGTCAAAACCGGCGAACGGATCTGGGGGCTGCTCGACGTCCTTCCCGACGCCTTCGACAAGATCCCGGAGACCCTAGACACGGCCTCCAAGAAGGACATCGTCAGCCGCATCGAGCGGGCAGTAACTGTCCGCGAGTGGATGGAACGGACGGGCGCCGAAGCAGGTTCATGACGCCTCTGGAATGTGATGCAGCCTGCTGGACAGTCTGAAGAAATGACACCGATCTGAGACAGCTGTCGGCCGACACGTCTTGAGACTGAAGGGGAACGTCCAGGTCATAGCATCGACGCACCGATCCCGGCCGACCAACAGGCCCGCCGCAAACGGCGCGGCAGTCGCGGCGGAAGGCCACCCGGTTTGACCGAGAGGTCTACAAGCAGCGGAACACCGTCGAGTGGTGCATCAACCACCTCAAGCAGTGGCGGGGCATCGCCACCCGCTATGCGAAGACCGCCACGATCTACCTCGCCGGGCTCCACCTGGCAGGCATCTTCCTTTGGTCGGCCCGCTGACGAGCAACCAGCACAGTCAGAGACGACCATGCCCCGGAACGATCGTCTCGCACCGATCACACAGCACGAGGTGGACCCGCCGGCTCTCACGCAGCGAGCCGTCCGCACCACAGCGCTCACAGATGTCCTCACTGCGGTCAGCGAACGCATCAGTGACAGCATGGAGGCGCGCGCGCTCAGCCTCCGTCCAGTTGCCACCAGGCATCCACAGCCGCGGAAAAGCCTGGAACGCCAGTGCCCCCCACTTCTGCTTCACGGCCAGAAGCTCGTAGTCCGGGAACTCCGCGACAACCGCTCGGTGGCACTCAAGCACCAACTGCCGCCAGCCAGGACCCACCTCAAAGTGATACGACGGGTCTCGCAGGTGCTGTCTGATCGGCTCTAGCACGTCGCCTGAAGCCGACGAAGTCCCAACCATCCTGCCCCCTCATGCAGCAATCGCCCTCGATCTTACGGGTCACGACCTGGGGGGCGGGCGCCGGTCTCCGCGGGCCAGTGTCCCCTGGGCGGCCCATAGCGGGGCTCATAGCCGCGTGCCGACTGCGATGCGGTCGTTGCCCGACAGGGTGACGATGGCCCGCAGCAAGATCTGCAGTCGCCGCTCGTCGAGGTCTTGGGCGGCCGAGAGGGTGAACAGCCCGATGGGCAGTAGCGACAGGACCAAGCCGAGGAACGTGCGGTCGTCCTCGTCGAGGCCGAGGGTGTACAGGCGGCCCATCATGTTGTCCCAGCGGCAGACGGGGCGGCCGTCGGCGTCCTCGATGACGAGCGCCTGTCGCACGCGCGGGAGGCCGAGGATCGTCCCTTCCTCGAGCAAGGCCTGCGCGGCGGCGCGTTCCCGCCGGCTGGTCGCCGCGCGCAGCGGCAGCGTGCCGAGGTCGACGTCGTTCGTGTCTTCCGCCTGTGCCGGGGCCTCGGTCTCGGTCATCGTCATGGTCGTGCCTCCGCAGGGAATCGAGACCCACCCGGCCCGAATGCGGCGCCGAGCAGGAGGGGATCGGTGAGGCGGCCGGTTCCGTCCGGTCGCTGCAGCCAGCCGCGGCCGACCACGGAGTACAAGACCGGTGGGCAGGTCAGTACCCACCCCGCCGGGCGCACGTGGAGTGCGCGCACGTCGTCCAGCTCGTCGGCGAGGCTCGGGGAAACAAGCCACCAGGCCCGGTTGGTCTCCACGTCTGCGAGGACCGGGCCCAGGCGGTTACTGCTGATTCGCTTCATGGCGTGCACCGATCGCAGCAGAGGTGCCTCCACGACCCGCCAGTGCCTACCGGACGGGAACGGAGCGAGTTCCTCTGTGTCCCATAGGCGTCGCACTGTGGTGGGTTGGTCGGTGCAGGACAGGAGCCAGTCTTGGCCCCGTTGCTGCGTCGGCAAGGTGGGCATTGCGGCCATGACCAGCACGTTAGTTCGGGCGATTGCGGGACGGGGCGTCGATTGCGCGCGATTGCGTCTGGGGACCCGCCGGTTGCTGCCGGTTGCTTACGACAGGTCGAGGGAGGCCCGCGCGCGGCCGATGAGCCGGCGGGCGGTGGCGTCGTATTCGGCGGATTCTGCGAGCCAGTCCCACGCCCGTTCGTACAGCTCGATGTCGTCTGCACCGGTGAGCCAGAGTTCTTCGCTGATCGTCTCGACGATGACGAGACGTCGGTCATAGATCCAGAAGGCGTGAGGCACGGTGCGGCGTAACTGTGCGCCGAAGGGGATGATGCCCAGCTCGATGCGGCGCTGCCCGACGAGGTTGTACAGCCGGTCGAGCTGCTCGGCCATCACGTCGACGGCGCAGGAGCGGTGGTACAGGGCGGCCTCGCAGACAAGGAACCGGAAAACCTTGTCGGGGTCGTACAGAGCTTCCTGCCGGCGCATGCGGGCCTCGACGGCTGCGTCTGTCGTGGGCGTGATGCCGCGGAACTCTGCGTTGGCGTCGAAGATGGCGCGGGCGTACTGCGGGGTCTGGAACAGGCCGGGCACACGGGAGACCTCGAGGCCGCGGATCCTCTGTGTCGCCTCGGTCTGCCGGACGGCGATCTCCTGGCGGCCGCGGTGTCCACCGGCCAGCTGGCGGCGCCACGAGCGGTGGCGCTGCTTCATGTCCAGGCCTGCGAGCAGGCCGTGCAGTTCGGCCTCGACGTCCGGGCGTTCGATCGCCCGCGCCCACGCTGTCAGGTCGTCGCGCGTAGGCGTCTGTTTGCCGTTCTGCAGGCGCGACACCTTGGACGTCTGCCAGCCGAGCCGGGCGGCGACGTCCTTGCCTTCCAGCCCAGCCTCGGCGCGCAGTTCACGCAGGCGCGCACCGAGGGACTCGCGGGCGTTCTGGAAGTCGGTGGTCACATCTTGGAAGCTACCCGCTTTTCGAACTGGGCTGTAGGCACTGCGTGGTGCCACGCGGCGTCACGTGCCTGGCAGGCGGCGAGCACTTCGGCCGGGTCCTCCGTGACGTACACGCCGAGCGTGGCGTCGTCTTCGTCGAACGCGAAGCGGGCGACGATCCGGGAGTCGAACAGCCAGAAGTCGTAGTCCGGCAGGCGCAGCTGCTCGGCCTGCGCGCGGGTGAGGTGGCGGATGTCCTCTCCGGCCGCGACGTTGCTGGGCGCGCTGGCGAGCAGGAACCGCTGCCCGTCGGTGGCGGGCTCGTCGGCGATCCGCACCCGCTCGAACCGCTTCCCGGCCGCGGTCTGAGCCGTGACGTTCTCCCGCCAGGCGTTGGCCGGCTCGGCAGCGATGTCCTCGCCGGCCTGCCAGCGCTGCCACTTCGGACTGTTGCGGTCGGAGGCGTAGCCGCGGCGGGTCTCGAGCCGCCAGGCGGTGTGCCGGAACTCGCGGAACAAGTGAGCGATCTCGCCGAACGGCCGCAGCTTGACCGCTCGGGCGCTGGGCGCGAACCGGATGAGGAGATCGCGCGGGACCCGGACGAACGTCTCCGACGGCTTCACATCGCGCAACTGCACCAGGTGCTCCGGGTCGGTCACCCGGTCGCCCTGCACGAGGATCTCGTCGGTGCCGTCGATCTCGTACAGTGTCGGGCAGTCGCCGTCATCGCTGGTGGTACCGAGGAACCTGAGCGCCATCGCCGCCTCCACGTCCGGGTCGTTGGCGTACCAGCATGCGCGGGATTGCGGGCGCCGCGCCCAGGAATTGCAGTGGATTGCGCGCTGCGTCGGCAGCACCGTCAATTGCACGCAATCAGCGGACGAGGGCGGCCGCGGTTGGGCTCGCCGTGGCAGAACTGCGGTGGCCACGAGGGTTCAGTCACTGGGCATGTCCACGGCTTGCGGCCGGAGATTGTGCTGAAGCCGTCTCCCTGTGCCCTGGGTCGCCACCGCTGACATGATCGATGAGTGAATCGCCCCAGCACCGCGGCCTCGGATACAGGTGTTCAGCGCGACGCCGTGCAAGGACGATCAGCCTCGGTGCCCTTGCAAGCAGTTTCGGAAATCTCCGATCTTCGAGGGGAGAACGGGGAGGGGCCGGCCGTCGAGTAGGTGAAGGCGCTCACCTACGCGCCCCTGGAACCCGACGGAGACCTACTCACATGACGTCGTCCTTGGACTGGGCCGGGCTTGTTCCGGCTGTAACGGCCACCGCGCAGGCGGTGGCCGTTATGGTGCAGGTGTACTGGGACCGGCGGCAACGCGGTACCAGGGCGACGGAGCACGACGACTGCCGCCGCGTGCCCGGCCACGGCAAGGCCGCCCTGCCCGACACTGGTGCGGGCCGCGTGCAGGTCAGCGTCGTAGCGCCCGCCCGTACGTCACCTTGGTCGTCCTCGTGGACGGCAGTGCCAACGGTGCGGACGTTGCGCTGCCCGCGAAGGGATACCGCCCGTGGTAGCGGGTGAAGCTCCAGTGGACCCTTCTGCCTCCGAGGAGCCCTCTGCCTCCGTTGAGGTGGACCTGGGCCAGAGGCTTCTCGACTACTACGACACGTTCATCGCCGAGGAGCCGCGGGTCCTTCGCAGCGTGTGGAACGGCAGGCTCTCGGAGCAGGCCTGCGCCCAAGAGGCGTTCTTGAAGGTGGCGAGGAAGGTCGCGGCCGGAGATCTGGGACCTGGCGTGAAAATCGGGGCCTACCTGCGCACGACCTCATGGCATCTGGCGGTCGACACGTAGCGCGCCCAGACGCGGACCGAACTGGTGGATGACACCGCGCATGTGGCGGGGTCCGTCCAGCACAGTGAGGACTTCGATCCGCTCAAGGAGCTGGTCCGGCCCGCGATCGACGCTATGCCGCTCAGCAGGCGTCGCACGGTCGTGCAGCTGCAGAGCCAGGGTCTGGATGACGCACAGATCTCCGAGGTCCTGGGTATAGCGCCGGCCCGGATCCAACGGGACCGATACGCAGCCGTCAGCGAGTTGCGCAGCGAGCTGGGCAATTTCATCCGGGATGGGCACCGCAAGAAGACACGACGCGCGAAGAAGGACAGGTGACGGTTGTGCGCCGCTTCACTGAGGGCAGCGGCGGCCGCCCGACGCCGGCGGTCCCGGCCGAGCTGCTGACGCTCATGGACAAGCTCGCCGGGCCCCCCGAATTCTGGGATCGTCCCGACGGCGACTTCGGCCCCCTGAGCGACCTGTACGAGCTGGACGTCGAGGCGCGCCAGCGGGCGAACTCGTTGTACCGGCACGGCTCCAAAGCCTTGGGCCGCGACGAGCTGTCCACGGCCGCCGACTGGCTGGGACAGGCGGCCGCCGCCGGCCATCCAGGAGCGCTGTTCCGGCTCGCTCTGGGTAGTAGTCCGTGTGAGGGTGCGGCGGCTGGTGTGTCCCACGCGAGGCTGTCGGCACACCTTCCGTGAGCAGGTGCCTGGGGTGCTGGAGCGATACCAGCGACGCACGGCCCGTCTGACCAGGCAAGTCAAGGCCGTGGTCAAGGAGTTAGCGGGCCGGGCCGGGGCTCGTTTGCTGGCAATCCTTGCGGTGGGCGTCTCGCGGCACACCGCCCTGCGGACCCTGCTGCGTATCCCACTGCCCACCGGGCGAATACCCCGAGTGATCGGCGTCGACGACTTCGCTCTGCGCCGGCGCCACCGCTATGCCACCGTGATCATCGATGCCGAGACCCACGAGCGGATCGACGTGCTGCCCGACCGCACGGCCGACACCCTTGAAGCATGGTTACGCGCTCATCCGGGCGTCGACGTCGTCTGCCGCGACGGCTCCGCGACTTACGCCGAGGCCATCCGTCGTGCTCTGCCCGACGCCGTGCAGGTTGGTGATCACTGGCATTTGTGGCACAACCTGTGCGAAGCCGCGCTGAGCGAGGTCAAGGCGCACAGCACCTGCTGGGCCACCGTTCTGGACGCGCCCCTCTACGACGGCCCCCGTGCACAGACCACCCTGGAACGCTGGCACCAGATCCACGACCTGCTCGACCAGGGCGTGGGCCTGCTCGAATGCGCCCGCCGTCTGCAACTGGCCCTGAACACCGTCAAACGCTACGCCCGCGCCGATCGGCCCGAGCGGATGCTCCGCGTCCCCAAATACCGCGCGAGCCTTGTCGATCCCTACCGCGAACACCTGCGCAAACGCCGGGCCGAAGACCCCGCCGTCCCTGTCAAGCACCTATTCGAAGAGATCAAAGACCAAGGGTTCACCGGCTGCCTCAACCTCCTGCATAAGTACATCAACCAGGGCCGCGCGGACGCCGACCGCAGCCACATCTCCCCGCGCAGACTCGCCCGCATGCTCCTCACCATGCCCGACAACCTCAAGGCCGAACATCAGCACCTACTGGACCGGCTCATCGCGGCCTGCCCTGAGATGATCCAACTCGCCGTCTGCATCAGGGACTTCGCCCAGTTCCTGAAGCCTCACCCAGACAATGCCGACGCGCTCGAGCTCTGGATCACCCAGGTCCGCGCTGCCGATCTGCCGCACCTGAATGCCTTCACTCGAGGGCTGGAGCGAGACCTCGACGCCGTGATCGCCGCGTTCAAACTCCGCTACAGCAACGGCCCCACCGAGGGCGTCAACACCAAGACCAAGCGGATCGCCCGCCAGATGTGCACGGACGAGCAGGCTTCACCCTCCTCCGCCACCGCATCCTCCTCGGATAGCGACACCCTCCGTCACCACCGAATGTGAGACAGGGCCGTTGATTAGACACTCCCGCCCGGGGCCAGGTTCACGGTCAGCCTGCCCGCCGGGTGACCAGGGCCGGGCCGAAGTTGACGACCGGCCTGGTGAACAAACCCTCCAGTGAGGCGGCACCACGGCCGCTGGCCGGGGTGTCGGGCCGCCGGCCTCAATGGCGGGTGCGGGCCGCCCAAGGTGTCGTCGATCCAGGCTCGGGATGACCGAAGACCTGAAGGGGTGACCGTGGTGCGGGGATGGCGGGTGCCTCATCGGAGGAACCGGATCTGTGGGTAGTGGGGTGAGGGGTGCTGGAGCAGGTGGTTGTCGAGGTGGCGTAGATGAAGGTCGAAAAATGCTCGTACGTAGTCGCGTTGCGCGTGGATGGCGGGGTGCGGGTCGAGGGTGCCGATTGCTTGCGTCACCTGGCTGGGCGTCAGTCCGAGGGCGGGCGCGGCCTGGGGTAGCAGTGTTTCCAGGTCGGTGAACGAGGTGTGAGTGGAACCGATGAGGGCCAGTTCGCGTTTCCAGCCGTACTGGCTGGTCCAGAACTGATCCCAGCTGGGATCCTCCGGGCCTGGGCCGGGTTCGCTGCCGAAGAGAAGGAATGGCCGGTCAGTGCCGGCGGTGACAGGTGGCAGGAGGCTGCCGTCCAGGTTGACGCCGGCCCGCAGGCGCCGGTCGGCGCGGATCGCTGCGGCGGCTGTGGCGCCACCGAGGGAGTGGCCGAGCATGCCGACGCGGGACAGGTCGAACGCGCCGGCGAGGGTGGGTGGCAGGGGTCGCCGCCCGGCGTCGGCGTTGTGTCCGGCGTTGAGCGCGGTGAGCCGGTCCAGCACGAACCGGGTGTCCGCGGTGCGGACAGCGAGGCCCTTCGCGATCAGGGCATCGTCGATGTCGCCGGTAATGGCGAAGGTTTCCACCCGGCCGCCGGGAAACTCGACTTGGTCGGCGTCGTAGGTGTGGTCGATGGCCACGACCAGGTAGCCGTGGCTGGCAAGTTCCTGGATCAGAACAGTGCCGAGGCTGCGGTCGCTGCGCAGGCCCGGTGAGTACAGGACGACCGGCCTCCCGCACCGGCCGCGGTCCACCGGTGCGGCCAGGTGGGCGTGTGTGGTCGGCAGCAGCAGCGTGCCGGAGGGGATGCCCTGTTCCCGCTCGAAGACGGTGGCGGCGCCGGGCGACATCCACGGCGCGGACGGGTTGCCGTGGGTGGCGCGTGCCGGGTACCAGAGCTGGATCATGAGTTCCCGAGCCGGCCGGGAATCCTGCCAGGGATCGACGCGCGCCCGGTCGACCAGGTGCACCGCGACCGTGCCCAGGGGATGCGGACCGGTTGGTGCGGGCAGGGTGAGCCGCACCGGAGTCGGCGTGGGGGCGGCGGCGACCGGCGAGTGTGCGGCGGGCCGCGACTGGGCGGATGCCGCGGTGGCCATCGGGAGGGAAGCGATGGCGGACGCCGCGGCGGTACCGAGCAGCGCCCGGCGGGTCAGGAGTCGTCTCTCGTTCACCATCGAAAAACGTAAGGTATCCCTGCTATTGAGTCAAGTAATCTTGACTCAATAGCAGGGATACCTTACATTCATCGCATGGCAAAGCAGGTACAGCAGGACCAGGTGACGCGCGCGGCCCGCCGCGCTGTACTCATCGACGGCATCCCCGTGTCCACTTTGGGCGTGATAGCCCTGGCGCTGGGCAGCAACCCCGATCCGAGCACCGACCAGAAGGCTGGTTGGATCGCGACCACCGCCGCCTTCACCCTCGCGATCGCCTGGGTGCTGCTGCGGGCATTCCGGCGCGCGGACGAATACCTGCGCAGGATTCAGTTGGAGAGCATGGCCATCGCCTTCGCCGCAGTCCTCGTGGCGCTGCAAGTGGCTACCGTGCTCGATGCCGCAGGCATCATCCAGCTCCATCAGCTCGCGCAAGTGATCCTCCTCGGCGGCGTGGCAATCTGGATGACGATCGCTGACCTGCGTACCCGCCTGAACAAGTGACGGCGCACTGTGAAGAACCGACTACGCGAACTGCGGGCAGCTCGCCGGTGGAGCCAGGCCGACCTGGCCGACCGGTGCCACGTCTCCCGGCAGGCCATCAACGCCATCGAAACCGAGCGGCACGATCCCAGCCTGCCTCTGGCGTTCACCATCGCCGACGTCTTCGGCCTGACCATCGAGGAAATCTTCCGTCCCGACCGGACGGAAACGACTGGCAACCCGGCCTGACACTGATTCCTCATGCAGCCTCGACAGGCCGCATGAGGAATCAGTGAACGAAAGGGCGCTCGCCCCGAAACCGGGACGAGCTCCCTGTGACCGACTGCGCGGCAGGTCAGGCCGCGTGCCGGGTGGCCCGCTTTGGCTCGCTGGCGTCCTTGCGCGTCACACCCAGATACACGACCAGAGCGAGGATGACGGCCAGGAACAACGCGCTGGTCACCACCGTGCCCAGGCCCACGCCGCCGTCTCCGGTCGGCTGGGAGAGGTAGTCGCCGATCGACGCGCCGAGGGGCCGGGCGAGGATGTAGGCGATCCAGAAACTCCAGACCGTGTTCAGGCCGAGGCAGAACCGAGCGAGGGCGATCGCGGCGATGGCCGCGGCGAAGAGCACGGCCGACACCCAGTAGCCGAGGTTTATCTTCTCGGCGACCAGGTCGCCGGCGGAGGTTAGTCAGTAAAACGGCTCGGGCAGGTGGTGTCGATGTGGTGGATCGACAGGGTTGCGCTCGGCGCGGTACCAGAGGGCGAAGACAACCACCAGGGCGAACGCGAAGACCGTGGTGGTGGTCTCCAGCGCCACGCCCACGTTGTCGGTGAGGTTGTCGCTGACCAAGGTTACCGACGACGCTGATCAGGGCGACGGCGAGCCAGTACACCCCCGGGCGGTAGCCCTTTGTGCGGAACTGCACCACGAGCACGACGGCGAGCAGCACGCTCATCAGCACTGACACGCCGGTCAGGCCGAGGCCGGCCTTCTCGTGGTGCACAGCACCTTGATCACCCAGAAGCGGACGGTGACCTCGGGCACCTTGTTCCAGCGCAGCCGGTGACGGGAAGGGGCTGCCCGGCCGGCCTCCTGAAGCACCGGATTCTCAGATGTCTCGCATGCCAGCTGCCCGACCGTGGCACCGGGCACTTGAACAGATCCTGACTGCCGCCGTGGATCACCTGCCCCGCCCGTTCCGTGCCCGCACCATAGCTCCATGCACGCGCACGCACATGGTCTCCGCATAGCGGTCTTCCGTCCCGCCCCTGCCCCGGCGACGGAAGAAGACCGCCATGCACGCACCCGCTCCGACCGCCACCCCGGCGCCCACTGACCGCGCGACCGCCTGGCTGCGGCGCCGTCTGGGCCGGGCCGTCGTCTTGTCCTACGCCGCAGCCCTGCTCGTGCCGGGCCTCCGGCCTGTGGCTGCGCCACCCCCACACGCTGCCGCTCGGACCGCTGATCCGACTGCCGGTGTCCACCGCACCATTCCTGCTGTGGCTGATGCTGTTCTCGGCCGGACTCCAGGTCCCTGTCCGCGAACTGGGCCGAGTGGTGCGGCGCCCGAGTGCACTGCTCGCCGGGCTCGCGCTGCACCTGGCGATCCCGCTGCTGGTCGTCCCGCTCGTCGCGGTCCTGCTGCACGCCTCGCCCGACTCCGACGGCGGCAGCGGCCTGGTCACCGCGGTGATCCTGATCGTGGCGATGCCCATCGTGGCCGGCGCCACGGTCTGGACCGGCAAGGGCGACGGCGACCAGCCCACCATGGTCGGCCTGGTCCTCGCCTCCACCCTCCTCAGCCCACTCACCACACCGCTGGTTATCGAGCTGCTGTCCCCGCTGCTCAGCGGCGGCTACGCCGACTCGCTCGCCGCGCGCGTCCACACTGCGGGCGGCGGCTTCACCCTCGTCGGCGTGGTGCTGCCCAGCGCGGCGGGCATCCTGGTCCGCCTCACCCTGCCCCGTCCCTGCTCGTCCGAGTACTGGGCGCAGTCGTGCCTGTGGCCATGGCCGGCTCGCTGGTCCTGACGTACGTCAACGCCAGCGGCGCCCTCGGCTCCTTCGTCGCCCAGCCACGCCCGCTGCTGCTGGGCGCCGTGCTGGTCGTGGCGGCACTGGTCTGCCAGCTGTCGTTCGTGCTCGGCCGGTGCGCGGCGCGGGTGCTGCGGCTGGACCCGCCCGCCGCCTCCTCGTTCACCCTCGCCTGCGGCATGAACAACAACAGCGCCAGCGCCGTACTGATCACCGCCGCGCTCCCGGACAAACCGCACGTGCTGCTCCCGGTCCTCGCCTACGGCCTGCTCCAGAAGACAGCCGCCAACCGAGTCGTACGGGTCCGGCCTCCCACGGTGTTGCGTTCTATTGCCTAGAACCTCGCGGTCCCCGGCCCGACGCCGGGGCCGCAGGACACCGGTGCGCGCAAGCTGTCGCAGCCTGTTCCCAGGATGCGACAGGCGTCGATGGCTGCGACCGTACTGGTGAAGAGTGATCGATGCAGGCCGACCCGCACGGGAGACAGACTTTGTCATGGCGTACCCCCCGCAGTTGCGCGAGCTGGTCGAACGATGCGAAACGCTGAGGCGCCGCCTGGCCGTCGACCACAGCGCCGAGACCGCCCGTCGGCTCGAAGACGCGACCCACACACTGTGCCTGCTCACCGGAACCCGCCGACTGGACACGGCGCTGTACGTCGCCCGTCAGCAGATGTTCGAGGCGATGAGACGCAAGCAGCCCAACCAGCACTGAGAGGCTCAGCCGTGAATGTCCAGGTCAGGTAGGACGCGCTGGCTGCAGTCCGAAGACGATCAACACGGTCCCAGATCCTCGCCACCACGGATCTGGGACCGCCATCATGCGCGCTGAGCACAACGTACCGCGAACCGCCCGTTCCGGGACCGATGAGTGATAGATCAACAAAACCGGATTCGCGGCCTGTCAGTCTTCACGCGCCGTCCCACTCCGCGGACCGGCACGAGCATCACCGAAGCCGTTCATGCGCTTCGGGGGCTCACTGCTGCGTATCCGCTGCCCGGCCTCACGGCGCATGCCGACTGCCCCCTGTTCAAGGGCCTGATCCGACGAGGAAGCGGGCCGTCGGCGCGGTCGCCGGGACACTGATCAGTGGTGGCTGGGTGCGTACATGACGACTGCCATGCAGGCGAGGCCTCGCCGATCAAGGCCGGAGCGGTCGGGCCGGTAGCTTTCGGCGACTATGCCCCGGGCGATCGACCCGGCGGTGTTCATCGTCAGTGACGGCCGCCATGTCCGTGGACCGCAGCCGAATGCCGGCCTTTCCGCTGATGAGCGTGGGATGGCGGGAGCTTAAGCCACCATCGCGGTCGGTGCCCCACCCGTAGTTCGAGACGCCGTGCTGCCAGACACCGATGTGCACCCTGCGCTTTCCGACCCGGTAGGTGGGCATTCCGTACGACAGTGCCACGCTCGCCTGCGGGAATTCCACCAGAATCAGCCCGCTCACCCGGTCGCAGAGCGAACGGTGACCTGGCGCAATGGCGTCTGCGGCTCGGCCGGTCGCGCCCGACGGCCGCGGATTCATGGCAGGGCAGGAGCGTGCGGCACCAGCGGCGGCCTGCTCCAGGCCGTCAGGCGGATGACCTGGGCAGATGGAGAACTGGGACGGGAGTGTCTAGGGTCAGCGCGTGGCTTTCATCATGGTGTGCGAGGACGACACGGCGGTCTGCGGCGTCCTCAAGCGCGCCCTGGAGCATGACGGCCACACCGTCTCCGTCGCTGCCACGGCCGACAGCCTGCTGCGGCAGCTCGCACCGGCGCCCCATCTGGTCGTCCTGGATCTCGGGCTCCCGGACGCCGACGGCCGCGACGTCTGCCTGGCCCTGCGGGCTCGCGGCGTCGACGCGCCGGTGTTGATGCTCACGGCCTTGGACGGCCTGCATCACAAGGTCGGCGGCTTCGAGGCCGGGGCCGACGACTACATGACCAAACCCTTCGACATCCCGGAACTGCTGGTCCGCGTCCGGGCGCTGCTGCGCCGGGCCACCGTGGCGCCCGCACCGCGCGAGGTCGTCCTCGATCCGGCGAAGCACGTGGTGACCTACGATTCGGTGAGCATGAGCCTGACCCCGACCGAGTTCCGGCTGTTGGGCCGCCTGATCGCCTCGCAGGGCGACGCGGTACGCCGCCACGCCCTCGTCGCTGCCGGCTGGCCGCACGGGGCGCAGGTCAGCGACAACACCCTCGACTCCTATGTGCGCCGGCTGCGGGCCAAGCTCGGTCCGCTGGGTGTGGCCGAGCGTCTGGCGACCGTCCGCGGCGTGGGCTACCGATGGCAGTGACGGGATTCCGTAGGCGGGTCGTCGCACTCACCGTGCTGATCGCCACCGCCGTGGTCGCGATCCTGGTCGTGGTCTCGCACGTACTGCTGAGCCGGGTGACGGACGCCGACGCGCACGACCTGGCACGTACCCGCGCCGAGGCGATCGCGGCGAACGTCACCGCCAAGGGCGGCCGTGTCGTGCTGACGGAGAACGGCAGCGAGGCGCTGGACGAGGTCGCCTGGGTGTATGCCGACGGCCGCCTGATCGACGGAAACGTCCCGCCGAGCCTGGTCGATCGCGTCGAGGAGCTCGCAGACTCCGGGCGACCGCAGACCGCGACGGTCGACGATTACCTCTTGTACGTGCGGCAGGTCCCGATCGACGGCCACCACGTCATGGTGATCGTCCGGGTGGACCTCACGCCCTACGAGACATCCGAGCAGCGCAGCCTGACCTTGTCGCTGATCCTGGGCGGCCTCACGATCCTCCTCGCCGGCGGCGTCGCACACCTCGTGGTGCACCGCGCGCTGCGGGTCGTGCACGAGATGGCCGCACTCGCCGACGACTGGGGCCATCACGAACCCGGGCGGCGCTTCAACCTCGGAGTCCCCCGCGACGAGTTCGGGGAACTGGGACAGACCCTGGACCATCTCCTGGAGCGCGTCGACAACGCGCTGGCGGACGAGCGCCGGCTCACCGATGAAATCGCCCACGAGCTGCGGACACCGCTCACGGTCCTGCGGGCCGAGGCGCAGCTGGCCGAGCTGTCCGGCGAGCCGGTGCCGCCGGAGGCGGTACTGAGCGAGGTCGACCGCCTCGATACGGCGATCACGACGCTGCTGCGCGCCGCGCGCGCACGGACGGACAAGGGGACCCGGTGCGATCTGCGCTCCGCCGCGCGGCAGGCGATCGCCGGCCGCGCGGTCGAGGTCGCCATTCCCTCGGAGGTCGAGGTCGCCGTGGCGCCCGACGTCGCCGTGGCGCTGCTGTCACCCCTGCTGGAGAACGGCCTGCGGCATGCGAAGTCCCGTGTGTGGATCACCGCGCGCAACCAGGGCGAGACCATCGTGGTCGATGTCCGGGACGACGGCCCCGGGTTCGATCCCGCTGACGTCGACCGGGTCTTCGAAGCGGGCGTGACCGGCGGCCACGGGCACGGGCTAGGGCTGCCAGTGGTCCGGCGCATCGCCGCCTCGGCCGGTGCGGAGGTCCGCGCGATCGCGGACGGCCGCGGTCATGTCGAGGTGACACTCCCGGCGGCGCGTGCGGCCACGTAGTCAGGTTATGTGCAGGTTCCTCGCGTAAGCCTCCCTGCATGACAACGACAACGGAAGCACGCACGCGCAGCGGGCGTCTCATGCTCAACAAGGTTCCCGAGGTCACCATCTGGTTCTGGGTGATCAAGGTCCTGTGCACGACCGTGGGTGAGAGCTTCGCCGACTGGATCAACATGAAGCTGGGCGTCGGCCTGGTCAACACCGCCTGGATCTTCACCGCGGTGTTCGTCGTGGTCCTGGCCGTCCAGCTGCGGCTGAAGCGGTACGTTCCGTTCCCCTACTGGCTGACCGTGGTCGTTGTCAGCGTCACGGGCACCCTGTACACCGACATCCTGACCGATCAGCTGAACGTGCCGCTGTGGATCAGTTCCGCGGTCTTCTCGGTGCTGCTCGCGGCGGTCTTCGGCGTGTGGTGGGCGCGTGAGCGCACGCTGTCGATCCACTCGGTCACGACAATTCCGCGGGAGTCGTTCTACTGGCTCGCCGTTCTCGTCACCTTCGCGCTCGGCACTGCGACCGGCGACTGGACTCTGGAGCTGACCGGCTGGCGCCCGGGCGTCTCCGTGTTGCTGCCGCTCGGCCTCATCGCGGCGATCACGGCGCTGTGGAAGTTCGGCGCGAATCCGGTGCTGTCCTTCTGGCTCGCCTACATCCTGACCCGCCCGCTGGGCGCGAACATCGGCGACTGGCTCGCCTCCCCCAAGGTCGCCCAGAACCCGGGCGACCCGACCGGTCTCGCCCTGGGCACGTTCACCACCAGCCTGATCTTCCTCGGCCTCATCCTGGCCACGGTGGTCTACCTGACGGTGACGCGCTCGGATGTGACCGAGACCAACGAGGCTGCCCACGCCGCACACACCAGCGGCGACCCGCGCAAGGAGCGCGTCGCGCTGGCCGGCTTCGGACTGCTCGCCGTCGCCACCGCGGGCCTGCTCGTCTGGGCCCACGGCCAGCCGCACGTCGGCCCGGCGCCGGAGGAAGACAACACCTCCGCGGTCCAGATGGCTCCTGGCCAGGCGGTGAAGAAGTTCCCGCCCGCCAAGGTCGCCGCACTGAAGACCCTCGCCTCCACCTCACTCAAGGACGCACGCTCGGGGAACGAGACCGGGGCCCACGCGGCCGCTCAGAAGCTGCGCGACCTGTGGGACGCCGACCAGGCGTCGCTGCAGCCGCTGGACCAGGCCGGCTGGACCTCTATCGACGCTCAGATGGACAAGATGCTCACAACGTTCGGCATCGATCACTCGAACCCGCCGATGTCGCCTGCGCAGCAGGAGAAGGAACTGAACACCCTCCTGACGGACATGGGCTGACAGACCGCACAGCGCCCGGCCGGCCCACCCGGCCGACGGGCTCAGAGTGCCGAGGCAGCGCAGAGAACCGCGCTTCCTCGGCACACGCCGGGGAGCCTCGGACACCGCAAGGCGGCCGCAGCCTCGCGTGGGGCGGTCGCTGACCGGATGGCGTGGGCCGAATGAGTGCAGAACCTACCGCGCGAGCAGGCGAGGGCCGCTCAGCTCTTCGCCCCAGCCCCATCGCTCCAGCCGCAGCGCTCGAGACGGTAGCCATGCCCTCGGAGCGTGCTGATGTGAGGCAACCGGCAAGGGCGGCCGCACTCCTCGGCGGCCTGGGTGAGACGTCGGCGCAGGCCGGCCATGGTGACGTCCAGAGTCTTGGTGGGGCCGAACCAGTTCTCGTCCCACACCTCTGCCATCAGCGATTCTCGCGAGACGGCGGTGCCAGGGTGCCGGGCGAGCAGGGCGAGAAGGTCGAATTCCTTCGGCCGTAGAGGGACGTCCGTGTCGTGCAGGGTGCAGCGGCGGGACGTGGTGTCGATGACGAGGTCGCCGAGCCGTAGGGGTTGCTGGGGTGGTGACGTGCTGGTCCGGCGGCGCAGGTGGGCGCGCAGGCGTGCCAGAAGGACGGTGAGGCTGAAGGGCTTGACCAGGTAGTCGTCCGCGCCTGCGTCGAGGCCGGCGATGACGTCGATGTCGTCGGCACGTGCTGTGAGGATCACGATCAGCAGGTCGGGGAAGCGGGTGCGCAGGGTGCGGGCGAGGTCGAGACCGTCGAGGTCGGGCAGGCCGAGGTCCAGCAGGACGGCGTCATGGGAGGTGCGGGTGGCCTCGGCCAGCGCCGAGGCGCCGGTGCGGCTCCAGGTGGGGGCGTAGCCGTTGACGCGCAGGCCGGTTTCCAGGTGGCGTCCGATGGTGTCGTCGTCCTCGACGACCAGGATGTGCGGACGGCTGCGGTCCGGTGCGGCAGGCGTGCCCATGGCAACAGAGTAGGCAGGTCGCTCCCCTTCAGGCGGGCTCACAGGTCGCGGAGTTCCTCCACCGCGGGGCGCCGGGCACCGCGGATGCCGTTCAGGGCTGCGGCCAGTACGGCGATCAAGGCGGCCAGTCCGGCCAGGGTCAGGTAGACGCCGGGCACCGCCAAGGCGGCGGGCGGCGGGTCGAACACGCCGGTCAGGACCTTGACCAGCATCTCCGACAGCGCCCATCCGATGACCGCACCCCCGGCCAGGCCGCCCGCGGCCAGCAGCAGGGCCTCGGTGAGGACCATGCCGCGCAACTGGCGTGTGCGTGCGCCGAGGACGGTGGCGATGGCGAAGGTACGACGGCGTTCGGCGAGCCCGAGGGCGAGCACCAGTCCCCCGGCTCCGGCGGCCAGCAGGACCGCGAAGGCGAGCTCGATGCGGGTGAGCCCGGCCAGGTCGATGGAGGTCAGGCTGGTGCCGACAGTGCCGCGGGGCTGGGTGAGGTCGCTGACGGTGGCGCTGGTGCCGAGCTGCGAACGCAGGCGCGCGGCGATCTGCTTCTGGTGGGTGCCGCCGGTGTCGAGGAGGAAGGCGCCGACCGCGTCGCTGCCGGTCGCCTTGGCGATGTAGGCGGCGTTGGCGACGAAGAAGCTGTCCTTCGGTGCCGTGGGGAACTCCTTGGCGATGCCGGCGTAGTGGAAGGGGACGGTGTGCAGGGCCTTGGTGCGGGCGTCCTGGATGCGCAGGTTGACGGTGTCGCCGGGCGCGAGCTGGAAATCGTTGACGGTTTCGACGCTGACCAGCAGGTTGTCCGGGCGCTGGGCCAGCTTGTGCATGAGCTGCTGGGTGGTACCGCCGGCGAAGTAGGCGTCCTGGAGTGAGGTGGCCTGGGCGATGGTGTCGGGGCGGACGCCGTAGAGGTCCTGCAGGTCGGAGCCGACGTAGGCGAAGCGGTGCTGAAGGGGTTCGACGTGCCGTACGCCGGAGACTTTCAGCGAGCCAGCCACACTGGGTGAGACTCGGGCGCCGGGTGGTTCGGTGACGGTGACGTCGGCGCCGTTGGTCAGGCGGGCGTCGACCGCGGCCTGCTGCCGGTAGGTGGCGTTGAAGACGGCGGTGGAGAGCGCGAAGGAAACCGCGAGGGCGAGCAGCACCACCGAGCGGGCCAGAGGGCGGCGGCGCCGCGAGAGGGTGGCGGCGGTGGTGCCGGCGAGCGTCGCGGTCAGCGGGCGGGCCAGCCGG
Source organism: Streptomyces sp. NPDC049915 (assembly GCF_040656475.1). Classification (NCBI taxonomy): domain Bacteria; kingdom Bacillati; phylum Actinomycetota; class Actinomycetes; order Kitasatosporales; family Streptomycetaceae; genus Streptomyces; species Streptomyces sp. NPDC049915. Next base: position 43,417 of record NZ_JBFAMH010000039.1, read on the forward strand.
GCCAGGACGGGGCGGCCGTGGGTGAGGGCGAGGAGCATGAGCCGCCACAGCAGAAGAGCGGCGCCGATCCACAGCAGAGCGGGGCCGAGGAAGGCCCAGTACGACACGGAGATGCTGGGCACGCCCTCCGGGGCGAGGACGAGGGCGTACTGGTTGCCGGAGGAGGCGCGGAATACGAGCCAGGAGCCGATCAGGAGGGCGAAGTCCAGGCCGTACCGCATCCACCAGGGGTTTCGTGTGCTGCGGGCGCCGGACTCCTTGCGGGTGTCCGCGACGGTCACCGTGCGCAGGTCGCACAGGGCCGGGACGAGGACGGCTCCCGCGGCCACAACCGCGCCGAGGACGAATGCGATGCCGTACCAGCCGGCCCAGGTACCCGCGCCCGCTCCGAAGGAAGCAGCACCAAAGGCGAGGCGGCCGGTCAGCGCGGCGATGCCCAGTCCGGCCAAGCCCCCGAGGACACCGATCAGCGCCGCTTCCAGCCCGGCGAGGGCGGTGATCTGGCGGGGGCGCAGGCCGCGCAGCCGGAGCAGGCCCTGCTCCTGCCGGCGCCGCTCACCGCCGGCGGAGGCGACCGCGGCAGTCAGCGCGGCGGCCAGGACCGCGCCGGGGACGCCCAGGAAGAGGAAGAGGATCTGGGCATACAGAGCGTCCTGGCGGGCGGAGTCGAGGGCGGCACCGACGTTGTCGCCGACCAGTGCGGCGCCCGCGGCGCGGGCCTCCAGGTTGTGGGCCGCGCGGGTGACCGCGGTGAAGGCGGCGGCCGGGTCGGAGGGCAGGCGGGCGTCGTCGCGCGCCACGTGGATCTGGGTCGTGACCGCAGAGGCGCCCCGAGTCAACGCGGCGAACCTGGCGGCGGGCAGCAGGACGACGTTGTCCGGGGGTGCGGTCGGCTGGGACTGGCTGGGTGCGCCGACGGTCTGGAAGAGGGAGTCGGCCTGGGGCAGGTCAACCACACCCTCCACCCTCACCGGCCTCAGCCCGATGCCGGGAAACTGGACGCCGATGGTGTCGCCGGGAGCGGCGTGCAGGTTTGAGGCGGTCTGCTGGGCCAGCAGGACACCGTTCGGGGAGCCGGAGAGGGTGCGGACGGCGTCGGGGAAGAGGGCGCGGTAGCCGTCAGGCAGGCCGAGGGCCATACCGGGACCGGTGGTCTGGGTGCTGCCCTGGACGCGCGCGGTGAAGCCGGTGGTGTGGGCGAAACCGACAGGTAGGGCGGCGCGGGTGCCCGGCGCCTTGCGGACCAGGGACATTACCGCGCCGGGGTCGGCGCCAGGCTGTACCTGGACCTGCCAGTCGACGGCGACCGAGCGCACGGCACGCTGGGTCATGGTCGCCTTCGACGCCGTGAGGAAAGAGCCCAGTGCGGCAACCAGGGCGACCGCGAGGGCGATCCCGGCCAGCGCAGCCAGCAGACGTCCGGTGCGATGGCGGGCCAGGCCGGCCGTCCACGAGCCGATCATGGCACCTCCTCGGGTGCGAGCAGCCGGCCGTCGCGCATGGCGCGCCGGGTGGTGAGGCGGGCGGCCACGGCGGGATCGTGGGTGGTGACGACGAGGGCCGCGCCCGTGTGGTCGGCGGCGGTGAGGAGGGCGTTGAGGACACGGCCGCCGGTGGCGTGGTCGAGGCGGCCGGTGGGCTCGTCGGCGAGGATCAGGCGCGGGGACTGGGCCAGCACCCGGGCGACGGCCACCCGCTGTGCCTGACCACCGGAGATCTCCTCGGGCAGCCGGTCCGCCAGGTCGGCCACGTCCACGAGCGCAAGCGCCGCGAGGGCGGCCGGGCGGGCCTCTTGCTCCGTCCGGTCGGCGAGGACCAGGGGCAGGGCGGCGTTCTCGACCACGTTCAGGGCCGGGATCAGGCTGTCGCCCTGGAAGACCAGACCGATGTCGTACGGCCCCAGTGAGGCGGCCCAGGTCACCGTGCCGCTGGTGGGTTGCTCGAGTCCGGCCAGCAGATGCAGCAGCGAGCTCTTGCCCGACCCTGAGGGGCCGACGACGGCGAGCCGATCGCCGGACCCGATCTCCAGGTCGGCACCGTGTACGGCCACGACCGCCTCTGTGCCCGTGCCGAAGGTGAGAGCCGCGTCGGTGCAGGTCACGAGCGCTTTATCCCGTGACATCGGGCACCCCCTGCGCCGCGGGACAGGAGGCGTCGGTTGCCCTGCCGTCCTCCAGCGTGATCACCCGGTCCGCGCTCCGGACGACTTCCGCGCTGTGCGTCACGATCAGCACCGCGCACCCCTGTGCGGCCCGCTCCCGCAGCATGGCGAGGACCACCCGCTCGGTCTCGCCGTCGAGTTCGCCGGTCGGCTCGTCGGCCAGCAGGACAGCGGGCGCGTTGGCCAGCGCCACGGCCAGCCCGGCCCGGGCCAGCTCGCCACCGGACAGCTGCCGGGGCAGCGCATGCATCCGTTCGCCGAGGCCCACCTGGGTCAGCAGCTCCCTGGCCGAAGTGACGGGTTTGCGGGCCGCGGCGCGCTGCGGCAGGCGGACGTTGTCCCGCACGCTCAAATGCGGCAGGAGATTGCGTGTCTGCAACAGTACGCCGATGTGCCGGGCGCGCAGCCGTGCCCGCTCGGTCTCGGGCCGGTGACTGAGGCGTATGCCGTCCAGGCGGACCTCGCCGCCGGAGGGCTCGTCGAGCCCGGCCAGACAGGCCAGCAGGGTGGACTTGCCGGATCCCGAGGGACCCACGACCGCCACCGTCTCGCCCCGACCGACCTGCAGCGACACCCCGCGTAGAGCGAGCGTCTCCTCCTCGTCGGCCCGGTAGAAGCGGTACAGCTCACGGGCAGCCAGCACCGGCTTGGACGCCATGGTGCTCACCGCCAGGCGAAGGAGTCGCTGATGATCCGCCACGGGTCGACGTTGTCGGCGTTGACCGGGCCGGACAAGGTCAGATCCACCTCGTGGCCCGACTTGTAGAAGGCATACCGCTCGAACCCGTCGCGCACCACCTTGCCCGTGACCGGGTCCTTCGCCGAGTCACCCTGATAGGTCAACCGGACGACACGGCCCGCGTGCCGAGACACCTCCGACACCTTCGGCGTGGCGAACTTCGGCACCTGGGAGCGCAGCTTGGGGACTACCGTCTTGGTGACCGAGTCGACCGTGGGGGCAGTGGACGCCGAGACGGCCGTGATCCTCACGGTGTTCAACTTGTCGGTGAACACCGTGCTGCCGCCCTGCTCGGTACGGGCCCAGCCCTCAGGCACCTTCACCGTGAATCCGGAGAAGGACCCACCGGCCGGCCGATAGACGACGTACACCTGGTTGTCAGGGATGTCACCGGGCGGATTGGACTCCGTCGGAGCGGGTGCCGGGTTCTTCTGCCTGTTTCCGACATGCGCCGAAGAAGCCGGCGGTGACGATGTCTTCGAACCAGAACCGGAGTGCGAGCCTGAGCCGGAACAGCCCGCGGTCACCGCTGCCACGAGCACCAGCCCGACTGTCGCGGACGTCCGTGCGTGTGCTGCCATCACCACTGCCCTCCAAGGACTCCCCTGGACCGGACGGTCATGGCACCCACGTTAGGCAGCGGCCGGTTAACGCCCTGCTCGCCGAGGGTTAGACGACGGCAAAAGCGTGAGTTCAGTCCCGCGCGCCCCGCCGAACCGCCGCATGATGAGGGCATGAGACAGCGCGTGGTGCGAGTCGCCCTCACCGCCGCGTTGGTCGCCGTGGTCCTGCTCGCCGTCCCCTTGGCCCTGGCCATCAGGTCCTCCCTGTACGCCGGACAGCGCGACAGCCTGGAGCGCGCGGCCCTCGCCGCGGCCGTACGGGTGAGCCCGGACTATGCGACCGGTGACCCGGTGGAACTGCCCAGGGCGCCGGCAGGGGGGCATCTGGGCCTGTACGACCCGCAACAGGCCAAGCGCGCGGGCAGCGGCCCCGGGCTGGGGGACGCGCCGGTCCGCCGCGCCTTTGGCGGACAGGTGGTCCGGGGGCAGTCGGGCGGCGATCTGGTCGCCGCCGTACCGGTCTCCCACGCCGAGCAGGTGATCGGCGTGGTCCGCGCGTCCTCCCCCGCCGGCACCGTACGCGACCGGGTCCTGGCGGCGTGGGGCGTACTACTGGGCGTGACCGTAGTCGCGCTGACCATCGCGGTACTGATCGCCCGCCGGCAGGCTCGGGCACTGGCCGCCCCGCTGGAGGACCTCTCCCGCCACTGCCGGGCCGTCGCCGAGGGTGACCTGAACGCGAGGGCGGCCCCCAGCAGCATCGCCGAGATCGATCAGGTGGCCCGCACGCACAACGCGATGCTTCGCAGCCTGTCCGAACTCCTGCGCCGCGAGCGCGACTTCGCCACCAACGCCTCCCACCAGCTGCGCACGCCACTAACCGGCTTGCAACTCACTCTGGAGGCGGGCCTCGCCCAGGACGACGACGCCCGGCTACGTGCTGCCCTGACCGAGGCACTGGACACCACCCATCGCCTCCACCAGACCGTGGAAGAAGTGCTGCGCCTGTCCCGCTCCCCGGACCCGCCCCGCCCGGTCGCCGGGGACATCGCGGTGGCACACCTCCTTCAGGAGACGCGGGAGCACTGGCACGGCATGTTCGCCGCCGACGGCAGACGCCTGGAGTGCGGCACACATGACGGACCCGCGGATGTCCTGGTCCCCCGCGGCCCCGTTTCGGAGGTGCTCGGAGTCCTGCTGGACAATGCACGGGTGCACGGGCGCGGAACTACGCGACTGGTGCTGCGGGACCTGAACGACGCCCTCGCCTTCGACGTGAGCGACGAGGGAGCCGCAGAGGGGGAGCCGGCGCAGCTGTTCGACCGCGGGCACACCGGCAACGGCCATGGGACGGGCATCGGCCTCGCCCTCGCTTCCGAACTGGCCCTCTCCATCGGCGGCCGACTCTCCCTCACCAGAAGGGCTCCGACCACGTTCACCCTCCTCGTCCCGGTCCGCGGGGCCGGCTCCGAAGACAACGCACCGGCCACCAGATGAATGCCTCTATCCGACATGCTCAGCTCCGGGTGTGGCTTGTTCGCCAGGAACTGGTCTTCATCGGCACGCATCTGCACGCGGACGCCTGGGTGCGGGCCTTGACCGCCGAGTCCTTGGCCAGCTTGTACATCCGGGCGATCTCCACCGGCCCGTCGCCCGTCTTGGCCTGGACGCGCGCCCGCCCGCTCAGCACCGCCCGGGCCGCGTTCTCGGCATCGAGCGGTTCCGACTTGCCGCGCCGCCGGCGGTCGGCCCGGTCGAACCGGTTCACATCGAAAACGTCCACACCCTGGGCCAGCAGGTAGCGGGACAGGGCCGCCCCGAAGGAGCCGGTACCTTCCACTCCGGCCCGCCGCACCATACCCGACGCCCTGGCCCACCCCAGCAGGTCTCGGTATCCAGCCGCGCTGGCCGGGAACTCCTTGGTGCCGATCACGTCCCCCACCAGGGAGAGCACAGCGGCCACATGGGCATCCCGGTGCGTGTCCACTCCCAGGACCACCTCCCCCGCCGGCCGACGCCGACGAGGGCGCGAAGCGGAGGACGTGCCGGTCATGCTCGTTCCCTTTCAGGCCCGACGGCTTGTCCCGTAGCCGGCAGCGGGCCGTGCGGACGGTCAGAATCGCGATGACGCCTTTCCGGCAAGCCCCTATCGAGACACGTCCATCAGCCCGAGACCAACAGTGCGCTGTCCCCTGGCCGGCGGTCGACACAGTGTGATCAGGACACCTCGGTCAGAGATCTCAGGAGTCAGACCCCGCCGTAGGACAGGCACACACCTACGGTTCTCCGCCCAACCGGCTTCCAGCCACGTCAGCCCGCTCGTTCGAGCGAATTGACTCGCAGCACCGGTCGCCTACCACCGGAACTGGAACCATGCCGCCGTCGTACGTCACTTCGAGTCGAAGGCGGACCATTGGAACGACGGGTCAATGCGCGACAGCTCTCGGTGTTGCAGTGGGTGGAAGCCGAGTGCCCTGCCGACGTATGGAACACCAGCTCCTACAAGACCACCTGCCAGGCACTCCACAACCGTGGCCTGGTCACGGTCTCCCGGAAAAGCGGGCAGTGGAGCGTCACCCTGACAAGCGCCGGTCGGCACTACCTGGCACACGGCACGTACCCTCCCCGCGGATCACGCCCGCGGAAGACCCAGGCCGCCGGACCACGACCCAAGTCCACCCGAGCGCAGGAAACTCCGGCCACCGAGCGGAAACCAAGCCCTCCCTCACATCCTCGTGTGACGCTCACGGAGCAGTTGTTACAGGAGCTCGCGGAGGCCGGCGGCAGGATCGTCAAGAGCGGCAGGGGTGCCGACTTGGAGAAGTGGCCGTCCGGCGTCGCCGCCGCACGGCCGGCCATACCAAAGGGGCAACCCGGCCATCCTCTACAGTCCCGGTGTGTCCAGTACCCCAGTGCTGTCCGCGCGGCCGTCTTGGACGAATCGTGAGCTTGCCGAGCGCATGGAGGTCGATGAGCGCACCGTGCGGCGGGACGTGGCCCGACTGCGGGACCTCGGGTACGGAGTCGAGTCCGATCCGGGGCCGTGGGGCGGCTACCGCATGGCCGCGGGCAGTGCCGTTCCGCCGTTGAACCTGGACGACGACGAAGCTCTGGCGGTGGTCGTCGCGTTGCGCGAAACATCGCTGCGGGGGGTGCTGGGCAGCGACCAGGCGGCCCTGTCAGCACCGTTCAAGCTGCAGCGGATCCTGCCGCGCCGGGTGGCAGAGCATCCTGGGCATCGCCCGCTCCAGCTTCTACTACTGGCGCCGGACCGCCGAGGATCGGGCTGCCCGCCAGGCCGCCGACGGCCGCCTCGCCACCCGGATACGGGCCGTGCACCA